>CAZZEF010000342.1:0-4258 GCA_964652875.1 uncultured Planctomycetaceae bacterium
TGATAAAATAATTATAGGAATATGAGAAGTAATAACCTGGTTTTTTAACATCTTCACCGGCGCGTCCGAAAATGGCATGCAGAAGTTTTTCTTCCGGGGTCAGTTCTGACTTGCTTTTCGGTGAAACCTTTCCGACGAGAATATCGCGGTGGCGGACATAGGTACCGACCTGAACAATTCCGTTTTCGTCCAGATTGCGCAAAGCGCGTTCACCGACGTTCGGGATGTCTTTGGTGAATTCTTCGCGTCCGAGTTTTGTATCGCGGATTTCGGTATCGAACTCTTCAATGTGAATTGAAGTAAAGGTATCGTTTTGAACAAGTTCTTCACTAATAATAATGGCGTCTTCGTAGTTGTATCCGTCCCAGGTCATGAAGGCGGCCAGAACGTTTCGGCCCAGTGAAAGAATACCGCGGTCGGTACTGGCTCCATCGGCAATGACTTCGCCTTCGGCGACCATTTGATCAGGAACGACAACGGGGTGCTGATTCTGACAGGTTCGTTCGTTCAGGCCGACGAATTTTCGAAGATTGTAGACATCTTCATCATTAATAATGATTTTTTTGGCGTCGACGTAAGTCACTTTCCCGGCGTGTCGTGCTTTTACCAGCAGACTGGAGTTTTCGGCGGTTGCTTTTTCGAGACCGGTTCCGACGATCGGACGTTCGGACATAAGAAGCGGAACCGCCTGTCGCTGCATGTTGGAGCCCATTAAGGCGCGGTTGGCGTCGTCGTGTTCCAGGAACGGGATCAAACCGGCGGAAACACCGATCATCTGGTTCGGGGCGATATCGATATACTGGACCTGTTTGATCGGAATAGGGGCATAATCGCCGCGGTACCGGGCAATAACGAGTCCGGAGATCGGGTCGGGGATCAGTTCACCGATAAAGCCGGGCTGATCGGTGATTTTTCGGACCGGGGTATCGGCAGGAACAAGTTTGGCGTCATGTTCGTCATCCGCGCGAAGCCATTCGACTTGATCAGTGATCTTGCCTTTAATGACTTTTCGATACGGAGCAACGAGAAAACCGAATTCGTCGATTCCGGCGTAAATGGCCAAGCTGGTGATCAGTCCGATGTTGGTACCTTCAGGGGTTTCGATCGGGCAAATTCGTCCGTAATGGGACGAGTGTACGTCTCGAACATCGAAACCGGCGCGTTTTCGGTTCAAACCACCGGGGCCCAACGCGGATAAACGGCGCTCATGGGTCAGCATGGAGAGCGGATTGGTCTGGTCGACGACTTGAGAGAGTTCGCCCCGGCCGAAGAAGTAATCGATTGCCGCGGAAATACTCTTCTGATTGATAACGCTTCGCGGAGTCGCTTCGGCGGAACTGAGACGTTCCTGCGCGGTTCGACGCAGTTTAATGAAGCCTTTACGCAGATCATCGGCGGCCAGTTCATCGATAGTTCGAATACGTCGATTTCCCAAATGGTCGATATCGTCGACCTGGGCATCCGGGTCACCGCTCCAAAGCCGGTATAAATACGAAACGGCGGCGATAATATCTTCCGCGTTGAGCGACATTTGGTCAAGATCGACGTTCATACCGAGTTTGCGGTTCATGCGGAACCGCCCGACCCGGCCGAGCCGATATCGATTGGTATCGAAGAATTTTTCGTTAAAAAGCTCTTTGGCTTTTTCGAGTTGGGGAGGATTGCCCGGGCGCATTCGCCGATAGAAGAGCATTAACGCTTCTTCGTGTGAACTTGATTTGTCGTCGTCAAGAGAATTGAGAAGAAGTTTATTGCGTACTTCGTCCATGATCTCGACGCTTTTGAGTCCGGAGGAGGTGATTTCGTCAGCTTTGGTCTTGGTGATCTGACTGCCGGATTCGACGATTACTTCATCAGGATGTTCACTGTCGGAGGGATAGCAGATATTGCCGACGGCGATTTTGCCGTCAAGTCTTGACGAGCTTTTGCCCCCTTTGATATCGACGGTGTATGTTTTATAAAAAGCGCGGAGAATTTGAACATCAGTACTGTAATTCTGATCCAGGGCGCGCAGGAGCATCATTACGGGGAATTTGCTGCTTTGGTCGATATGAACCTGAATGCTTTCTTTTCGTGAAATGAGCAGTTCGATCCAACTTCCGCGGTCAGGAATGATACGGCTTCGGAAGCTTTTCCGGCCGTCTTCAACTTCCGGAATGAAATCGATACCGGGGCTTCGGTGCAACTGATTGACAACAACACGTTCGGCGCCGTTGATAATGAATTCACCGCCGCCGAGCATGATGGGGAGTTCGCCAAGAAAAACATCTTCTTCCAAGGTGTCCTCAGGACGGACAAGACGCAGACGGACACGCAGGGGGCGTCCGTAAGTCAACCGCAGCTGTCGGCATTCATCCGGAGTAAAACGCGGTTTGTCCAAATTATAATACAGATACTCAAGACGCATGGTCTTGTCAAAACTCTCGATAGGGAATACTTCCCGCAATACCGATTCAATACCGATATCTTTTCGTTCCAGAGGGGGAACGTCGTATTGCAGAAATTGCGCATAGCTCTTTGTTTGAAGAACCGTAAGATCCGGAACCGGATACACGGAGCTCTGGCTGCCGAACACACGAGTTTCGGTAAACTGCAATCTTCGTTGCGAAGTGGTAGCCATGTAAGAGAATCCTCCTGACTTATGATTGATATAGTTAAGCGTTAATTAAAACCGCCAAACTAATATATTATCATAAAATATAATTTCTTACAAGAGCGGTGAGGCTGATTTGCCCTGAAATTCTTTATTATCAGTACATTTTATGTGAAATTCCTTAAAATTTTTGCTTGCGAAATGATGAAAATTTAATGAAAAATTTTGGTTTTTTTCCAAAAAAATTTTGAAAATTTTAAAAAAGAATTTTGTTTTTTTGAAAATATTTTCTTGAAGATTATTGTATTAAGTATCTATATAACATGTTTTTTATGGGAATAATATGATATCTATATCATAATTCTCTTTCGGTTTGTCGGCGTAAGCGGTTCCTGTTGCGGTGATCCGTAAACTGCTTTGCGCGGTTTCTTCCCGAAAATAGGTGCTGTTTAACGAAGACTCGTATAAATAGGTATTAAATGGCGATTGGTCCGATAATTTCAGACCGTAAACTCTTGTCAGATACCGTTGAATTTTATTATAATCGCCGGTTTGACCGGAAAAGTCGATTCTTGCGAGCCGGTTACGGTTGAAATAATAGGTTAGGACCCCGCTTAAATCGTCATTGTCAGGACCAGTAATAACCGCAACTCTATATCCTAAAAGAGGATATTCTGAATGAACTGTATCGGCGCGCGTCCAGGTTTTGAGAATCCAGTCCGGACTTCGGTCGAATCGAAATATCGTTTCCTGGGCGGTAAAGGGTATTTTCCAGTTTTTCTCAACCATCCATAAATTACGATTGTCGTCTTTATTATCAAAAGAAGGAATTTCATCTCCCTTTTTATCAGAAAATATATTCAAACTATTATCAAAAAAATTGTTTTGATTATTTGATCTTTTTATCAGACCTGAAAAATTCTCTTTCTGCTTGTCGGAGCTGTACTTGGGGAAATTTATTTTTTCTTTTTCTGAAAAATTTTCTAAAGGATACCCGGATGTCATTCTTGTGTTTTGATTAAGGTTAAAATTAAACTTTTCCTGTTCGTTTTTTGTTGCGGATGAGTGTTCCAATCCCTTCTCGACATTACTTAAATAGCTGCCCGAGTCTGTAATGACTTTGGGACCGACAAAAGCGATGATCGCCAAAAGTCCGTATTTGACGGAACAGAGAAATTGACTGGCCATTTCTTTTTACCTTTATTGTATTTTGTGTGACGGTCGAAATTTGATCGGATTTTGAGAGTCAATTTGTTATACCGATTTCATAATGGATTATTCGTTTCGGCGTCAAAAGATCAGTCGGTTCACGAAGTCAAATGTTGTAAATCATCGAACAACTAAAATGTTGTCCGTATAAATGCGGCAAGTCTGTTGATTTTGTCCGGTGACGAAATGGCTGATCATTCTTTAAAGAGACGCTTATTTTTTTATTCGAATGAAAACAGTTGAAAAATAACAACGAAAAAATCTATCGGCAGAAGCGTTTCCTGTTGGAAAAATTTTTCAGGAAGACAGACGAAGAATATCGTTTTTTCATTGAGTCAATCGTTCGTCCTGTAAAAAACACTGGTCCGGATTCCAACGGTATTTCTTTCTTTTATTTATTGAAGTTTCCCGCTTTTGATTGGGGAATTTTCTCTTACCCGTATCGAAAGAACACCG
>CAZZEF010000343.1:0-4237 GCA_964652875.1 uncultured Planctomycetaceae bacterium
CTTTCCGCTTAGCGCTTCCGCGCTGAAAACATATTATCGCTCCCGCTGGTCGCTTACCTGATAAAGATATCCGCTTATAACGATCCCTGCATGAATTTTCCGTTATAACGTCAAAAGAAAAGCCGATTCACGCTGCGCGGAGGCGCTGCTTTCCGCTTAGCGCTTCCGCGCTGAAAACATATTATCGCTCCCGCTGGTCGCTTGCTTCTTTTCCCTTTGCAGAAAAATTTTCTCCCTGCGGAACGCGAGAACGCTGGGAGGGCAAACAACAAACAAAGTCCGGGCAAATCCTTTTCTTAAAAGATCTCGCAAACCGGAAGGGATCAGACACCATGCGGATCAAGAACATCAACGACGATCTTAACCGGCGCGCCAACATCGAACGTCTGTTCGGTTTTACCTTCGATCTTAATTTCCAGCGAGCTGCTTTCTTTTGTTTTATATTTTTTGTCGACAAAAGAAAGAACATTGAATTTTTTATTCGTGGTCGGCCGACCGTTTTCATCGTAAGCTTTTTTGTATTCTTCTTCATTTTCAATCGCTGTTTTTTCAACGACAACGGTAAAAGTACCTTTAGGCGCGCCTTGGAATTTACCGTAAGTCACCAAATTCGCTTTGCCTTCCGCGTCAGTTTTTCCGGTAATGGGCCACGGGCAGGATTCGCCTTTACTGTATAACTCAATGGAAGCCCCTTCCAAAGGTGCATTATTCTGTGTAATGACAACAGTACAAGGCACAAGATTAGGCATTCCGTCCGGTCGGGGTTCACCTTTGCAGCCGACAAAGAGAACGGCAGCGGTCAAAAGCATTAACGCAAGATAAATTCTCATAAGATTTCCTTTCATAAACGGTCAAAAGCGGAACACCAAACAGGGTGTTCCGCAAAATTCAATTAGATCAATTGCGTTTTGTTTTTTTCTGTTTCGGCATTAAAAAAACTCCGCGTCAAAATATCAGCGAAGAAAAAACCCAAAAATAAATACCGACAGTTGGAAACAATATCATTTCAAACGAAGTCATGAGATCCAACATGAAAAAACAGATCCGCACTTCTGCGGATCTCGGATTTTCAAGACGGATCCCCGCTTGCCGATCCGTTCGGGCAAAATTACAGCGCTTCAGTTTCACTGCCGGCAATAGATCCGTAAGCCCCCCAAATCCCGAACGGGCTTTTACCGCTGTAATATTCACGCGGCTTGGGCTTTTGCGTTAAATCGCCGCAATTGATCGTATCGGAAATAAAGCGAACGGCACCATCGACGAAAACCGTATTGACTCCCCCGGAATGTTCACTGTTCGCGGAATAGAATCCCCAACCCCATAGATCTGATCGGGAACACGAAGGCGAGTTCGGCGGAAGACAGGTATTGAAAGCGACCATCGACATGGTTCCATCGCCAAAACGCTTTCCGCGCAGACTTCGAACCGGATTGTCAATTTTAAAAGACTTGACGGAATTTCGTTTTTTAATACACGCGGTCGGATCAACATCATGATTACCCCCATAAACACCGGGACATGCGGAGATCCCCCCCTTTAACTCAACCGGGGCACTCGACGATTCAAAAGAAGGCGACGCAACGCTTTCACTCATGGCGATCGTATTGGATGTCCCATCAAGAATACTCGACATACTTTGCCAGACATTGCAGTGAAAAACGGCCCTGTTCATAATTTGATCCGCGCTGTAATGATCGGAATGAAAACTGTGATCCATTGCTGTATTGACAAGAACAATATCGGCATTGCAGAGCATATAATTTGTTCCGGTGGTCGCGGCAGTCGGTCCGTTGGTAATCGGTTTGGCGTTTTCATCCGAAGGGCAATAAAGTCCTTCTATTTGCAGTGTATTAAATGCGCTGGATGATCGCGAGTCCGCCGCAACATCGTTCGGTTTGGGAGTTGCCCGTTCCTTTGTTTTAATATCACCCTCAACTTGATTGTATGTCGCGCTCTGCTCCATGTAAGGAAGAAGAGAGTAAAGCGCTCCCCATTGAGCCGAAGTATTGCCTGCGGTAACTTTGGCCCACTGACGCGCCGGAAAAGAATTGCAAATATCATGATAATTCTGCAGCGATAATCCCAGTTGTTTGAGATTATTGGTACATTGCATTCGCCGGGCCGCTTCCCGAGCCGCCTGAACCGCCGGAAGCAGCAGACCTATTAAAATCCCAATAATCGCGATCACGACGAGCAGCTCGACCAGCGTAAAACCGCTCCTTTTTTTTGCCCGATAAATATGATCTGTCATAATAAAAACTCCTGAATTATTAATTACATTCTCAAAGACAATAACACAAATTAACAGAAATTACAGACTTGCCGTTTCGTGTCCGTTCATGGAGCCCATTGCTCCCCAAACACCAAACGGACTTTCTTCGGAATAATAAGTTTTGCAGTTATAAGTTTTTGTCAAATCGCCGCAGTTGATCGTTTCGGAAACAAAGCGGACCGCGCCATCGCACATGAGGACGTTTACCCCGCCGGAATGATTACTGTTAGCGGACATGAAACCCCAGCCGAGATATCCGCCCCGGACACACGAAGGCGAGTTCGGCGGAAGACAGGTATTAAAGCCGATCAGGGCGGGAAGCGCGTCCGCCCAGCGACGTCCGCGAAGTGATCGATGCGGATTGGTAATGAACGTTGAATCGACAGTATCCCGTTTGGCAATACATTTAGCGGGCGCAACAATACTTGTTGATCCTCCGTAAACATCGTTGCAGTCGGACACACCGCCGCGAACCCGACGATCTTTTTCTCCCTCGTTGTGAACATTGGAAGACGCCACCGATTCGCTCATTGCGATTGTATTCGAAGTTCCGTCCTTGATACGGCCCATGGTCTGCCAGTTATTGGCAACAAAAAGAGCCCTGGCATTAACCTGACCCAATGTATAATGGCCCGCGTTCGAATGATCATAAAGTGTATTGACCAAAATAATATCGGCTAAACACGGCATGACATTACTGCCCGATGTATTATTGGCCGCGGCGCCGCCGTCGATCTCCGTCGCGTATTGATCCGAAGGACAGCATAACGTACTGATAACGGCCGTATTAAACGCTTCGGAAGCTTGCCGGTCAGGAAGAATTTCGTTATTGCCGCCGCCTGCGGTAAATTTGGCTTTGGCATCACCCTCAATCTGACTGTATAAGCTCTGCTGTTCCATGTAAGGGGTCAGCGCGTACATAACGCCCCAGCGGTCACTCTTGTTATTACGTTTGATCCGGTAAGCAGGAAACGCTTTTTGAGTGTCATGATAATTCTGCAACGCCAGCCCCACCTGCTTCATATTATTATTGCACTGCATGCGTCGGGCTGCTTCCCGCGCCGCCTGGACCGCCGGCAATAGCAGTCCGATTAAAATTCCAATGATCGCAATCACGACCAAAAGTTCTACCAAGGTAAACGCTTTTCTTTTCATTCTTTTCTCCCATAAAAAAGTAATAAAATAATGATGAAATTATTGTCACAAACTCTCAGTATTTTTGCAACAGTTCGATCAATTTTCTGTCAAGTTTCAGACCGCGCCACTGTTCAGGAACAATATCTTTACGGCCGGTATCAGCAACCCCCATTCCGCCTCGGAAGTTCCACATGGCCCAGCCCCAGCCCGCTTTTTGCCAACATTTCAAAAGATCCTCCATCCAGGCAAGCATGACTTGATGCGGCGTCTCGGATCCGCAGCCGAATTCACCGACCATGACTCCACTTCCTGTCGTCTTTTGAAAGTCAAGCCAGGGATCATAACAGGTTCTTTGCAGCCAATTCCGATCCCGAACGCTTTCATTTTTCATCGCAACGGTACGCCCTTCAAGACGGCAGGAAAGATGCGACGACGGATCATCCCAACCAGGAAAACATTGAAGAACCCTCTCTTGACCCCCGCCTGTTTTCAATCCGATTTCAGACAGCGCCAGATGATCGCCTGTTCGAGTCGCGTTTCGTATTTCCACTTTTTGAGTTCCCGCTGGCAATGTCACGTTTGCGTCGAATTCATACCAGGCGATTGACCGTTGAGTATTCGGAACCTTTTCGCAACGGATCCATTCTTCTTTTCCCCGACCCGGGGTGAATTCATGCCGATACAGCTCTTTTCCATCCGCGACAATTGTCAAAACAGCTCCCGTTCCGACAAAACCGACCCGGACACGAAGCTGAACAGATTCGGGAAAATCGCACTCCAGCCGCATCGGCTGCCGGGCCTCTTTCGGAATGTCATTTCGATCCGCGC
>CAZZEF010000344.1:0-4225 GCA_964652875.1 uncultured Planctomycetaceae bacterium
CAGCAGATCGTTTTGAGATTTTTGGAGCTGTTGCCAAGACTCGGTTTGATCACGGAAACGTTCCGGCTTCTTCAAACGATTCAGAATATGGAACAGATCCGTCCGTCAATGCCGGGCGCCATTACCGAATTCGATCGTCTTTTCGAAACCGCGACCCGAAGTCTCACCAAAGCGATTGCGGAATCGTCCAAACGCTGGCGACTTCGGTCCAACGATCCGAATTTCATGTCGGTCAACGATGCGCTGGTTTATTATATCGGCAATACGAACGAACTCCTGTTGACCTGCTGGCTTTCTCATAGTCAGCATATTCGGATTTCAGCGACGGAATCGTTTCTTCATTATCCGCAATGGGACCGCGTTATGGCCTTTGTCGTCAAGTACGGTCAGGATCTATTAACGCAGCATTTTCTCAGTTTCAGAAATTTGCGCGCCATTTTGCATCAGGGAGTTGAAAATTGGGTCCGCTCGCTTGTCCATTTGAAAAAAGAGGAAAAAGAGATCGAGTTCGGATCGAAACTTATTGACGATGTGATTGCCAATAAAATTGAAATTCGACATGCGGTTTATTATCTTGAACTGATCTTCGAATGCATTGCCGAAAATTATTCCGAATACATTGATTACAACAGTGTAACGACTCATTCGGATCACGGGGAAAAGACGTTCATCTTCCTTGATATGCTGCGTGTTTTGACATCTTATGAGCGGAATTCCTGGAATTTCAAACCGGTTTACTGGATTCATGATACGATGATTCGGTCGAAATGTTTTAAAGCCGCCGAACTTTGGGAAGAAGATTTTGGGCGAAAAAGTTCCGGCATTTCCGACGAAACGATCAAACGGTATAATGAACTTTCTGATAAATACGGCGTTTGGCTTCCGAGTATTCATGAAAGAATTCAGGAGCGTTTGATTCGTCCTTTGCAGATCGCCCGAATGTGCGGAATGGTCGGACAGGCGGTCGATGACGTTCGCTCCGATGCGCCAACCGGCGCTTTCAAAAAACTTGCCGCCCAAATTAAAAAATTCACCAAGTCTCCGATGGGAATAGGTTTCGAATTGCCCGAATGGCTTAACGCTCTTCAGGAAGAAGTCATGATCTTTCAAACAAACGCCGAAAAATGCAATGAAAGAATCACCGACGAAGATATTCTCAATACATCGAAGATTTTCGAATCGATCAAACTCAAACGGAACGAATTGGAAAATCAGCTTCGCTATTGTCTTGAAAATCTGAGCTTTAACGAGTAACAGATCCTTTCATGCCGCGGGCGGATCCCTGTTTTTCACCTTGATGTTTCGTTATCCCCGGTCATAATGCCGTTGCCGGTCAAAAGTATTATACCGATTCCATTATGAATTTTCCGTTACAACGTCAAAAAACAGCCGATTCACGCAGTCAATTGGCGGAGATGACGGAAAATTTAGAATAAAAGCAGTATAAAAACGATCCTGTTATTAAGCAGACAAAGACAGTATTAATATTATATATTATCCAGAAATAATATTGTATGTTATCCAGACAGTAAAGAACATTTACGGAGGCCAGTTATGATAAAATTCGGTGTCTTTACCGATCTGCAGTTTGCTGATCAGGAACCATCGGGAAAGCGCGACTATCGCGCCTCATTTGAAAAGTTCATTAAAATGGCCGGTTTTTTTTCGGATCAGAAGCTTCCTTTGATTCTCCAGCTCGGTGACGCGATGGACAACGGTTATGAGAACTTGTCCAAAGTGGCGGAACTGTTCAAAAAATCGCGTCTTCCGATCAAAGGTGTTCTCGGCAATCATGATTTTTTAGTTGACAGGGCCAAGAAGAAGGAAATAAAACGTCTTTTGAATATTCCGCGCAAGGGTTATTATTCTTTCGATTTAAAAGATCCGGAAAACGCCGGTAATCGCTGGCGAATCGTTGTTCTTGACGGAATGGAGATCAGTATACCCGCCGCGCAAACGGAAGAAGAATTGCGGCAAGCCAAACAGATCCAGGAAAAATACAGGGTCGGCGGTCCGGACGGCAAACTTCCTTATGACTGGAACGGCGCTCTTTCGAAAAAACAACTCGACTGGTTTGAAAATGAGCTGACCAATGCCGATACACGGAAAGAAAAAGTTATTGTCTGCTCGCATTTTCCCCTTTACGCGGAAGCGAAATCGGTCGAACGCGCCCCGAAAGTCGGACTGTTCGGAAATTTCGGCGTCTTTTTCTTTTTGATGGGCGTTTCAACCTGGAACGGAAAGGATCTGCTTGATATTATTGAGCGTCATTCCTGCGTTAAAGCCTGGTTCGCAGGACATCTTCATGAAGGCGGGTTCGGCACGCGAAATAAAATTCATCATGTTACCTTCAAAGGACTGGTCGAATGTTCCTGCGCGCACGCCGTTGTTACTCTTGAAGAAGATCTGATCAGTATTAAAGGATACGGCGACGAGCCTGACCGGATTTTAAAATTTTAGAATAAGTCAGGCTCGGGGGAATGTTTCCCCGTTTCATTGCAAATTTTCCGTTTTGATGTCGAAAAGACAGCCGATTCCCCTTTGGTCAATTGGTGAAAATTGCGGATAATTTAAAATGACGGAAGTAATGATAAATCGGTGTTCGCTGATCGTTTGACCTTGGGGGCTTGAAAATTGCCGCCGCTTTTTTGTCTTGGGATCTCTGACCTCGTTTCAATTCGGAAAGGAAAATTCATGAAAAAACGAAGTGATAAACTGACGGTTTCCGCTCTTCTTAAAAAGAAAGCCAACGGAGAAAAAATCGTTATGATCACCGCTTACGATTATCCTTCGGCCGCACTGCTGGATGCCGCGGGCGTTGATATGATCCTGATCGGCGACAGTTTGGCCAATGTTGTTCAAGGGAAAGAGAACACGCTTTCCGTTAAACTGGAAGAAACAATTTATCATTCGGAAATGGTGGCCCGGGCGGCTAAACGCGCTTTTGTCGTTGTCGATATGCCTTTTCCTTATTGTCAGTTTGGACCGGAGGAATGTCTTCGGGCCGCGGCCCGAATTATGAAGGAGACCGGAGCCGACGGAATTAAACTCGAAGGAGGCATTGCCCGAAAAGAGACAATTCAGGCGCTGGTCGATGCGGGCATTCCTGTTGTCGGGCATTGCGGACTTATGCCGCAGAGCGTTAAAGTCCGCGGTTATAAAATCGAACGGAATTCCGATCATTTGACGCAGGATGTGCTGGCGGTTCAGGAAGCGGGAGCCTTTGCTGTCGTTTTGGAATGTGTTCCCCGAACATTGGCCGGTGAAGTAACTCAAAAGCTGCAGATCCCGACTATTGGAATTGGTGCCGGGAATCTTTGCGATGGACAGGTTCTCGTTTTTCATGATTTTCTTCTTTACGACAGCCGGTCGGAAGAGGAGCTACCCAAACACGCCCGAGCTTATGCGCATCTCGGCCGGATCATTACCGAGGCCGCAAAAAATTATATCAGCGATGTCCAGTCCGGCGCCTTTCCGTCGGAAAAAGAATCCTTTTAATCTCCCAATGAAAACGGATCTCCGGCATTGGTCTTGACGACGAATCGGCGATTGGTCCGAAACGGACAAGTGAAAGCGGAAATTTTTTATGACAGAAAAAAAGGTCGATAAAAAACCCGAACGAATTCAAAAGATGTTTGAGGAAGTTGCTTCCCGATACGATTTTTTGAATCATTTTCTTTCGGTTGGAATTGATTTTTACTGGCGCCGCAAAACAATAGGTGAGCTTGGCAGGAGAATAAAAAACGATCTGTCCGGCGGTCGGGATCTGTCCGCGCCGATCCTTGACGTTGCCGCGGGGACGGGCGATCTTTCGCTCGGTTTATACCGTTGGATCAAGAGATCTCAATTAAATTGTTCTTTCGGTTCCTCTTTACCGGAGGAAGATCGGAAACAGTCTTTTACCGATTTGGATGGGCAAGAGCATTTTTTGAACGTCAATAAAATAATCGGGGTCGATTTTGCGGGAGAGATGCTTGAGCTTGCCCGCGGGAAGTGCCGCAAAAAAGGCTGGAGCGAAGAGATCCTTTTTGCCCGGGCCGACGGTTTGGATCTTCCGTTCGCTTCGAACATGTTTTCAGCGGTAACGATTGCGTTCGGACTTCGAAATATGGCCGATACGGATCAAGGACTGGCGGAAATGGTTCGGGTCTGCCGACCAGGCGGCTGGGTTGCCGTCTTGGAGTTCTGCATGCCGGACGCCCCTTTGGTTTCGCAGCTGTATCGC
>CAZZEF010000345.1:0-4181 GCA_964652875.1 uncultured Planctomycetaceae bacterium
AAGCCCCGCTGATCGCGGGGCTGTGCGCTGGATGCAGTGACGCATCGGAAGCGGAAGACGATACGGCGAACGCGCAATGAACCCGATCAACAGGCTTGTCCTGCTCGTCTTGGCCGTGATGATTGCCTGTGCGCTATTCGAAGTGTTCACCGGAGGAGAGGACGAATGACGATTGACCTTACGAGCACCGACCTTCAGCAAGGCGAGCTTGATCTTGACGGCGTTCCGATTGATGTCATTCCCCTTTCGATCGAACCGGGCCGATCAGTAACAAGGGTAATTCCCGCCGTTTCGGCTTCGGGAGGCATTCTTACCGCGACGCTGACAGGCGCCGATGCTTTGACCGCCGATAATACAGCCCGGGCTGTTCTTCCCGATCGAAAGCCGCAGAAAATTCTTTTTCAGGATCCACTTGGCTATTTTCTTGATCATGTTTTTCGATCCATTCCGCTCGTTCAATTGGAGCAGGTTCAGAATATTTCCGATCATGCGCCGAAAGGGTCCGTTTGGGTATTTGAGGACAAAATCCCGAATCGACTGTCCCAAGGATCAATGATTATTGTCAATCCTCTTTCCGACACGGATTTGTTTCAGGTAAAAGATCTGGAGGAAATACCGCTTGTGTCGAGTCAAAAGGATGATTCGCCGATTATGAAATTCGTTCATCTTAAAAATGTGTTAATAACAGGAGCAAAAAAAATAATTCCCAAGCCGGGCACACATGCTCATATTCTGGCTCAAACGCCGGAAGGGAATCCTCTTTTACTGCTGTTTGAACGATCGGAAGGGAATGTACTTGTTTTGTCCGCTGATTTGAACAGAGGCGATCTTGCATTAAGAATCGCTTTTCCGGTTATTATGACCAATGCTTTGAACTGGTTTCGAAATGAAGGAGGCGAACTTGAAACGGTCTGTTCGGCGGGCGATGTTTTTGTCTCGGAAGGAATCGCCGGGAAAAATCGAAAGTTGCGGTCTCCTTCCGGTGAACTAACAGAAGTATCCGGGGAAGCAGGGATGATCGGACCATTGAACCGTTGCGGTTTATGGCGGCTTGAAAACGGTGACGGATCCGTTTTTAAAACGATTGCCTGCAATATGAATTCATCGAAAGAAAGTGATCTTTCGGGAAGTTCAAATATCAGATTTTTAAAGAACAGTAAAAATGAGGTCGGGAAAGCGGAGTCGTTCCGACGTCCTGTTTGGTTTTGGCTTACTTTGACCGCATTGTTTTTGACAGGATCGGAATGGTTTTTATATCAAAGACGCTGGATCGATTGAGGCGAATTATGCATTTGGAATTGACGCAGCCTGTTTATTTATTGGGAATTCTTCTGACCGGTCCGGCTATTCTGATCTGGCGCAGAAGTCTTGTCGATTTGTCACCGCGTCAACGACAGTTCTCTTTGTTGATTCGATTATCGCTGATTATTCTTATTGCGTTGGCTCTTTCCGGTCCGATTCTCCAATGCGGGACGCATGAAAAAATGACCGTTTTTTTATTGGATCGCAGTTTGAGTATTGACGATCAAGCTCGACAATTCAGTCGGGAGTTCGTAAGTAAAGCGCTTGAAAAACAAAAAAAAGATCCGTTTGTCATAATGGAATTTGCCGAATCTCCCCGAATTATCGCTGCTTCCGGTGCCGCGTCAACTTTTTCGGAGGCCGCCCGTTTTAAGAAATACGAAAATATTTTGGTTGATAATTATTCATTAAAGAAATCAAATAGAAAGGGCGGTTTAAAAACATCAAAAGAAGGACAGGCGGAAATTGAGACGCCGGGAGAAAAAAAAATCCAGGACGCGGACGCATTCAATGAGAAAGCCGGATCTCAAGCAGGCGATTTTACCGGCTCCGATTTTTTGAAGAATAACGACAATAAGGAGGTTGGTCATAATGCGAACAGTAACGAACAAGGCAGTGAAACCGCTGATAATTGGAGTCGCGTGACTAATTTGGCGTTGGCACTGGGGACTGCGACTGCGGAACTTTCCCCGCAGCGGGTCGGCAGGATCGTTCTGCTTTCGGATGGCAATGAAACGACCGGCAGCGCATTGGTCCGGGCTCAAACGCTTGGAGTTCCGGTATCGACGGTTCTTCTTCCCGGTCAAACGCGTCCGGAAATTCAGCTGGCCGAACTTCGGATACCGCCGCAAGTTCGGAAGGGTGAGCCGTTTCAGCTGGAGGTTGTTGTTCGATCGAACAGACGGCAGGACGGAACGGTTACAATTTACCGCGGAGAGTATAAATTAGTCGAACAGATAAAAAAACTTGAAAAAGGGGAAAACCGATTTTTTTTCCGTCAGTCGCTTGATCAAGGGCATCGGGAGATTTACAGCGCTGCAGTTACTGGTCCGGAAGATACGATTCTTGACAATAACAGAGCGTCAAATATCGTTTTTGCTGAAGGACGGCCGCGGGTACTTTTGATTGATGATGATGCGAAATCGGTTCGGCAGTTTGTGTCGGGACTGAAGCGTCAGGATTTGGAAATCGAAGTTCGGAAAAGCGGCGGGATTCCGAAAACGCTTGAGGAATTTGAAAATTATGATGCCATTTTTTTGTCTAATGTGTCCGCCCTTTCATTAACCAAAAAACAGATGGATCTTCTTGCCGTTTATGTTCGGGATCTGGGCGGCGGACTGATCGTGTCCGGCGGGGATCAATCGTTTGGTTTGGGCGGTTATTATAATACGTCTTTGGATGAGATCCTTCCTGTCCGAAGCCGGTTTGAAAAGGAGAAGGAAAAACCGTCTTTGGCACTGGCGCTGGTGATCGATCGGAGCGGATCAATGGGAGGGGAAAAAATCGAATTGGCCAAAGATGCCGCCAAGGGAGCGGTTGAGCTTTTAACGGCCAGAGATTATATTACTATTATTGCGTTTGATCATGATTGTTATCCGGTTGTTCCTGTTCAGGCGGCGGGATCCGCTTACTCCGTTTCAAACATGATTGGAACAATTGAAGCGGCAGGCGGAACCAATATTTATCCGGCTCTTGACGAAGCGTTTCAGCAGATGAAAAAAGTATCAGCCAAATTAAAACATGTTATTTTACTGACCGATGGATACAGCGAACAGGGCGATTACGACTCAATCGTTCAGCAGATGAAGGCGCAGCGGATAACGCTTTCGACCGTTGGGATCGGAGGGGCCGACAACGAACTTCTGGAGTATTTGGCGAAGCTGGGCGGCGGACGTCATTATGTTTGCGAAAATTCGGATATGATCCCGCAAGTCTTTTCCCGGGAAACGACAATTGCCGGTAAATCAGGAATTGCGGAAGAACCGTTTGTTCCGCAATGGACCGGTCCGACGGATGTTCTTTCCGGAATTGATTTTCAGTCGGTTCCGCCTTTGCTCGGTTATGTCAAAACCAAAGAGAAGCCAACCGCGCAGATCATTTTGACAACAGAAAAAGGGGAACCGCTTTTGAGCTGGTGGCGATACGGTCTTGGCATGTCGGCAGCTTATACCTCCGATATCAAAAACCGCTGGGGGGCCGAATGGCTTGTCTGGCCGGATCATTCGATCTTTTGGGCTCAGATCGTTCGGCATTGTATGAAAAGATCCGATTCGGGAAAATCGAATGTTCAGTTGATACAAAAACAGGGACGGGCGGAACTTCTTCTTGACGCGGTCGATGATCGGGATTCGTTTATTGATCAGGCAGACGGAACGTTTACCGTTGTTGGTCCGGATCTGGTCAAGATGGAGAAAAAAATGATTCAAACAGCGCCGGGGCGTTATCAGTCGGCGGTTGAATTATCTCAAAAAGGATGTTATCATTTTCATTGGTCGCTTCAAACGGAAAATCGAACGATTGTTTCCCGATCAGGAGGATTGATCACCGGCTATTGCGATGAGTTGAAACTGTCGGATCCGGATCGGGAATTAATGAAACAGATCGCGGAGACAACCGGCGGTGTTTTTGAACCTGATCCCGGGGATCTTTTCAAAGAAGATCGACGATTGGCTTGGCGCGCCGTTCCGTTATGGCCTTTTTTACTGATTACTGTTATGATCCTTTATACAGTGGATCTGCTTTTGCGGCGAGTTGATTTCGGTTCGGCAAGATCCGGAAAATACAATCTTTTCTTTTGGAACCAGGGAGTCCGGAACAATGGTTGAAAACGATCTTCATAAACAACAAATGCCGATTGCTGATGACGGAATTTCTGTTGA
>CAZZEF010000346.1:0-4173 GCA_964652875.1 uncultured Planctomycetaceae bacterium
GACTTTTTCTGTCAATACCAATTCCCGGAAAATCAAGTGGAACCAGTATATAATGTCGAGCAGTCGGCGCATGGCCGCGGCCGCGTCTTCGTCCCCGACCATACATCGCAGACATTCCGCGGTATTCAGCTGTGTTTCCAGCGCAAGGATCAGATCGTTTCTGTGCTGGGCGCGGGTTAAAATCAACGCGACAACACGAGCGGCGGACAGGACAAACGATTCGTCATTTGCGTTGAATTTCTTTTCCGAAAGATCGTCATAAATAACACCGAGCGTCCCCCATATTTCCCCCTTGATTATGATTGCCGCGTCCCAAAGAGAACAAATGGGATGTTCTCTTTTGATTGGTGGTTGGGTTTTACCGAGCCTGATAAGTATTTCATCAAGAGAAAAAGTGTTCCTTCCGATTATCGATTTTTCTTTGAGTTCTGTATACCATTGCGAGTCAGGGTCAAAGGAGAACGGAGGACATCCCATCAAGAATTTATGATTTTTGTCGATACTTGCTTCGGCGAGACAGGTTTCGGATTTTGTTTCGAAATCAGTGCGAAGTACGTAACAATGCGATGCCCCCAGATGATGACGAATCGATTCAAGGATCTGCTCAAAAGGAATGTCCATGTAATCGCTGCCCATGAAGATCGCCAGACATTCGTTCAGAGCGGTCCGTTCGGCCAGCTGATGAGTCTGTTCCTCTTGTGCGGCCAACAGAGCCGCGTTTTGCTGCGAACGGTTTTCCGCCAGCATAATACAGTTACCGATCGCTCGAAGTGTTCGCGCATCGTTTTCCGTAAACTGGTGCGGTTTATTGAAGGTAATAATCATGACGCCGTGTAATTTTCCGTTAACGACCACTGGCGTACCGACCAAAGCTCTGTTTCTGTATTCCGGATAATCCTTGAAAAGCGGTTCCATAAGGGGATCGTCGCCCATTCGTTCAAAAGCGACCAGTTCGTTTCTGTTCAAACGGTCGAGATAACAATTCCAATAGAATTCATGGATCTCAATGGCTTTTTCAGAGAAGTGATAATTCGGATCAACACCGGCATCCTGAAGAAAATGAAGTCTTCCTTCCTGATCACACTTTGCGAAGATCACTCTTCGACAATTTAAAACTTCGGTAGTTGCAGTTCCGATATAATTCAAAACTTTTGTAAAGTCCGGCTCGCCAACGATTCCCGCGAGAATACGAGCGGAAATTTCGGCAAGTCGCAGACTTTGTTCCCGTTCGGTAATATCAAACGCGATACTCACAAGAAGAGATCTGTTTCTGATGCCGGTAATGGGCATTTCGATTTTTTCCATTTCCCGAATCATTCCATTGGGATCGGGAATGTTCACCCGGGAATGGCTTACGCAGTGATTGACCAGGATCTGGCGTTCTTCTTTGAGAAAGGTGTCGATTTCCTGACTGGGTTTGCAGATCTCTTCGGTCGTTCTTCCGATAACCTCTTCTTCGGAAAGGCCAAGAAAGTCGGCATTGGCTTTATTGCACATGAGATAACGGCATTCGTTATCGACATCTTTGACGAAAAACCGAACAGGAAGTTCATCCATGACCTGTTTCCACATCAGCGCGTTGGTTTTTACGTCTTCCAATGTTTCGAGCAGTTCGGTAACGTCGGAAGTAACACCGTAAACTTTGCCGTTTTCCGCCTTGAGAATGGATTTGTAATACCGTCGTTTCCCAAACCAGTCCGTTCGGAAATTGATCGTGACTTCGGAACATTGATTGTCAAAGAACGCTTGTATTTTATTGGTTGGATCTTCAATATCTTCCGGTAAAACCCATTCTTTAATGGCGAGAGGTTTACCGTTGACATGGGGAACCAGTTCTTTGTATAAGCCGTTTGTTGTTGAGATGTTCCGGTTGCTGTCGAGTTCAAAGGTGAAACTTCGGCTCATCAGACAACCCGCTTCCAACTGAATTCTGGCGGCCTGCATTAGTTCGCGCTGTTCCACTAATTCTGTAATATTCACCGCCATGCCGATTAGAATCGCTTTTCCGTTCACATCAGTTGCGGGCATTTTAACCGATCGAAAATGATAGGTTTTATTATCAGCCCCTGAAAGAGACTCAATGAATTCCATCGGCACGCCGCTGCGCATTGCTTCCCGGTCTGTATTGTAAAAACTTAAAACCTCCTGTACATGCGGAAAGATCTCTTCGTCGGTCCGGCCCAGAACTTCGCTTTCTGTTTTGCCGAACAGTTTGCAAAAATTGTTGTTGCACTGAAGATATCTGAAATCGTCGTCAGCTGATTTGATGTACAAAATGATCGGCATTGCGGCGAACGCGTTGTTAAAAAGTCTTTGAGCGGCGTTTCGTTCCTCTTCTGCTTTTTTGTACGCGGAAATATCAACGGCCAGTCCGATCAGCAAATGATTTCCCTTGGTGTCGGTGAACGGCATTTTGACCGTTTGGAAATGGTAGTATTTATTGGCCCCTTGCGCTTCCTCATAAAATTCCTGGACTTTTCCTTCGTCCATGATTTTACTGTCCCATTTTCGAAAATGTTCTTTTTCTATTTCACGGGGGAAAATTTCACCATCAGTATGACCGAGGATATCTTCTCTTTTTTTACCGATAAAATTCGCGAAATTCTTGTTGCATTGGATGTATTTGAAATCATCGTCCGCCGTCTTGACGAACATAAGAATCGGCATGGCGTTAATGACCTGGTCCCATAAGGCGTGTGAGTCGTCCCGATCCTGTTCAAGTTCTTTGTCGATCGTAATATCCTGAATAATCCCAACCAAAATATCAGGATCGTGAGCGTCATGTTCCGCGTAACGGCGATAATAACGAATCTTACCATCGCGCACTGCCCGGAATGTTATAAGAAAATGATTACTGGTTCCTGACAGGAAATTTTCATATTCCTTGTTCGCCTGTTCCAGATCGTCAGGATAAATCCAGTCGTCAGACCGCATTGCCTTTCCGTCAACAATCGGCCAGTATTGATTAAGCCTTTCCAGATCTCCGTACACTTTTCTGGTTGGAATATGTAAACGGAACGGTGCCAATTTAGTGATGTCGGAAGTGATGTTCCAAAGAGCGATAGAGGAGCGCATTTCTTCCCGATGACGGTATTCTTCGGTTACATTACGGAAGATCAATACCGCGCCGATAATATCATTGTTCCGATTGCGAATCGGACTTGCGCAGTCGGCGACGTGATAGCGGTGTCCGTCGAATGAAAGTAAATCGGTATAATTGCCGAGTTCAGCAGTTCTTCCATAATCCAGCGCTTTTTTCAGGGGCGAAATCAGGGGCGTGTTGTCAAGAGCGTTGACGATTCGAAAAACTTCTTCATGCGGTTTTCCTTTTACGTCTTCGGTCCGAAGTCCGATCAGCTGTTCGGCCGCGGGATTAAGCATCTGAACGTTACCCGATTTATCCGTTGTCAAAACAGCGTCGCCAATGGACTGAATGGTCAATCGGAAGATCTCTTCATGTTTTTGCGCCTCATCGCGACTGTTTTGCAATTCGGTAATATCTACGGACATACCGATCAGAAGTGAACGTCCGTTGGCCTCTTTAAGAGACATTTTGACTGTTTGTATATGACAAAGATCACCGTTTGCGTTCTCGGCGGTTTCCTGAAACTTTTGCGCTTCATGACTTGCCATAATACTGAGGTCCCGACTGCGGAACGAGTCCGTGTCTTCCGGGCGATTGAACAGTTCCGCGTCCGTATGTCCGACAACCTGTTCTGGCGTCCGTCCGAGAAATTCCGCGAAGTTCTTATTGCACTGAATATAACGGAAATCATCGGCTTCGGATTTGACAAACATCATAATGGGCATGTTATCGACCACTTTTTGCCAAAGCTGTTGGACGTCATCCCGTTGAGATTCGATATTTTTCGCGTCGCTGATGTCGTGAATAATCCCGACCATCATGTTAGGGTCGTTGGCGTCACGAAGAGCATAAATGACAAAATGCCGGGTTACACCGTCTTGTATCACCCGGTACGTCGCCCAAATATGATCGCTCCGTTCTTTGATGAAATCGTCGTGAGCTTTTTTTATTTTGGGAAGATCTTCCGGACAAACCCAATCGCGGGCCATAACCGCCGTCCCATTCACCACTGGCCAAAAGAGATTGAATTGCTCAATATCATCATAAATATGTCGAGTGGTGATATTCATTTGAAACGGGTGCAGTTT
>CAZZEF010000347.1:0-4172 GCA_964652875.1 uncultured Planctomycetaceae bacterium
AACCAAACCGGCAGAAACCAAACCGGCAGAAACCAAACCGGCAGAAACCAAACCGACAGAAAACAAACCGGTCGATTCTGCGGTAAAGACTTCTTCGTCTCCGGTTAAGACGGACAAGGCGGTTTCCGGTCAAGCGGATTCTGGTAAAAAACAGTCGACAAACGATAAAAAAACCGATTCCGGCAAGGACAAAAAATAAGGTTCAGATGAACTTTTATTCGGACGGCATTGTATAAGGAATTTTATCTTTCGATTGCCGGTCATTGGGGTGAAACGGGAGTTTCTATCGACCTCCATTTAAATTTTCCAGAATTTCGCCGATTAATTTTGTGAGTCGGCGGTTCTTTTGACGGTCGACGGAAAATTCACAAAGGGCCGATATAAATGATGAATTGCAATTTTGAGAGATCAGCTTAAAAATTCAACGTGTTTTAGAGTATGCGACGGAAATGACCGGAATAATTAAGACTAATGTAATGCGACTTCTGGACCGCGATGAAATACCTTATCGTGTTTCGATTTGCGATGATGTTCACGATGAAAGTTGGTCGAGTGTCCAAACGGCGAAAACGCTGAACGTTCTTCCTGAAGTGATCTATAAAACGCTTGTTCTTCGGAGCGAGTCCGACGCCAAGGAACTGATCGTCTGCTGTATTCCCTGTGATCAGGAACTGGATCTGAAAAAGGCGGCCAAGGCGAGCGGAATCAAAAAGCTGGAAATGATTCATGTAAAAGAGATGAAGGAGATAACCGGTTATGTCCGCGGCGGCTGTTCGCCGATTGGAATGAAAAAAAAGTTTCCGACTTATATTGATGAAATGTCGACGCTGCTGGACGAAATTTATCTTAGCGGCGGAGCGGTCAATACGATGGTGGTTGTCGATCCCAACCGGATCATTGAATATTTGTCCGCGCAGCCGGTCGATCTTGTAAAGGATCCGATTTCAAGATGAATTTTCCGATACAACGTCAAAAGAACTGCCGATTCACGCTGTCAATCGGCGGAAATAACGGAAAATAAAAGCAGTAGAACAACGCTTCAGGAATGCTCGCGGCCTCTTTTCAGACAGGCCGCTTTCTGAGGTTGACGGTTTTTGAGATTTTGGCAATCATTTTATTGTACCGTTCTTCTGTCGTTTTAATTTCATTGTATTGATCCGAAAAATTTTTAGATCAGATAAGCTGTATTTTTAAAATTGTCTCATAAGCGACAGAGGATCAACGCATGAGCTTTAGCTCATCCCAACCAGCAGGGGGGTCCGCATGTCCTTCGACGCCAAGAAAATTATCACCCTGTTGAAAAACATGATCCAGGGAAGTTGACGCTTTAATGGTACCTCCGTCTTTTGTTTGAAAAGTATTGCGCTCAAGAATAACATCGCTCCATTTTTCGGTTAAATCAAGAGCGGGAGGATCGGAAGAATCGCTGGAACTGTCCTTCATCATACGTTCGGCACTAATGCGGTTCATTTCCGCTAATTGCCTCGTTTTCATTTTAAAGTAATTATTTTGGATCTCGTTAGCGTACTTTCGACTCAATATTTGGAATTCGGTCCGGAGAACCGTGTTTTGTACAAACATTTCAAAAGCGCTGTTCCAACGTTTGAATTCCTGTTCCGATTCCGCCGAATAGAGGAAAATAACCGGACAAAACCATTGAATCATTCGCATTGTACCAATACTGCTCATAATACTTCTGTTTACAATGGTGCTTTCGCAGCCTATGCTGACACAAAGTATTTCAATCCAATAGGTTTTTCCGTCTTGTCCCAAAACTTCATACCGATGATCGGCAACCGTTCCTTCCTGTCCGTTTACCGTCAGAACAGAATTGGCGCCGGACAAGATGGCCCCAAGTTTTACCGAGATCGATTTGGCATATGTTTGCGCCGCTGAAGTAATCAAGGAGCGCGTCTCTTCCTTAACCGGTTTTTTCTCAATGAACTTTACGGACTTGGCTTTAAGCAGATTACGGCAAATCCATTCGGACAACTCGTCGGCTCGTTTGTACTGAAGTCTTGTCGTATAAGTGGCCATGTCAACGCCATCCTGACGAGGAACGAACGGCACCGCGATGTTATCGATAAAATCCTGTTTGGAAATATAAGACATGGCAGCCCGATCATCAGGAGAGGCGGTCATTAAGGTCGCGATTCCCGGTGTATCCAAAGAAATGTTATGCCAATTAACATTGCATGACGTTTTCCAGCCGGAAGGAATAATACTATCGAAAACGGCAACTCCGCTTACAGGATCGGTCAGACTGGTTTTTTGAAAAAGAATACTGTTCTGCGGCGCATTCTCCGAAAATGATCGTTTTGTGTCCATGGACGTGATTCCTGTCTTTATTGCTGTTTGCTGTTTTCGCTCGTTGGGTAATGGTGTGTTTGGTGATCGGATCGTTCCATCATTATTAATGAAAGTGCCTTCGTCCGTCTCTTTCTTTGGGGAATTATCCGCAAAGGTAAATTTGGGCAATACAGAAAACATCATTAATAAACACAGACTGACGAGAACAAGAGTCCTTATCAAACGAAATTTTTTTGTATTGTGTTTCATATCGCTCTTTCATAATTTTGTTAAAACATAAAAAAGTTGCGGAAAATAACAGGCCTTTTATTCCGGGCTGAATTAACAGCAGACAAGACTGAAGAAAATTTCAAAAAGTACAGCAAGACGCAGAAAGTGAATTTTTGCCCCAACAAAAATGTTATACTGCATTTATTTTAAATTTTCCGTCATTTTCGCCGATTGACAACGTGAACAGGTTGTTCTTTTGACGCGATAACGGAAAATTCATCATGAAATCGGTATATAACGAAGGGAGACCGTCTTGGGGGATGATCAGGGATTCAAGTCCCCTAAATTACAATATTTGTTCTTTTCTGTCAGTCAGTCTGTCAGTCAGTCTATCTGTCTGTCTGTCGCGCCAGTTCGTATCCTGTCAGACCTTTTTTCGTTTGCCGCAATTCAATCGGTTTGCTGAATTTGACTAATGGCGATGATTTGGGATTGGGACACGATCCGCCGTAATTGGAAATCGCGTTTTCGACAAAACAACGGCAAACAGCCCTGTTTCCGTTCCGCCGAACATTTTACGAACGGACGGCAGTTTCTGATTATTTGCGTAAAAAACATTCCGAAAGAAATTTTCGGCGATTTATTTGACTGAATAATTATTATATATAAGACGAATTTTTAATGCAAGTCCAATTTGATGGTTAAAACTGCTCTGTACCGTACTCTGTTAAAATTATCCGCTGATTGATTGTGTGAACAGACTGATCTTTTTATGTTGGAATAGAAAATTTATAATGGATCGTTATAAAGAAGTGACAATGACAAAACAGACCGATCCATTTGTCTGATTTGTCATTGTATTGCGTGTGTAACGATAAATTTATAACGTATTATGACCCGTTTGGTCAGGTTTTTTGAAAATTTCTCTCATTTTTTGACAAACGGTATAAAGAGCCGGAACAAAAACGATGCCAACGAGCGTTGCCAAAAGCATCCCGGAAAAAGTGGTGATTCCGATTGCTTTTCGACTTCCCGCTCCCGCTCCGCTGGCCAGAACAAGAGGAAAGACACCGAAGACGAAGGACAGAGCGGTCATGAGAACGGCGCGAAATCGCTGACTGGCTCCGCTGATGGCCGCTTCGATAACGCTTTTGCCCGATTCACGTTCGACTTTGGAGAATTCAACCATTAGAATGGCGTTTTTACTCGCCAGTCCAATCAGCATCACCAGTCCGAGTTGGGCGTAAATACTCATTGGCATGACGTCCAGATACATAATGCCGGCAAATTGTCCGATTAGGGCGCCGAGAGTAGCGACCGCAACGGAAATAATAACCGGCAGCGGAATGGTCCAGCTTTCGTATTGAGCAACGAGGAACAGATACCCGAACGCAAAGGCGACGGCCAGCAGATAGAGAATTTGTCCCTGATTTTTCTTTTCCTGATAACTTGCGCCGGTCCATTCGACATGGTAGCCGGGGGGCAGTTTGATATTTTCAATATAATTCATGTATTCGCCGGTACTCATGACCATTGACATGGCATTGAAATCGGCGCAGGTCTGCTGGTTGAATCGTTGGATCCGCTGCGGACCGGTCTGATAGACGACTTTGGCCAGTGAGCTGAACGGGACCATTTCCCCGTAATCGTTG
>CAZZEF010000348.1:0-1182 GCA_964652875.1 uncultured Planctomycetaceae bacterium
CGACAGGTTTGTATTGTTGAAACGAAAAATCAAAAAACACCGGTTATTTCTTTTTTTGGATCTGATCAATTCGTTCAACAGTGGCCAGCGCGCATTCACGGCAGTTGATCATGTCGCCGTCCGGGTCGCAATTATGTTCAAAACCGGAGATCCAAAGCCTTCCTCCGCGAGGACATTTTTCGATGAATTCAGCGAAGCGGACCAGTTTGTTGATAATTTTTGTTGAAACAGCGTGTTCCATTCGGCAGGCGGTTTCATCGGCTTCTTTTTCCGGGACCTGAAGCATGTTTTTCAGAAACGATTTCAGTTTCAAATGCCGATTGTAAATATCTTCCGCGATGGCTTCTCCCCGGGGTGTCAGGGAGATCGGATCATAAGGGGCGTAATGAATGAGTCCCTTTTTGGTGAGCATTCGGAGGGCACCGGTTACCGAAGCGCCCGCGACATTGAGTGCGGCGGCGATATCTTTCGGTTTGACTTCATGTTTTTCAAGAATGACGCGAAAAATTACTTCAATATAATCTTCGAGGCTTTCCGATAACGCGACCGGCTGAACATTACTCATAATTTACTCTCCTTTTAAATAAGAATTATCTGTCAATTAGTTATGCCTAAAGTATACAAAACAAAAATAGTTTTGCCAAGGGGGGATCCTTTTTTTTGAAAAAAAGAAAAGTGAGAATATTCAGTCAAAAAAGAAAGAAACGGTCGATCAGAAAGCGGTGATCCGATTCGGTGACCGGAATGTCGAAAAAGGGAAGGGAAAAGCCTGAATGAAATGTCGAAAAGAATCGGTCCCCGAAAACACAGACCGATTAGCCGGTCCGTATTTTCGGGGAAAATCTGTTGATTTTCTGCAGTAACGATTTTTACTTTTTCAGAAGAATTTCCAGTTCAGAAACATTTTGGATGTTGGGACGGACGACCTTTCCGTTTTTATCGATCAGAATGATCAGGGGAACATTTTGAACGCCGAGCGCGACAGCGTTTGATCCGTCAAGCCCTCCGTTTTCGCAGACATTTTTCCAAGGGAGTTTTTGCGATTTAAGGAATTCGGCGGCCGTTTCGGGGGTTGAATCCATATTAACGCCGATAACGGCGAGATTATCATTTTTCGCGGCGAAGCTTTTGAGCTGATCAATTTCTTCAAAAAGCCCGGACGATAGATTTTTTCAATTACGA
>CAZZEF010000348.1:1192-4145 GCA_964652875.1 uncultured Planctomycetaceae bacterium
CCAGCAGAAGACGGCAATGTTTTTACCGGCGAACTCTTCGGCGTTGACTTTGCCTCCTTCGATATAATTCCAAGCGGGCAGAGCGAATACTTTTCCGATTGCTTCGATCCGTTTAACCGCTCCGGCCGCTTTTCGACCGGCGGGGGAATTGGGAGAATTCTTGACAACGATCGAATAATACTGAATGGCTTTCTCGTCGTCCTGAAGATATTCAAAATCCTGGGCCAAAAACATCAGGGTCGTGATTCCGGCGTTTGTATTCGAATATTTTTCAGCGAAAGCGATTAACGCATCAGTATGTTTGGTCTGTTCTTTTTCGAGTTCCGTTCGTTTCAGAGGCGGATTGGTTTGTGTTTTGGCAAAGAATTCACCTTCGATTTGTCTCAATTTCAAGTGGGCCAGCAGTTCCTGATTTTTTGAATCTTTATAGGTTTCGCAAAGCTGATTGAGTTTTTCAACGCCCTGGGGATAAAGTCCGCGTTGAATAGCGGTAAAAAGAAGATCGGAAGCCTGCATGACCAGATCGTTTTCTTCATTGGGATTACGGGCGGCGAGGTTCAAAAGGAGCGAAAAGGTTGTTTCGCAAAGAGCCGCGTATTCCGTATCAGAGGCGCTTTCGAGCTTATGATAGGCTTCGTTGAGCTGTTCGGCGAGTTTGGTATAATCGCCGGAAACTTCCGGAAGCGCACCGCCGTTGTCGCCGGAGATCGGAAAGAAGACGGAGGAAACACGGATTTCATTTCCGCTTTTCCCGAACGGTTCGCCGGAAGGAAGTCCGACCGCTTTCCAGACGCCGTTGATCTGAACGAGATCCCCCAGGAAGATCTGATGATTTTGCGCGGTATTTTCTTTATTGACCAGCACAATACTGGCGTTGTAATAGACGGGAATGTCTTCCTTGACCCCGCGGCTGCCTGCGGCCAAAAGACCGGGTCGGCTGCCGTTGAACGCTCCCCATTGAACATTGGCCGGTATTTTCAGCGCCGCCGCGACTTTGGCGAAATCGGTATCGACCGCTTTGACTTTTTCCTGAACGCTTGAAAGAAGAGGTTCGGTCAGACCGAGCGACTGAAGATCCGCTTCACTCAAGGAGACTCTTTTATAACGCTGAAGGTCGTTGGTAACAAGCGCGGCGACAATTTCAGCGGTTGCTTCTTCCGGAGAGATCTTTTTCCATTGGATTATTTTTTTATCGGAATTTAAAACCGCCCAGCGGCTTCCTGTATCGGAAAGCCAGCGGCAGGACCGTTCCGTTTCCAAAAGATCACGAAATACTTCATTTCCGTTTTTATAAAAACGAACCTGCTCGACGTTACTGCTCCCTTCCGGAGCGCACCAAACGCGAAGCGGCGTTTGTCCGTCCGGTTTTGTCAAACAGACACCGCGGAACTTGCCTTCAGAAAATTCAATGATTTTGCAGCTTGGTATTTCTCCGGCAGCCGGAGAGTCAATGGCAATGTCCTTTTGACTCGGAAGAACCTTTAAAATTTCTTCCGGCGTGTATTGAGCGTAAACGGAAGATCCGAAAATTAAAATTAAAACGCAACCCGTCAGCCAAAACAGGATCCGGCCTGTATTTTTTTTCATTAAAATGCTCCTCAATTTTTGCGGTTATGGCGATACAATCAAATTTTTTTACAACTTTTGGGTCATTCAGTAATACCGGAGGCCCGGCATTTTCAATTTATGAATGATTTTTTACTGTTCTTCTTTAAAAATTTCCGCCGATAGACGACGTAAATCAGCTGTTCTTTTCTCGTTGGAACAGAAAATCCATCATTGAATCGGTATACTTGTTTTTTCGATCGGTGTCAACCTCAATTTTATCCGAAAATTCTTTCTTGCGCGAAAAGGAAAGAATTTCAGTTCATTTCGAGTAAAATACAGAGAGATCTTTTGAAAATACAATCAAAAGATCTCTCTAATTTATTTTTATCGATAAAATAAAATGTTTTCAAACTTTCGGCATTTTGTTTTTCGCCGGTAAAATTTCATGAACGGCCTCTCTTTCCTTTTTAAAAAAGAAGCAAAGCGAAATCAATTCAGATCAGCTCAAGCGTTGTTTACCGTTGATACTGAACCGCGTTTCCGGAAACAGGACGAATTGGAGCGCCATTATAAATAACGTTCGATTTAGTCTGATAATAGGAAGGACGGATCGTCTGACCGCTGACCGGATAATTCGCGGCGGGAGAGTTCATCATTCCGTTTCTGCCGACGGAATTTCCGCCGAACAGACTGCGATTGCTGTTTTTCTGATAATTTCGGGCCTGATAACCGGAGTTCCCTTTGACGGATTGTCCTTTATAACCGTTATTTTGGAACGGAATGGCAACAGCAGGAGCCTGAACGGCGATTCGTGTCGGTCCGCTCTGCATTTGACGGGCGCCTGATTTAACCGCGTCAATTTTGGCGGGAACAGATTTTTGGATCGGCTGCGCGGCGGGGGCCGACTGATTTTGAATTGGCGCGGAGTTGTTTTCCCAAAGTTCACTGTTTTCGTAATTTCCGTAATTATAAGCCGGCGCCGATCCGTTTTGACAGGATTGACAGGGCTGACGGGGATGACCTAACAGGACATCGGAACCGACCCAATTTCCGCATTGATCGCAAGGATCGCGATAAACCCGTTGATAACGGGGCGCGCATCCGCAGCCGGGATAAACGCCCGCAGAAAAAAGAGAAGCGACAAAATAGACCGGCGAAAGAGCCGTTTCCGCAACATCTTTTATAAACGGAAAAACACCGCATCCGTAATAGCCGCAACAATCGCCGGTCGGGCAGCAGTCGCCCGCGTAACTGCCGGTCGTATCGATAAAGTTGCCCTCGTAAACGGGGGCCATTCCTGATTCCTCTGTAATTTCAACCGGAGCGCCATTGTTTTGGACGGTTCCGTTTTGGGCGACCGCCGTTTCCGCGATTGTCACTACCCCAAGAAGAAACAGACTAATCA
>CAZZEF010000349.1:0-3893 GCA_964652875.1 uncultured Planctomycetaceae bacterium
AGATCATGCGAAATGGAAACCGTCTCTTTTTTTTGTTTTCCGGATCCGAATTTATGCCAAATAAAAAATGACAACTGGAGAAGCAACTGCAAAAAAAGGACGACCGCGTTTCCCAAAAGAACGGTCGCGGGAATAAAAACTGCCGATAAAAATTCGGCCAGTGCTTCGATTAATATATCCATAAAGGATCGCTTTCGGTTTTATTTTGACAGAATTCTGATTTTATATTTTTAATAATAATATCGAAAGATCAATATAATTTCAAGGGGAAACAGTGGATAAACATAAATATTCAGAACCTGAATTTTATATTCTGTCAAAAGCGCAGCGTTTCGGGAGCGGCGGCGGCCAGTTTATGGCTGAATGAACGATTCAATATTCTGCCAAGTATCGCGGTTTTCCTTTCCCAATATTTCATGATCCTGTCCGGAAAGGAGAACGAACTTGCAATTTTTACCATTTTTTTGAGCTATTTTAAAATTGGTTTCGCTCATTTCCTTTGGGATGACTCGATCGGCGGTTCCGTGAAGAAAAAGGATTTCCGCGTTAATCCGGGGAATTTTGTCCGCGTTGTTGAATTTGTATTTTAAAAGCCAACGGACCGGAAGAAACGGATAGAGCTTTTGACCAATGTCGGGCAGGGAAGTGAACCCGGAACAAAGGATCAGCTTACCGGCTTTTTTTCGCGAAGCGAGATCGGCGGCGACCCCTGTTCCGAGACTGTGTCCGACAACAATCAGATCTTCCGGAGGGATCTTCAACGTATTGATGAAATAATCATAAGCGGCGTCCGCGGTTTCATAACATCCTTTTTCGGAGGGGCAGCCTTCAGACGCTCCGTATCCGATATAATCGGCAACGCCAACGATCAAATTCATCTTTTGAAAATTTTCCATTAATTCGTTCATCCAAGCAAGACAAGCACCATTTCCGTAAAAAAAGAGTACCGCTTTTGAAGAAGACGGAATGTTCGAATCGGCACTGCTGTTTTGCGTTGAATCGAACCGACGGGGCATCATGATTTTCATAACGACATTTTTTCCGGACGCGGTCGGCAAATCGACAAGATAATCACTCTCGGAAGATCCGGAACAGAAAATCGCTTTTCTTCCGAAACTTTTTTGCGTCCAGCCGCTCGCCGGAAATGTCAGTTTGGTTTGAATGAAATCGGCGACGATCCAAAAGGCAAGAAACAGAAGCAGAAGAGAAATAATCATCCGGCGCCTCTTTTTATGACTTTGGGAAAGAATGGTTTTCTCCGAATCTGAAGCGGTAACCACTGTTTCGGTTTTTGAATCCTTCATTTGTTTTTGACTCCAAGCGAGAATACGTATTTCCGGTGTCTCTTTTCATATTGTCGGCAGGGGACGGATCCCCCTGCTCAATCGCAAAATCGGACGCGGATATTATTTTTCAAAAACGATCAACCGCAACGAGTTTGGCGCCAGCGATTTAAAGAAATTGTCTTTAATCGCGGCTTCGCTGGGCGAGCAGGCGCGAATCGCTTTGGCGTCCGGAACCGTCAACGAGAAATTTTCTTCTTTCGATCCGGGATTCCAAACGAGAACGGCCAATCCTTTAGATGATTCGAAACCAGCCGCTAAAATATTTCCAGTGAGCTTGAATCCTTTATTATCGGTAAATTGTCCGGTTAAAAGGAATTCCGAATTGGCCCGTTGAAAATCAATTACTTTTTTGGTATGAATCATGCATTCTTGGGCAGACGTTTGACCGAGATCAGCGATAGCGGCTCGAAGTCCCCCCAATCCGTTGACGGCGTCTTTTTTATACCCGTCAAGAGTCGGTGTTGTTTTCGTTTTTATCGTCTGAACATCAGTCGGATAGCGTATCTCAATTTCATGATTGAGCGCGTAAAAACAGGCGTAATTGCAATAGCGCGGATGTTCGACAGGGAACGGGTTGCGGATCGTTACTTCCGTTTTGGGGAAGGTATATCGAAACATGCCGGGAAAGGCAATACAGCCGGGAGCTTTTTGGGCCAGGGCGGTTAGAAGCGATTCGGGCGGAACCGATCCGCGGATAATACCGCTTGCGTGAAAATACGGCACTCCTGTATTGGCCATATCATGCCAGCCTTCGGTCAGAACGACGAAATCAGGATTGATTTTTTTAATGGCCCGATCCAGCCGTTCGAGAAGAGCCGCGTTGGCGTATCCCCGCGAAAAGACCGGAACCGCATGTCCATGATCCGAGGAGAAGCATTGAATCGGTGAACCGACCGCCAGCTGATCGAAAAGAATTCCGTTGGCTCCAAGATCGTTGGCCTGTTTGGCCAGATCGAACATGATCGGGAACCAGCGTTCGTCGAACGAGCAGGCGACTCCGTGAATAAAAGCTTCCTGATCCGAAAATTTATGCCATTTCTCCGTAACGGGCGAACCATCGCCCCGGACAAGGGCAATTGATTTACCCAATCGATTCCAAAACGAAACGTTCGCCTGATCCATCAGCTGACCGTTGGCGTAAAGATACACATGTTTTCCCCGGGCCCGCGCTTTGGCAATTTCTTTTTTAAGGACACCGGCGCCCCCCATCTTTTCATCGGGAAAATATTCCGGGTAAAGATGATCGTGTCCGCCGTGAGCCCAACCGAAAAGAGCTATAAAATCGAATCCGAATTCGTCCGCGAGATCGGTCATTGTTCCGCCGATTTCATTATAGGTCCACATAAGATGGCGTCCCTTCTGCTGCTTCATAATATAAAGCATCATTCCGGAAAGAGAGCGGACCCAGTCAGGAGCAGCGCATTGCTGAAAATTCTGTTCAAACCATTGCCGGTAATAATCGGCGCCCGCGTGCCAGTCGTCCTGATAAGGCATCAGTTCGAAAAGATCCGTTTTCCAGGAGGCGTTTGGCTGGACCATCGGATAATACCGGACGAACGCGGTCCAGAATTTATTCTCCGGATTATAACGAAGTCCGAAATCCTTAACGGTTCGGGACCGATCCGGCGCGCCGAAATATAGCGACGTTTTTTCGCCCCCGAAAACAGTATACTGCATTGTGCATTCACTGCCCGGATATCTCGCCGTCAGTTCATATCCCCAATGATTCTTTTGCCAACCGCGTCCGAAATCGTCAACAACCCCGGTCTTGTCATCCGGCGTCATGCTGATCTTGCGCCCAAGTCCGGACGGCCAATAGATCGAATGGCTCGAAACGTCGAACGAAAGTTTTTTAAGAACCGGTCCGGTCAGTTCCGAAACGAGCCAGTTTTTTTCGGAATTAATGATCTCCGCCGAAACAAGAAAGCTCTTTTTCGTTTGGGTGAACGTTAATTTTAAGGAGATCTGCCAGATCTTTTTATCAAAGATCAGGGTCGGATAAGTGATCTCAAAACCGTTTTCCGTTTTTTCGAGCAGACCTTTTTGATCGGAACTTTCGAATCGAACATTTTTCGGAGCTTTCCCGATTTGAACAGGCGCGGAGGTGATCAGAACAGACCAGTCCGCTTTGGAAGAATCGCCAAGTATCTCAGGCGCGCCGAACGCGGGCTGGAGAGAAAGACCTTTTTCGGACCAGATCACCCGGCCCGTTGCGTTTTGAAGTTCAGCCGTTGCGCCGATCACCGGACGGAGATCCGATAAAAACAACAGTGATACGGAAAGCAAAAAGAATAAAAAAAGCCGTTTGGACATGAGAGAGTTCCTTTTCTGATTAAAGCCGCTTTTTCCTGTCTGACCGCCGCGACAGTTTACTGGTCGCGAAAGCAGTCGAAAAGCTGTTCCGAAAAACGTTTCGCCGGGCGGTATAAAAAACAGTTTCCATTTCTCCGATTCATTTATTATAACAAAATAAAACTCAAAACATACCCCTGAATCAAGGCGGATCGCGGAATCGTTTTCGACCGCGTTTTTCAGGTTTTACTGACG
>CAZZEF010000349.1:3921-4133 GCA_964652875.1 uncultured Planctomycetaceae bacterium
ATACCGATAAGGGGTTTCAAGAACAAGAACGGCCAGCGCGGTATTCAGCAGCCGCCCGCCATCGTTCAGATAAAGATCATGAAAGAGCCAGCTTCCGTTTTCGTGCCCGGCGCGGATCCCTTTGACCTGATTTTCAATAATCAATTCACGCAGTTTGGGAAACGACTTTTGCCAATCGGATCCTCCGATATTTTGAAGGGCCAGCGCGGCGT
>CAZZEF010000350.1:0-1058 GCA_964652875.1 uncultured Planctomycetaceae bacterium
GTATTTTTCATACACGAGCGAATGAAGACCGAGATACTTCCAGGAATCGCGCAGCACTTGCGGTTCGATCGGTTCATGATCCTTTATGATCGGCCGGAATTTTCGGAAGAGATCTTCGGCGTCCTTCATTTTTTGAATCGCATCGTTTTTTTGATCTTTACTCAAGCCGGAAAAATTATAAACAGAGTCATTGGAAAGATCCTTCAAATAATGAAACGCTTTTTTCCAGTCGGGTCCGAACGCCGCTTTAAAATAGCTTTCAGTCATTTGATCGAAATCGCGGTTCGGGTCCCATTGATATTTGGCATACATCCAGTTGGGGAACGCCGTCGGAAAAGAAGCGCGTCCGATTTGGCAGCTCACGATTCCATCAAGTCCGATTTTTTTCATGCGCTTGATGTCTTCCGTCATGACTTTAACGAAGTTGTAATAACCGAGATCCCGATAATGATGCCAAGTCATATGATATTCATAAGCAAACGGTTTTTTCGGAAAGATCGTTTGCCAATCTTTCATCAGCGCAATATTCAGCGCGGTCTCTTTAGGTACTTTGCATTTGTTTTTTACATACGGCGACAAATCGATCTTATCGGGAATTATCTGCGGATAAGGTTTGGTATAATCCCGGGCGATCGGCGCGAACATCATTTGAAACCGATCTGTTTTTTTGAACCGCTCCTTAAGGGGCTTCCAAAGTGTTTCATGATAAATAATAAAAACGATTTTCGTATTTTGATTCCGGCGCGTCAACTCATCATCAATTCTGTTGAGAAGCCGGACATAAGAATCGGCAATAACCTGATCGGTACACCGATCGCATTCGCAAGTATTGTTCGGACGATCATCGAGCCAGACATGCAGGTAATCAATTTCCGGATGTTTTGCTGCGTAATCGGCAACACACTGCGCGAATCGTTTCTGCGCATCCGGGTTTCCGTGACAGATATCGGTAAACGTCGGTCCGTTTTTCATTGAGCGTTCACCGTTGACAAGGGCCAGAAACTGAATTTTATCGGGATCGGGGGTCGGACGGGAATTGTGATCGCTTTCGAACTCGG
>CAZZEF010000350.1:1068-4123 GCA_964652875.1 uncultured Planctomycetaceae bacterium
CCAGTGTTGTCCAACCGTGACCGACGCCATGATAGATCAGACCTCTTTTTTTGATCTCTTTTACTGAAAGATCATGATAGGCGCGAACTTCGTTGATCGTCAGATCTCTCGGAGCGGCAAGACTCGGATAAGGACGCCCGGCGTAATTTATATACTGACGCCGCGGAAGCATGAATTCGATCAAAAAAACGTTTAATCCAACTTTGGGACTCCAGGCAATTCGCTCAATGACATCATCAATCGCAAACGTTCCGCAGTTACTATTGCCGCGCCATCGATAAAAAGCGCGGTCGGAGATCTCCGCCTTTAGATCCAGAACGGACCGTTTCGGAACAAAATCTCCGTTTGCGGTCGGACGGATCCAACGACAGCCGTTCGCCTCCAAAAAACGGTAAGCGGCAAATAACACACTTCTCGAATTGGATCCGGCGATTATTCCCGAGGATCGATTCACTTTTATATAAACGGCATCGTCCAGTTCCGGATCCGCAATTCCGTCAAGCGGTATTTTAAAATCGGAAAAGAGACCAAGCTGAAGGATCGGTCCATTGAAATTTCCGCCGGAAATGTCCGTTTCGATCTCCGCAATATTTTTTTTATCGGTCATTAGCTGAAAATAGCGAATCAGCTCTTCCGCGGCAAAACGAACCGTTTGATCCTTTTGATGAAGTCTGAGACGAACCTCTTCCGCCCGCAAGCAAAGGAAACAGCTCAAGTAAACCGCAGCCATCATAACAATCTGAACGATTTTCTTCATAAAATACACCTTCGACAAGAGTTCATGTTTGTTTTTATACCGGTTTCATAATGAATTTTCCGGCTCTGACTTCTTTTATATCTTTCCATTCCAACGTTAAAAGTACTGTCGAGTCACGGATTCAATCCGGAAAATTTGGAAGGAGAACAGTATAAAACAAGCGAACGCCGAAATTCCGGCAAAACGATCTGTCCGTTTTTAACCGAAAGTTCTGTTTGACGATCTTTCCAAGGATCGTAACATCGAACGCAAGAAAGATCGCCGGAAACAATTTTTGTCAAATCGAAAGAGATCTTTTTCCGAACAGGCGCGGCGGTTTTATTGATCAGTTCCGTTTGCCAGTTCGTCTCTTGGTCGCGCAGAAAGATCAAAATATTTTTCTGACCGCGAAGACCGTAAGCCCTTAAAAAACCTGACTTCAATTGGAATGGTTCAAATTTTTCTTCAATTGGATTGATCTTTTCAACGGCTTGGGCGAACCGTCCAAAATGATACCAAAGATCATTCGCTTCGACGTAACAATTCCAATGCCAAATATGTCCTGAGCCCGCAGCCCCGCAGAAGAACGGGACAAAAAGCGCGTCATGTAAAAGAAGCCCCTCTTTGTCGAGTGAATAAAGTTTTGACGGACCGGAATGAGATTTTTCAACCGCGCCGGTTTCCGCCAAAAGGATCGGACGCCCCGGCTTGATCTTTTTCATAATCCCGACCGCGTCCGCGCAAAGCAGATCCATTGCCCCCTTGCATTCAGGCAGAGAAGCTCCCGGATCCAAATATCGGTGAATTTGAGCAACATCATTTCCCGGCATCGTATTGATCATTTGATAAAGGGAATAGACCCGGGCAGTATCGTAACTGCCAAGCGACTGCATCGTCATCTGACGCGGAAACATTTTATGTAGCTTTGGCAGAACATATTCGGTAAACGGAACAAAATCGGGCAGACAGTTCATCTCGTTCCAAATTTCCCAGCCGAAAATATACGGATTGTCCTTGAATATTTTGAACTGTTCGCATCGGCGCAAATAACAGTTCTTACCGAATTCACTGTTGACGAACTCCTTAATATTCGACGGCGGATCGAGTCGGTAAAACGCTTTTCGGCACCAGCCCGGCTCCATCTCGCCAATATTGCGAAAATGTTCAAAACAAAGTTTTAAACGGATATTGTATTTTCCCGCAAGACGAATCATTTCGCGAACCCGCTGAACCGCCGCCTTGTCGAAATGGCCAGGCGCGTCTTTCTCAATTTCAAATAGAGGACAGCTCAACCAGATCCGGGCATAATTGCCGCCGTTTTCCGAAAGTTTTTGAAAATAGAATTCGATCTTTTTCATGCCGGCGTCCGCGTTGGGGGTCAGACCAATTGAGCAGAGATTCAGTCCGATCGGAATATAAGGCGATCCGTCATCAAGCTCAAAATAATCCGGATTGGCCGAACTGACGCGCACAAACCGGTTGTCTTCAGCCGATACGCCCGCGGTTGTGAGCAGAAATAATACAAACATCAATAAACACAGACAATTTTTCATAATCTTTCCTTTGAAGATCAGTAACGCGTCCCTATTGAGCAGGCGCGAAATATTTTTTTCCTATTTTATACCGACGATTTTTAATCTGCTTTTATTTTTAAATTTCCATTATTTCCGCCAATTGACTGCCTGAATCGGCTGTTCTTTTGACGTTATAACGGAAAATTCATAATGGAATCGGTGTATTCCGGTCAGATTCTGATCTTTTCCTGTCCAACGTCGAAAGAACAGAAATATCATTCGCGATCTTTAGGATCAGCTGATTTTTTTCTGCTGTTTTTCAAGAGCAGAGAATGAATTTAAATAAAGTTCCCTGATCGTTTTTTCGCCGTATTTACGTTCAAGATGCCGAATACCGAAATGATAAATCGCCGCCTGATTAAAATAATCGGTGAACGCAACATTAATCAGCGCGGCCGATCCGACGGACACAATCGGAAGCGCCATAACCGCCAGCTTTTCGGAAAGAACGACGCCGAATTTTGAAACAACGCTCTCAAGTATTTTCATCAAAACCGAGCCTGCGCTCTTTTGAAGAAGATCTGCCAGCGACTGCTCCCCCAGCTGGGCGATCATGTTTCCGAATTCCCGCGACATCATCGTCATTCCGATTCTGGACGTATAATAAGTCGATTCGAGCGACTGATCTTTCTGATGAATATAATCATTGGCGCCGCCGAGACTGAAAATACTCAAACATTCGAGATGAGTTTCCGACCGATGAACATCTTCGCCAAAGCAGGAAGCAATATGCGCAATGGACCGA
>CAZZEF010000351.1:0-4091 GCA_964652875.1 uncultured Planctomycetaceae bacterium
CCGGTACCCAATGTATCGCGAGAACGAATTCGGCTAGTAGACGGTTCATGCGAGTCGATGAAACGTTCGAATCAATTTTTAAATTTCGACGAACGCTGCTTGATGAATTCCGTGCCCGAAATATCCCTTATATCGAAGAAGAAACCCCGATTGTTCTCGGATGGTATCCGAACGCGCATGCCGTTTTGCTTTGGAATGTTACATACACCAAAAAAACGATTCATCTTCGAAAAGGGGAGAAAACAATTCCCCTTTCGATCGGACCTCTTGATTCCGCGATGCTGATCGAAAACCCGGATGGAACATTTAAAAAAGTGTGACTGTAAACGAACCGTGTTTTTTATGTATTTATGAACCTAACGGAAGATCTGTTATACCGGTTTAAGATGTGTTTTCGTTATAACATCAAATGAACCGCCGATTCACCAAGTCAATCGGGAGTTTTTTCGGCTTCGTTCCGGAAAATTCATTATGGAACCGGTATGCATAAGCATTTTTGTCCATTGTGTTTTTATTGAATTTCCGGACAGACCGCATGTTTTTTCGAACTTTTAGTCAATGTTGAAACGACTGATATTTGAATATTCCCGTTTCTTTCCGTTTATACAATGCGGAAGTGAAAAATCAACCGCCGCTTTAACACTGTTGTTTTCCGACTGCTCTTTCGATCAGAGATCCGCACCGAAATACCGGACCGGCGCAGTCCGCCATTTCGGCGGGTAACTTATCGTTTGGGGGGCTCATTGGAACTGACCGGTTTTTTATTTCTTTCCGGATCGTATTGTTCACAAGGCTGCGTATCGAGAATCGGCCAGACAAGTTCTCCTTTCATTTGCGAGTCTTCATCTTGAAATGCTCCGAGTCGGGGAGCGTTTGCGTCGAGCCATAAAACGATCTTGTGACGAATTGAGTCGGAAACCTTATCTAAATGATTTTTGTCTCTGAGTATTGAATCCAATTTTGACGCGGCCGCACCGACACGACCGGGAATAGATCGGGATCCGCCATGAATGCCGACCCGAACCGTTGTTCCGGCCATTCCTCCGCTGAAGTAAAAAACATAAGGACGCATTGATTCGTAATCCATATTTTGCGGTCCTTTCTTTTCCCGAACATGACAGGAAACGCAGTTCTTTTCAAAAACAGGAGCGATATTTCGATAAAAATTAACCGGCTCCGTCAGACCGCATTCCGGCTGCAGTTTCGATGCGGGCCGTCGAAAGGCGAGCGGGTAAGATTTTTCATTGGCAACGCTCATGTCGACCGGTTCATGGCATCCGACACAGATCAGTTTTTCACCGGGATGGGTAAAAGTAACGGCGCGCATTGTTTGAACGGCGCGGTTTTGTTCATCCAAAACTTGAAAAAGGAGCTGTTTCCCGGATGGAGCTTCAAAGAAAACACTTCCGTCTTTTTCGACCGGTACTGTTCCTAGCGGAATTCGGGGGGTGTTTTCGGGCGCGTATCCGATGTCCGGCATGTTCATCCAGGGATTCGGCTTGGGAAGAACCTGAAAAACTCGAAGTCGTTTTACCGGTCGGTCTTTCGGAAAAGGAAGATCGGAGATGTTCACATTAACGATACCGACGGTTGAATGATGATTTTCATTTAGGTGGTCATGTCCCTGTGTTGTCTGCTGCGGAATAACAGGAGGAGTCAAGCGCGGTCTTAACGGGATCGGATCCGTTAAACGAAGTCTCGGATCATAATCGATCGGCAGAATTTCCCGTTCGCATAAAAGTTCCTTATTGCCGTATCGGTCAAGTATAACAAGATTTTCCCAATCGCAGCAGAGATAGAGATCCTCACTTAATGGCCAGGGGGATCCGTATTGATACTGACTTCGGCCCTTGCATTCGGATTCAGGAAAGGGAGTGTACGGGGTCAGTCGGCGGATCTGACTGGCGTGATTGTCGTTTTTAACGCGAAGATCGAGCATACAAAGAGATCCAAACGTTTCTCCGTGATGCGGCGCGGCGGTAAAAATGAATCGGGATGAGTCAGGGATCGCTCGAAACTGCATTTCGGTCATCGGTAACGCGGACGGCGCATCGGGACAATTACCGTAACGGTGGTCACCGTGTTTATTGTCCGGAAAGGTATGCCAGGGGTAAGGGTAATTTCCGTGCGGTGAGCGCGGATTTCGACCGTCGGGAAAACAGGTCCAATAAGTCGAACCCAAGCAGTTCTCCCGATCGGTATAATCCCAGCGCGTGTATACGAGCATGCCGTTATTATCGACACTCGGCTGCCATTCGCTTGTTTCGAAAAAACTCAATGGATAAATATCGGATCCGTCATTTTTCATTCCGTGAAGAACGGCGGTTGTTACACGAAGTCTTGCGCTTTCCGCGAAACAGCGAATAAAACCTCCGCGCCGTGCACTGCAGAAAACGAGACGCCCGGAAGGAAGTTCACATACATCGAAATCGTTGAACGAACTGTCGGTCAACTGTTCAATTGTTTTTCCGTCAACCGGCATTTTGAAAATATTCCAAGTGGTCTCTGGAGTCCAGATCCAACGGTGTTCTTTGGATCCGCAATGCGAAAAATAAATATTCTTCCCATCGAAACTTACTTCCGGTGACATAAACGAGCCGTAATTCAATTTTTTGTTCGCCAGACGGCTGCAGACGGACGTTGGGACAACATGACGATCTTTTATCAGATCTGAAATAATAGGATTTTTGTTTTTCCAGTCGGACAGAGCGAAAATACCGCCGCCGGCGACGGTATTGAATCCGTAAACCTGAGTCGCGAAATGTCCGCCAATCCTGTCTGAATTGAACATATTGGTCAGTCGAGATCCCGCATAACAAGCTCGGGCCAGAAAAAGAATACGGTCAAGACCGTCCAGATCCGGATTAGTGAACATGAGTTTACGGCGCAGAGCGCAGACGATAAAGTAATCGGTTTCGCGGTGTTTTATCGTTTCGTGAGCATACTGCTGAATTTCCTTTTCCGAATAAAGCTGTTCAAGTTTGCTTAAATCGCGGACGCTGATCCATTGCTCATCGGTCAGCGGCGCCGCTTCTTCAAGATGACGGATCAGCGCTTTTGTCCGGCGCAGAACGACTTGAACCGGGTATTTTTCCCGGATCGGATCAATTAAAGTGTTGGAGTCAAAAACCTGATCAGCGGCTCCGCGCGGAAGAGGGAGCGCTCCGGAGATCTCTTTTTCCAATTCAATGAATTGTTCGCCCCAGGATTCAAAAACACCGTTTCGAAAATCGTCAAACGATACGCTGACGATTCCGAGTTGCTGCTTTCTGTCGGTAAACACTTGTCGATTGATCTTTTGAATTGGGATATTGCGTTGGGGTTTGACGCCGGGAACGATCGGAATTTCTGTTCCTCCCGAAGGAAAAAGATTGTCCAGAAAAGAAGATCCCCGGGCAGGTTTGATCCGGTTTCCAAGTACCATTGATCCTTCAAAGAGAAATTGAGTCTGCGAAGAAAACAGATCCCCGATTTTTTCAAAAGAAAAAACCTTTTTCGAATCGTGTTTTTCTTTTGCGGACGCTTGAAGGTATTTCGGCATAGAAGCGAACCGCTCGACGGCAGATGCCGGATCCGTGTTTTGCGGTATTTTTGACAAATCGATTTTTGGAGTGTTTTTTTCTTTCTTTTGATCCGGTTCAAAATGACACAAAAGCAGCGTCTCTTTGTTCGGGGAAGCGTTCCCGACCGGAATCGTATCGGTCGAAAAAGACCGAATATTTGCGGTAATATGAAGTTCGTCGATAATAAGGGGATCATTTCCGAACGCTCCGTTTGCAAGCGCCCCAATAACGAACGGCAACGATTCGGAGCCTTTGACGGGCGTATAATCAACGCCGCCCCGGGCGACAGAACGGCCATCGACGAAAAGTTCCGCCTTCTGTTTGTCAAGAACAGCGGCGAGAAAATGCCAACGTCCATCCGCGAGATCCGGTCCCCCTTTAATTGTTGTTCCTGCCTTGTTTCCGGGCATATAAAGTGAAAATTCTCCCGAATTGGCAAAAGAATAAAGTTCCCAATGATTCGGTGAACTTTTTTGATCGAACGCCAAAAAAATATTGAACGTCTTATGAGATTCGATCTTTGCCCAA
>CAZZEF010000352.1:0-4090 GCA_964652875.1 uncultured Planctomycetaceae bacterium
TCTCTTTTTTTCTATGTCATATGTCAAATTAATCATTTTTCTCGCTTTTTTCAAAAATCGGGGAAAGCACAGTATTCGTATGTTTCACCGTCAATACGGGATCACACCTCGTACTTATCGGCAGGAATCGCGATTCCAAAGTGATTTTAAGACAGGTTCCCTAATGAATTTTCCTTTTTAATATTACAAGGGCAGCCGATTCACAAAGTCTAACGGCGGAAAATTTTTCCGCTTTGTTTTCCGATTATCTGTCAAAAACAAAATGTTTCGTTAAGTTGGATCCAAAACAAAATGTTTCGGATGTAAAAATAAAAATTTTAAGTTGGATCCATTCTATAAGGAATAAACAATGATGAGCGGTATTTCATTTTCTTTTTTGGGTTCATATTTACGAGACAGACTGCCGATCGTTTTTTTGACGGTCGTTTTAATAATGAGTGTCTCCCGAACATCGGCGGAAACCTGGTATGTTAACAATATATCCGGCGGCGATAATAAAACCGGTTTGACCGAACAGGAGGCGTTCGGGACCTTGGCGCAAGGGGTTTCCCGTCTGAAGCCGGGCGATCGGCTCGTTATTATGAATTCGGGTCAGCCGTATCGCGAATCGCTTGTTCTTCATGACATTTCGGGTACAAAGGAAAAGCCGATCGAAATCGACGGGGGCGGTTCCGTTTTGGATGGATCCGTTTCAATTGCGCCCGACTCCTGGACCGCGCTGGGTAATGATCTTTATTCAAGGCCGCTGAAATTGGGACAATCTGTTCGACTTCGTTTTTTCCTTCTGTTCGACGGAAAGATCAACCGGATGGGGAACGTACTTAAAGCGTATCTTCCGTTTGCTTTCAAACCGGCGGATCAGCTCAAAGCGAACGAATGGACCTGGATTGAGTCGGAGAAAAAGCTTTACGTTCGTCTTCCGAAAGGAACGAGTCTGAAAGACGCGAACCTGGCGATGCCCGATATTACCCGTTGGGAATCAGGAGTCAAAATGTTCGGGACCTGCCGATACATCGTCATTCGTAATCTGACAGCAACTCATTTTTACAACGACGGATACAACATACACGGCAACTGCTCGGAAATCGGGTTTTATAATGTCCGCGCTTTGTATAACGGCGATGACGGGATCAGCGCTCATGAATCCTGTTCGTTTATACTTGACGGATTTTATTCGGAAGGATGCGGAACAGGAATATGTCATATTAATAAAGCAACCGGAATTCACAAGAACGCCATTTTGAAAAATAACGCCGGTATAGAAATCGCCCTGTTCAACGAGACCTCAAACGTTTTGGAAAACATTTCCGTTGAATCGACGGCTCTTCTGGGAGTCATCGTCGACTGCCGGAGTTGCATTATAAAAAATGTCAAGATCCGTTACATCGGTGAAAAGAAAAAGACACGGATCCAAACGAAAGAACTGATTCAAGGGAAATTCGAGATCATCAACGGTGTTGATTCCGACCCGATCCAAAAATGATCCGTCGGGCCGATTCATTTCCGTTATTCTTTGTTTTTTCTGCCTGACCGCAAATGAACAGATGGCACTGAGGCCCAAGGATCCAATATCCAATGAGTTCAGAACGAACTGTTTTTTCAAACAAATTTGAAAGGACGCAGAAAAAAAGCGGTCAGGGCAACAAGGACTCAACGTCGAACCGGAGCGTTGACGATAAAACACTCAATGCCGGGATCACCGTTTTTCGGAATGATTGTTAATACATGCGATCCATTGGAGCAATTTTGAACAAGGACCGTTCTGGTTCCTTTTTCGGTCGGAAGATAAGGATCGGCGAACAGGGGATAATTGGACCATGTAACCTTAAAATTGTCAGGCAAACTTTTTTTGAAATACTTGAACTGTCCCGTCGCGGCGAAATCGGAAGCGGCAATAAGAACCCGGCCCGAATTGGAGACAAAATCTTTATCGCTGACTCCTTCTCCATCGGGACCGGTTATGCTTCCTTCAACCCGATAATGAATGCGGCTGCCATCTTTAGCGGAATCAGGAAGAGCGGTCAGCGTCCACTGTTCTTTAACCCAGGTTGAATTTCGATTGATACAATTGACGGCGGGCATCCAGGCGGGACCGACGCTCGGACGGGTAAAGGCCCAAAGATCTTTTTGTCCGTTCATCGGTTGTCCGTCAAGCAAAACAGATGCGCTGGCCCCTTGTGTTCCCTTGCCGTTCGATACGGCGCAAACCCGATTGCCCGAGAAAGAAAGCGTCATTGATCCGTCAGCGTTTTTCTTAACGGAAGAATCGTTCAAGGGAATCGTTTTGATCGTTCCGGAAGCGGACTCAACGCCTTGATGACCTGGCAGTCGAACGAGTTCTTCCGCAATGAATGACGCGTAAAACGCGCATCCTTCCGGTTTCAGATGAACGGTGTCCCGAAGCAGATCCGAAGCTTTCCAGCCTTTGGAAACAAGAAGATCGCACCATTTTTTATTCAAATCAATAATCATGCAATGTTGACGTTCCGCAACGGCGAGAATCCCTTGCGACCGTTCATCCCGATGCGCGGTCATCGCGTTCGGATCCTGATTGGCACTCAAATGACTTGTCCAAATGACAATTTCCGCACTGGTTCGTTCCCGGGTATTTTGAATGATCTGCTCATATTTTTTCAAATCGCCGTAAACATGAAAAAATAGAAGATCGGGATACCAAGGGTATAAATCGCTTTCCGCTGTTCGAATGAGTGCCGGGGAGGTATAACCGCCAATCGCCGAATTTTTAAAAGTGAATTTAGCGGTTGGATACCGTTTTTGTAATTCCTTTTGTACTTCGACGGTCCACTCTTGCTGGACAATGGACTGTCCATAAAACAAAACACGGACATAAGCAGGATTTTGGGCTGTTGATTCTTCAAGCGCCTTCATCGTTCTTTGAATGTATTTCGCGGACGGATTCGGCTCAACGGCCGGAGAGTAACCGGCGGTCAGCAAACAGATCAAAAACATGAACAGAATAAAAACGATTTGTTTTTTCATCGGAGATCCTTCCTTGCAAAAACAGACAGTTCAGATAAACAGACAGTTTTTCCGCTTGACCATCTTTTGATAAACCTTGATCGTATCGGCCGTACATTTAATAAGCCGTCTCCTTTTGGGTCGGAGACCGATAAGATCAAATGGAAGCGGCGTATAGATATTATAAACGAAAAAAGAGCGCCGATCAACAGCCGATTTGAATATTCAATGAATTGATCCGGGCATGGTCGGACAGACGATCCGTCAGTTTTTATTGATTGCCAACGCTTTGTTTATTCAGAGCGATCAGGACAACGGAGGCAAGGATCAGAACAATTCCCCAAACAATACGCGGCGTCAGTGTCTCATGAAAAACCGTAACTCCAAAGAAGACAGCGGTGAGCGGTTCAAGCGCGCCGATAACGGAGGTCCCAGTCGCTCCCAATCGGGGAAGCGCCAGCGAAGTGAATCCGATACTGGTCGCGGTCGAGATCAGGGAGAGCCCGGCAATATTCAGCCAGACAAACGGAGTAAAGGAACCATTGAACGTACGTCCCCCTCCGATCCGGAACAGAAAAAAGATCAGACAGAAGAGGACGACATAAAAGGTCAGTTTACCGGCATCAAGGGATTTGATCCAGCTCAATCGATTGACCGTAATCAGATAAACAGCATAGGAGAGCGCGGACAAGAGAACGAAAAGAATGCCTTGAGCGCTGAGAAATCCCCCGTTGGACGCACGGCAAAGGAGTCCGGCTCCGACACAGGAAAGCAGAATACAAACAATCGTCTTGCGAGTAAGACGCTCATGAAAGCCAATTGCCATAATTGGCGCGACCATAACCGGATAGACGAACAGGAGCGTCGAAGCGATTCCCGCATCCATTTTCGTATAACTCAAAAACAGGAATAGAGAGGTCAGCGCGAACAGAAGTCCGCAGATCAGAGCGCCGGCCAACTCTTTTCGGGTCAAGCGAAAATGCTGTCCCCGGAGTTTGATCAAAAAAGCCAGTAAAATTGACGCCGGCAGATACCGAACGAAAAGAACCGAATTGACATCAAACCCATTCTTGTAAAGCGGGAGCGCAAAAAGCGGATTCATACCGTAAGT
>CAZZEF010000353.1:0-1561 GCA_964652875.1 uncultured Planctomycetaceae bacterium
GCGATTTTAGAAGGGAAGTCGATTTCGCCTGGTCTTGCCGACAACGGGAAACGGATCCCGGCCGCGGCAGGGTCTTTTTGGGAGAATTCAATCGGGAACGGGTAATGTTTCGTTTAAACTCGTTGCCGAAACATTGTTTTGTTCGACTTCGTTTTGATCTGTTTATATTGTCAGGTCCGGACGGATTGATTCGATCTGACGGGCGATACGGAGAAGACACTTGGAATTTGGATATGGGCGGGACCCGGTTGATCGGAACGACCTTTTCCAATTTTCGAAACGATCCATATGCGCAAAAACAAAGTTGGCCGGACGATTATCCGCCGCAGTTTGGCATTCGTCCTGATTGGTATTCAAAAATATTAGGCAACGATATTTGGGAGGAAAATCTTTCGTTGGGATATTATAATGGCCGCGAAGGTGACTCCGGGGAGCGTCCTCTTAAATATGATCGGTATGCCGCGTATCCGGTCGATTTGATTATTCCGCATGAATCAGACCGCCTTGAACTTTGTTTTAACGCGAGATTTCAGGAGGCATTCGGAGAGATCAGCGCGATGAATCTTTCGAAAGATGAAGCTTGGGCTCTCGATCATGTTCGTGTCGATATTTTTGATCGTCCGCTTGATTTGACAGCGGAACAAATGGAGCAGTGCTGGAAAGGTCTACTCGGAAGCAATGGTCTGAAAGCGGCGGCCGCTCGTCAGATCTTTATTGCCGCCGGTAAAAAAGGTCTCGATTTTCTTGTAAAGAAAAAAAGAAACGGTCCGGCGGAACTGAGTAAGAACGACCGTTTTCCCGGCTTCAGAATATGGCGGATTGAACAGTTAATGAAAGAATCTAAAACGCATTGATGAATTGATCGTCTTGCGCGGATTGGAAAACAGATTATATTTTAAGCCGCCGTCATATTATCTGGTCGTCATTTAAGTTTATCGCGATTTTTAACGGTTATTTTTTGAGCAAACAGTTTTTTTGACATGAGAACAGAAATAAAGGCGGCAGGCAAAGAAAATGAGCCGAATGATTCAATTGGCGGTTAGAGGATCGAAAGACGGAACGGATTAATAAAATGAACGATGCTAATTTAAAAAAGAGATTGGAAGATTTTTGCGAAGATGTCCGCCAACTGGAAGAGGAGATCGGCAAAGTCCTTGTCGGTCAAAAAGAGACGGTTCGCTCGGTATTGATCGCGATGATTGCCGGAGGTCACGTTCTGATGGAAGGAGTGCCCGGTCTGGGTAAAACGCTTCTGGTTCGGACTCTTGCCGAAGCGGTTCGGGGCAAGTATTCGCGGATCCAATTTACTCCGGATCTGATGCCGGCGGATTTGACGGGAACCAATGTTATGGGCGAAGATAAAAACGGCCGACGGCAATTTGAGTTTCAGCCGGGCCCTGTTTTCGCGAATATTGTTCTTGCGGACGAGATCAATCGGGCGACGCCGAAGACGCAGGCCGCTCTTTTGGAGGCGATGCAGGAACATTCGGTAACCGTTGCGGGAACAACGCATCGACTGGACGGACTTTTTTTTGTTCTTGCGACTCAAAATCCTCTTGAG
>CAZZEF010000353.1:1576-4071 GCA_964652875.1 uncultured Planctomycetaceae bacterium
CGCTTCCGGAAGCCCAATTGGATCGTTTTTTCGCGAAAATTCTTGTCCCGTTTCCAACAGAGGCGGAGATGTTGGAAATCGTTCGCCGAACGACGGTTAATTCGGTTTGCCAACTTCAACGGCGCGTTGATTCGGAAAGAGTGCTTGAAATGGGAACAATTGCCCGCGAGGTGCCTGCGGCGGAAGAGATCGAAAAGGAAGCGGTTGATTTAATTTTGCGGACTCATCCGGAAAATGTCCGTTCGCCGGAGAAGATCCGTCGTTTTATTCGATACGGTTCGAGTCCGCGGGGAGCGCAGGCACTGCTGCTTGGGGCGAAAATCAACGCTCTTTTGGACGGCCGCTGCAATGTTGCCCGGGAAGATCTGCGTGCCTTGGCGCCGATGGTCTTGCGGCATCGGTTGATTTTGAATTTTGAAGGACACGCGGAAAATATTCAGCCGGATTTGTTGATTAGGGAGATCTTTTAAATGAAGCCGCTGTTTGATTCGGATTTTCTTAAAAAACTCGAATATCTTTCGCTCATGTCGAAACGGATCTTTCGCGGTCAGATTTTTGCCAAGAGACGAACGGCGGCGCATGGCGGAGGAGTTGAATTCGCCGATTACCGCAATTACTTTCCGGGGGACGATCTTCGTTGTCTCGACTGGAATGTTTATGCGCGGTTTAATGTTCTTTTACTCAAACGTTTTGAGGAAGAAGAGGATCTTCCGGTCTATATTATGATTGATTCTTCGAAAAGCATGATCGTTGGAGATCCAGTCAAATTCGATTATGCCCGGATTCTGGCGGCGGCGCTGGCTTATATTGCGCTGGCCGATTCGGATCGGGTTTCCCTGATGACGTTCGACGACCGCGTTCAGGAAGAACTGCCGCTGACCCGGGGCAAAGAAAATATTCTCGCGCTGCTTCGTTTTCTTGAAAACTGTTCTCCGGCGGATCGGGAGACCGATTTTGAATTTGCGATGAAACAGTTTGCTCTTCGAAATCAGCGGCGGGGACTCGTTATTATACTGAGTGATTTTTATGATCCGAACGGATGGCGGAAAGGTGTCGATCTTTTGCGTTTCGGTCGATATGATCCTGTTTTGATTCAGATTCATGATCCGTCGGAAGCGGAGCCTGATTTTAAAGGCGATTACCGGCTTAAAGACGCGGAGAGTTCGTTTGACATGGACGTTACTGTCAGTGAAAATGTTTTATTGCGTTATAAAATGAGATATAAGGAATTTCTTGACGAACTTGTTCGTTACTCAATGCAGTATTCGATTGGGTGCGCGATTGCCGCAACATCGGTTCCTTTTGACGAACTGATCCTTCAGATGCTTCGGGAATCGTCTTTTTTTCGTCAGCCTTCTTGAAAAAGATCGTTTCTGCCGCGGCAGAATATAATCGCGACTTAATATAATTGAGCGCGGTATAAAAGGAGAACAGTAATATATGCCGATACAATCATAAATTTTCCGTTGATCGTTAAAAGAACAGTCAATTCACGCAGTCAATTGGCGGATAGGGCAGAAAATTTAAAATAAAAGCAGTATAAAGGCAATGAAAAAACGGTTGCGGTTTGGAAGATTTACGGATTTTGGACGATTGACCGAACGGAATTGAGTCAGTCAGAATTGAAAAGAATAATTTGCGGACAGGATAAAATGCAGTTTTTTATCGTTGGAATTTCAGGACTGTTTCAGGGGAGCGCCGCGATACCGGCGGGGGGTACTGTTCGTCTGGTTGAAAATATTCCGTTGGCCGTTTTTCTCAATCCTTGGGCATTTTGGCTTTTTTTACTGGCTGTTCCTGTTGTTTTGTGTTATCTGCTTAAAGTTCGTTTAAAGGAAAAAACGATTCCGACAATGATCTTTTGGCGGGAAGTGTTTCAGGAGCGGCGGAGTCGGGCACTTTGGCGGCGTCTGCGTTATTGGGTCTCTCTGTTGATCTCGCTGCTGTTTTTAACGGTTTTGATTTTTGCGGTTTTGAATCCGGCGTATCGGTCTGATTCGCGGAGCGATCTTGTGATCGTTTTCGATAATTCAGGAAGTATGAATGCGCTTGACGGAAAGGGAAATTCAAGATTTACGGAGGCGAAAAAAAGTTTAAAAGATTTTATTAATAATATCGAAGACAGGGAAACCGCTGTTTTAACATCGGGAGGCGGTCCGCGGACCGTTGTTGGCTGGACGTCTTCCGCAACGGCGATCCGGTCGAAAATTGAATTTGTTAAACCGACTGACGCCAATGGATCTCTTGATGAAACGCTTGATCTTGCCGAACGTTTGAGCCAGGGTCGTCCGCGATCCCGAATCATTGTTCTGACGGATGGGGAGGAAATGCCATCGGAAAAATGGATCCGATCGGAGCAGATCACTTGGTTTTTTTTCGGGGAACCGGAGGAGAATACAGCTATTACCCGATTTCAGCCGCGCCGTTCGTTCTCCGATTCAACGGGATTTGAGATCCTTGTCGAGATCACCCGATTCGGAAAATTACCGGTCGAT
>CAZZEF010000354.1:0-700 GCA_964652875.1 uncultured Planctomycetaceae bacterium
TCAGAAGAACGGCCGTTATTGTTTTCCCGTTCGGAACACACCGCAGTGACCGAATATAAAACCAGGCAAAAATCGAAACAAACCAAGCTCCCAATGAACTCAGCGCATAACGAATATTGCCCAGTTCGACCGATAAAAAATGAAAGAAGGAAACGAGCATTGCCGCCGCGAACAGCAGAACAAGCCAATCGCAGAAATGCCATTGAAACCGGGCCATCTCGGACCGATGGTCTTCCGGCCTGTCCGTTTCTCCGGAGAGCGTTTTTTTTCGCTCTCTTTTTTGTCTGTCGGTCCGATCTGAATTTTTAGCGTTCGATCCTCTCGGGACCAAACTCAAAACAAGAAACCAAAGGGCCGCCAGCCAAGCCGCCAGTGCGGGCAGCATGTCCGCGGATCTGCTTGACCCTTCCGGCGCAATGGTCATTGACCAGACAAGCGCCAGAATAGCAAAAAAGAGAGAAAGAAAAAACATGACGCCTCCTGTCAGAGGAATTTTTTCAGATTGAGAATGCTTTCTTTAGTCAAACGTTCGATCGTCGCGGTATAATCGAACGGTTCAACACCGATCCAACCGTCGAACTTGATCTTCTTTAAAGCGCCAATAACGGGCTTCATATCAAGATCGCCGAATCCTGGACCTCGTAAATTGGGATCGTTCGCATGAAATGTCCGGATATAAGGCCGGTATTTCGGATCGGTG
>CAZZEF010000354.1:710-4059 GCA_964652875.1 uncultured Planctomycetaceae bacterium
CCGGTCATTGCCTTGCAGTCGAAATGAATGGCCAGCGGTGCAGGCTTTCCAAGTTTTTCGATTAAAAAGAGGGCATCGTCTCCTGTTTGAAGAAAATTGGTTTCCGTCGGGGCAAGCGGTTCGAACGCAAGTGTTACTTTAGCCTGTTCCAGCGCGGGCAAGACCTGCGCGATTACATCGGCGGCATAATTATAAGCTTCATACATCCGGACTTTCGGTTTAAGATTTCTTTCATTGGGGGATCCGAGTACCATATAACTCCCGCCCAGATCGCGGCAGAACCATGCGAGTTCCCTGAAATAATCGGCCGTCTTCTTTCGGACATCTTTTTCCGGCGATGTCAAATGAAAACCGGCGTTCGTTTTAGCCAAAAGCCAATGCAGACCGGAGATCTGAACACCTTCGTTCGCGGCGATTTTTACAATTTCGGCCCGGGCCTTCTGATCCAGCTGCCGGACATCGGTCGTCGGCGGATCGGCGTAATTCATATCCGACGCTATTGAAAACGGCGCTATTTCAACTCCATCGTATCCGCACTGGGCGATAAAGTGAAACTGCTCCGAAAGCGGACGATTATTGAACATCTCGTTACACATGGCTATTTTCATGTCTGATCTCCTCTTTTTCTGCTTCGATTAATGGATCTTTTTTGAGGGGTAATATCATTCAAACTTCAATTTCCCCGGAATGTTATGCCTGTTCCAATTCGTTTTTGTCTCCTTTTTCCAAAGAAGAGCCGATTCCTCCAGCCGACCGGCTGAAAAAAGAAAAAACAAAATACCGGCGGTATAAAACAGGTTGACCGTTTCTTTTCAGAATCGGATCATTTTTTCGGGTCGGTCGTCTTCTTTTCGCCAATCGTTTGCGTCAATTTGACCGTTTCGACCAAAAGAGCGCGATTGCTTTTGATAAAAGGAACATCAATATTCCAGCTCATTTTATCGCCATCAACAGTCGGTTTGAAAAGTTCGACCAGTTTTTTGACATTTTGAATCGCTTCAGGAGATCCGCCCTGTTTTTTAACATTTTCGGCAACAGACTCGCCGATCTGCGGCATCGTTCCGTCCAATGATTTCAGATCGTCGGACGAATTGACAACGGAAACAATTTGAACGCCCAGTTTTTCAAGATTGATGTCATAACAAGAATAACGGAGTTTACCGGCGAGTTTATTTTGAATTTCGGAAAACATTTGTCCGAATTCCTTGTCCATCGCAGGATCATTCGCCGCAAATTTTTTCAGCAGCGGATTGTCTTCCGGCGCGGGCTTCGTCATGACAATAAAAACGGACGAGTCTTTACCCAAGGCCAACGCTTCATTAATATCCTTGTTTTCAAGCGTATTCAGCGTTTTGAACCGCTGCTTGTAAAACGTCTGGATTTTTTTATTATCCCCGGCTTCCGCTCCCTTGACCGCGGGCATGATTACAAAACCGTGTCGGACAAACGGATAACGGAACTGAACGTCAAATTTCATATTTTCGTTCATGTAATCGGCAAGACCGCGAATTTTGGACGTCTGTTCTTTATCAAGACCATCCGCAGGAAACGCCAGATAGAACGGACATAATTCGCTTTCCTGTTCATTTTTGACAATATAAAATTCTCCGGCTCCCGACGCTTTGAACTGTTCCAAAAGATTGCCGTAAGGCATCATCATCATCGGAAGCGAAAGACGGACCAGCGATTTGGCTGAATCCCGATCTTCTTTTTTCGGAACAAGATCGTCAATAAACATATCCGCGACATCGCTTGCCTGCGATAAAATCGACATGAACGCGACCTTGTTCAAATTGATCTTCGCTATTCCCTGAGTCTCTTTTTCTATTAACGGAGCGAAATTATTTTCCGCCGATCGCGCAACGGATCCCGCCAACAGTCCGACCGCCAGTAACAACAGCGCGGCCATTCTAAAAACACAACGACTTTTCATTTTATCTCTCTTCTTTCGATTAGGATCCAGACGACTCTGAATCAGGATCTGTTTTAACCTTTTTCTGTCAAGATCAACCTCCAAGCGGAACAACACTGACATTTAATCCGGCAGACTGTCACGATTTATGCTTATTATAGGATATTTTCCGATAATTTGCAAAGGCGATTCATTCAAAACAGGCAATAATATGAAAATTTTCTTTTTTGATTTACCGGTTCATGACTGTTATTCAGTTCCGATATTCATTTTCTTTTATTAACCCGTCATTCAACTATTGGAGTTAACCGGAACGGTTTGAGAATCGATCGGAACAGCGGAGATCTTTCGAAGGGGGCAAAGGCGCTGAAACGCTTTTTTCCGACCGACGAAATAGCAGACATAATGGGCCAGACAGGTAACGCCCCAGGAGATCGGATAAGAAAGATAAATGACCGTTAAGGTCGGATGCGCCGGGAAAACGGTTCCGATCCAAATCGCTCGAAAGACACAGATCCCGATGAGTGAAACGGAAGTCGGCAGAAGCGAAAATCCGTACCCCCGAAGGGCTCCCGGCATCATATTCATGCAGCCGTTGAGAAAATAGACCGATCCGAGAATGAAAAGACGAAGCGACCCGGCGGCAATCGCTTCCGGATCCGAAGTATAAATGCCTACCAATTCGTTTCTAAAGAAGATCACCGCGTAACCGGTTGAACAGCAAAGCGCGAATTCAAGTAAAGTGCAGTTAAAAACTGCCCGTTTGGTCCTCTGATAATGACCGGCCCCGACATTCTGACTGACGGAAGCCAACGCCGCCTGGGAAATGGCGTCCTGCGCGACGAAAATAAAACTTTCAATGGAAACGCCCGCCGAATTGCCCGCCATAATGACGGCCCCCAGTGAATTGATCGCTCCCTGAATGATCATGTTCGAGATCGAAAAAAGCGACCCTTGCAGTCCCGCCGGCAGTCCGACATAAAGAAGATCCCGAAACGGTTTCCGGTAAAAACGGATTTGCTTCAGATCAAGCCGGTAATCCGACTTCGACCGGACCAGAAAACGAATCGTAAGATAACAGGAAAGAGTTTCGGAAATAACAGTGGCCAGCGCAACCCCGGCAACCCCCCAATGAAAAACAAGGACAAACAGCAAATTCAGAAGAACATTCAGAATTCCGGCGACCGTTAAAAAAAAGAGCGGATGTTTGGTATCTCCGACCCCCCGAAGAATCGCTGCGGAAAAATTATAAAGCGCCAGCAGCGGAACGCCGCAAAAATAGATCCTCAGATACACAGCGGCCAACGGCAGGATCTCGTCCGGCGTCTTCATGAACTTTAAAAGAGGAACGGCCAGAATAATTCCGATCAGCGCCGCCATGATCCCGCCGACGAACGAAGTTATGATCGATGTCTGAATTGTTTCCTGAAGGTCCTT
>CAZZEF010000355.1:0-4036 GCA_964652875.1 uncultured Planctomycetaceae bacterium
ATTTTCGAATGGCCTCAAGAGCCAGCAGAATTTCTTCATGAATCCCGCCGAGAGCCGTTTCCAGATCTCCGCAGCATTGATAAAGTTCATCGAGTTTTTGTCCGATTTTTTCGGTCATTTTCTTAAGTGTTGAACTTCCGTATTCCATTTTTTCGGCATGACTTGATTCCAACATACCGATCAAACGGCCATATTCTTCCGCGACAATTGGCTGGATCATATTTCTGGCGATTTCAAGAGCGACGCCGCCTTCAATACGTATTTTTTCATGATACTCTTCGAGAAAAACTTCATAGCGCGAATTCACCTCCATCTCGGAAAGGACTTTGTACTTTTTGAACAGTGTCTTGTTGACCGGATCCAAAAGCGGTTTAAGAGCCGCCATTGTTCCGACCAAATTCGGCAGTCCGCGCCGCTGTGCCTCTTTTTTCCATTGCGGAGAATAATTATCGCCATTGAAAATTATTCGGTTATGCTTATTGAAAATCGCTTTGATCAAAGTCTGAAGTCCGTCATTAAACTGATCGTCACTGAATTTCTCCAGATCGTCGCAGATCCTGTCGATCGATTCGGCAACAATTGTATTGAGGACCATATTGATCCCTGCGCAGGACTGACTTGATCCGCACGCGCGAAATTCAAATTTATTACCCGTAAAAGCGAACGGACTGGTTCTGTTCCGATCGGTCGCGTCCCGGGACAGAGGGGGGAGCGAATCGACTCCGATACGGAGTGAAGCCGGCTTCGAACTTTTCGTAACAGGATCCCCGGCAAAACTTTTGACGATTTCGTCCAGCTGCTCTCCGAGAAAGATCGATATAATCGCCGGCGGGGCCTCGTTTGCGCCCAATCGAAAATCGTTTCCGGCGCAGGCGGTCGACGCGCGGAGAAGGTCGCTATGTAAATCAACCGCTCGAATAACCGCGGCCAAAACCGTCATAAACGCCGCGTTATGAAGTGGATTATTGCCCGGATCCAAAAGATTTCGTCCGCCGTAAGAAATCGCCCAATTATTATGTTTGCCCGATCCATTGATCCCGGCAAACGGTTTCTCATGCAGCAGACAGATGAACCCATGCCGCGACGCAATTTGCTTGAGAACCTCCATAACCAGCATATTATGATCAACGGCAAGATTAAGATCCTCGAAAATGGGGGCAACTTCAAATTGGGCCGGAGCAACTTCATTATGCCGCGTTTTCGCCGGGACCCCCAGCTTCCAAAGTTCCCGTTCAACATCGGACATGAAAGCGAGAATACGCGGCTTAATCGCGCCGAAATAATGATCGTCCAACTGCTGATGCTTTGCCGGAGCGGACCCGAATAAAGTTCGCCCTGTCTGAATCAAATCGGGCCGGTGACAATAAAATTTCTTGTCGATCAGAAAATACTCCTGTTCCGCGCCAAGTGTTATTGACACATGTTCTTCCGGTTGTTTGAAACACTTCATTAACCGAACAATCGAATGCTTCAGAGCCTGCACCGAACGAAGAAGAGGCGTCTTCTTGTCAAGGACTTCGCCCGTATAAGAGCAGAAAACGGTCGGAATACAGAGCGTTGCGCCGTTGGAATGCCGTTTAATGAAGGCCGGGCTGGTCGGATCCCAGGCCGTATAACCGCGCGCCTCAAAGGTACAGCGCAGTCCCCCCGATGGAAAACTGGAGGCGTCCGGCTCCCCCATTATTAAATTCTTTCCGGAAAATGTCATGACAGGTTCGCCCCGATCATCAATGTTCAAAAAGGCATCATGTTTTTCCGCTGTTGCGCCCGTCAGAGGCTGAAACCAATGAGTAAAATGCGTTGCGCCCCGGGCAAGTGCCCATTCTTTCATCGCGTGCGCCACCGATTCGGCAATACCAGCGTCCAGCGGAGCGTCCTGATCGATCGTCGCTCGAAGCTTTTCCGCAGTCGGCGGCGAAAGATACCGCCGCATCGCCACTGTATTAAAGACATCCTCGCCATATTGATTAAGAATGGATCCGTCCGAACCGGTCGTCCACTCGGGCACATTCTGCTTTGCGATTTCATCAAAGGCATGGATTCGACTGTTATTACTCATTTTCTTTTCCTCTTGTCGTTGTTGCTGTTTCGGTATTCAGGAAAAATCTAACTGTTTCGAATCAAGTTTTCCGACACCGGTCAAAGAGCGGGTTCTTCAAACTTCGATTTCTTCGAACGGAAACTCTTGTCTCCGCCTTTTTACTTTTTACAAATACTGTTCCAATTCGCTCGTTTTTTCTGAAAAATTTCGAATGATCCAATTTCTGTTCGGTACCGATTCCTTTCAAAGTTTCCAAAATAAAGCCGAAAACGCTCTTCATTAACGAAAATCGTCCGAAAAAAAAAGCCAAAACCGACTGTTATCGAGAGAATAATTTCGCTTTGCAAACGACAAAAAGTTTTACAATTTTGTTCAAACCGGATTTTTAATTTTACAATTTTGTATAACGCGCCTTTCCCGATCAATTCGACGCTGTTATTTTCTGAAAAGAAATCTCAAATAAAATTTTATTTTAATTATACGAACGGCGCTTGACTTTTTCCGACATTCTGCCCGACAAACCTTCGTAAATAGAGATGTTTTCGCCCCTTGTTTCTGATACAGCCAAATGGAACTGGTCTAAATATCAATCGGAAAAATTTTATTTACCGACTCAAGACGGAAGCGTTTGGCATGAGTTTTGTATAATACCAATATAAATTTTCCGTTTCAAGGTAAAAAGAACAGCCGGATCACGTTGTCGATCGGCGGCAATAACGGAAAACATAAAATGAGAGCAGTATAAAATGCCTTACTTTGCGCGGTTAATTTGAAAATTTTCTGTTGACCCTGATTTGTAAAGGAACCCAAAACATGGAGCAGTTTGACGAGCAGTCCGGACTTCATTTACCCGAAGAGGACGGATTGTACAGTTTTAGAAACGAACATGACGCTTGCGGTGTCGGATTGATCGCGGATCTGAACAATCGGTCCGGACACGGCATTATAGAAAAAGGGATCGAAATACTCAAGCGTCTGACACACCGGGGCGCCGCGGGCAAAGACCCGGAAACCGGAGACGGCGCCGGTATTCTTGTTTCCATTCCGGACCGATTCTTTAAAAAGCAAAATCGATCATTACCGGAACAGGGAAAATACGGAATCGTCATGCTTTTCGGATACGATGAATCGGAATCCGGAATCGAACGAATCGTTCGGGAAGAAGGGGCGCGCGTTCTCTTTTGGAGGGAAGTCCCCATCAATCCGGAAGCGCTCGGACAAACGGCTCGAAAATCAATGCCTCTTATTCGACAGATCTTTATCGACGGTGAAAAATTCGCTGAACAGGATCGTTTCGAACGAAAGCTTTATGTTATTCGCCGTCGAATCGAAAAGGAATTACCCAACGGCTACATTGTCAGCTGCTCCAGTCGAAGTATTGTTTATAAAGGACTTATGCTCGCTTCGCAACTCGACCGATTTTATACCGATCTTGACGATCCCGATTTTACAAGTCCGCTGGCGCTTGTTCATCAGCGATACAGTACGAATACATTTCCGACCTGGCAGCTGGCGCATCCGTTCCGTTTTCTGGCGCATAACGGAGAAATCAATACATTGCATGGCAATCTGAATCAACTGCGGAGCCGTCAGCTTTCTCTCGAAAGCGATTTATTCGGAGAGGATCTTCAGAAGATCCTTCCTTTGATCGACGAAAAGGCAAGCGATTCCGCCGCACTCGACGCCATGCTCGAACTCCTCTGTCAAGCCGGGCGATCGCTCCCGCATGCCCTGTTAATGCTCGTTCCGCAGGCTTGGGGGGAAAAATATCATCTCGGACGCGATGTCAGAGGATTTTTCGACTATCATTCGTCCTTAATGGAGCCTTGGGACGGACCCGCCGCGCTCGCTTTTTCTGACGGAAGAAATGCCGGCGCCATTCTTGATCGAAACGGACTGCGTCCCGCCCGATATACACTGACTACCGATGGACTTTTTGTTCTCGCCTCCGAAACGGGCGTTCTCGATTTCCCCAATGAAAAGATCCTTCGAAAA
>CAZZEF010000356.1:0-4033 GCA_964652875.1 uncultured Planctomycetaceae bacterium
TTAGACATGATAGACGCTGTGTTAAAACATCAAGCGAAATGATGAGAAGAATGACGAGAATTTCGAAAAGGTCTGAAAGAAATTTGTTCGATTAGAAGTCGTTATTGTAAATCCGAAGATTTCGGGTAAAATATGTTTTGGTGAGTTCGTTTATATCTCAGATGAATAGTTGGTTTTGACTTGTTTGCTTGAAGAAAATCGAGTAAATATTGATTTGAAAAGAATTTCCTTCATATTGCATTGTGACAGAACAGAAAGCAGGTAATATGGCAAAAATAAGTGTTAAGCAGACAGAATATTACAATCATTCAAAATAACGAGGCGATTATATTTCACTAACGGATATTGCCCGATTTAAAACAGCAGACACAAGTGCTGTTATATGCAATTGGGTGCGTAATCGTAATACCATTGAATATCTTGGGATATGGGAAACATTGTACAACCAAAACTTTAACCCCCTCGAATTCGAGGGGGTTAAAAAAGAGGCCGGACTGAATGCCTTTACGCTTTCTCCGCAAAGATGGATTGAAAAGACCAACGCAATTGGGATTATCTCAAAATCCGGTCGCTACGGAGGAACTTACGCTCACAAGGACATTGCTTTTAAATTTGCCGCGTGGATTTCCATTGAATTTGAGTTGTATTTTATCAAAGAATTTCAACGTCTCAAGGAAGAAGAGCAGAAGCAGCTCGGTTGGTCGGCGAAACGCGAATTGGCGAAGATCAATTATCATATTCATACGGACGCTATTAAACAGAATCTCATTCCTTCCGAACTGACGCCGCAACAGATATCCTTTGTTTACGCCAACGAAGCGGACGTTCTCAATGTGGCTCTTTTCGGTATGACGGCAAAAGAATGGCGGGAATCTCATCCTGATCTGAAAGGAAACATTCGTGACTATGCGACAATCAATGAATTGATCTGCCTTTCCAATATGGAAAACCTCAATGCTCTTTTTATCCAGGAAAAAATATCGCAGAAAGAACGACTGGTCAAATTGAATCAAATTGCTATTCAACAGATGAAAGTATTACTCGAAGTTGAAAACAGAAGGCTTTTGAAATAGTGGCAGCGAAGAATATCGCCAACAGTTGATGTAGTTGATACAGATAAAGGAAAAAACAATGGTATTTTCACAAGATTTCACTTACCGGTTGGAACCGGATATTTCGTTGGCAGTGGCGGTTGATTTTCAGGAAAAGCTCATGCCGATCATCGACAGAGCCGATGCGCTCCTGATTAACGCGAAGACGCTTCTTATTGGAGCAGGGCTGTTTCAGGTTCCTGTTCTCGCAACAGAGCAGTATCCGAAAGGGCTCGGTTTAACGGTGAATACCATTCGCGACGCGTTTCCTGAATCGCTTTCGCCGATTTCGAAGGTTGTGTACAGTTGTTGTGATGAACCTCAATTTACGGAAAAACTGACTGCGTATACAAAAGTGAAGCAGATTGTTTTGTTCGGAATCGAAACATCGATTTGTATTTTGCAGACGGCTCTTGATTTGAAAGAACGAGGCTATACCGTTTTTTTGCCGGAAGACGCTTGTTCCGGACAGGTTCGTGCCGATCATCATACCGCGTTGCGACGACTTGAACAGGCCGGTTGCGTTATCACCTGTGTTGAATCAATTCTCTATCGGTGGTGTCGTTCGGCAAAGCATGAACAGTTCAAAACATTAAGTCATCTTATTCGTGACCGAAGGCAAGGTATCGCGGAAATTGATAAAAATGACAATCGCGATGACCAAATGTAAACATGTGCGAGAACCGGTAAAATGTCTATAACCCAATATCAAGCCCAGACGATAACCTTTGAACTAACCCGACGGAAGGCGGATGCGTTTCATCGTATCGTCGATTCGCTGGCGAATATTCCGGAAAAGATTACAATCCGGACGGCGAGGTGGTGAACCCGTCCGAAATCGATGGGAACCACGTAATGACAATTGGAGAAGATGCGTTCTCGGACTGCAAGCCTTTAACGATTTCGATATCAGTGGATTCTGAAACGCAAAAATATGCAAAAAAGTACAACATTCCGTTTTGGGTTATTGTATCAGAAAAATAGATTGGAAACTAATAATGAAATTGGATAAAGAATTAACCCTTGAAACACTCCAAACGAAGTACCGGTCGCTGATTCTGGCGGAATTTCGAGTGGGAAGTCACGCGTACGGATTGGCGACCCCCGAAAGCGATGAGGATACAAAAGGAATTTTTGCGCTGCCGTCGGAAAGCTATCTGCGTAGCGAGCCGCCGCCGGAACAGGTCTCGGACGAAAAGAACAACGTGTGTTATTATTCGCTAAAACGTTTTTGCGAGCTGGCCTCCGGGGCAAATCCGAATTTCATCGAGCTGCTGTTTATGCCGGACGACTGCCGTTTGTTTGTGTCCCCTTTGTTTCAGTCCATTTTGGACGTACGGGAAATATTCATCACCAAGCAGGCCGCCGCATCGCACTTGGGGTATGCGCAAATGCAGATCAAAAAAGCCAAGGGCAAGAACAAACGTGTCAATCAGCCGTATTCCGAAATTCCGCCGCAGAAGGAGGATTTTTGCGCGTTCATTCCGAAAAATCCCACATTGGGTGAAATGCCCCTGCGCCCGGTTCCGCTGAGGGCAAGCGGCGTGAATCTGGAACACTGCAACTGTTCCGCGGTCGAGAAGATCGACAATTTGTATCGTCTGTACGAATACGGACCGGAAGCGGGCGGAGTTTTTCACAACAATCAGATTGTTTGCCGGAGCATTCCCAAGCAAGACGAGTCGCCACGTTGCATTGGTTTACTGATTTTTCAGCAGATTGAATTTGAGAAGGAAACGCGTCATTTCAAGGAATACTGGCATTGGCGCAAGCACCGTAACGAAGCACGGTGGACGCTTCAAGTGACCGGACAGCGGAACTTTGATACGAAAAACATGATGCATACGCTTCGGCTGCTGATGTCGGCAGAGTCGATTTTCACCACGGGGAAACCGCTGGTACGCTTCGAAGGCAAAATGCGGGAGTATCTAATGCAAGTTCGACACGGCGAGTTCGAGTATGGCACTCTGATGGAAGATGTTCAACAACGTGTGATGCGACTGGAGAAAATCGCTGCTGAATCGTCCCTTCCGGAAAGTGTGGATACTGAAAAAGTGGACACACTGGTTTTATCCATTACACAGCAAATTGAAAAGGAAATGCAATGATGACAGAATCGAACAATATTACTCCACAGACCATCACAGACCATCTTGCCATTTGCGCCAAAGAAGCGGACGTCGAGCTTCTTTACGCTTGTGAGTCCGGTTCCCGAGCATGGGGATTTCCCTCGCCGGACAGTGATTATGACGTGCGATTTATTTATCGTCATTCGGCGGATTGGTACCTGCATCTGGAATCGCAACCGGACGCCATGGACTGGTTTGCGCGGAATAACGAGCTGGATTTCAGCGGTTGGGATTTGAAAAAAACGCTGACGCTGTTTGCGACGTGCAATCTTTCGTTGAACGAACATTTGCAGTCGCCGATTGCGTACCTTTCCGAACTGAACTTTGTGGAGGAACTACGAGAAAAAATTCCCGAATACTTTTTGCCTGTCAAGGCGGTACACCACTATTTCTCACAGGCACAAAAGCACTGGGACTCGTACCAAACGGACGGCCAAATGAAAATCAAGCGATTCTTTTACATTTTTCGACCGCTGCTGGCGTGTGTGTGGATCGAGGAATTCGCCTCCATGCCGCCGACTGAATTTGCGAAAATGCTGGAGCAGCCGACGGTTTCCACCGATTTGCGCAGCGTATTGCTGGAGCTGATTGAACAGAAACGAACCACGAACGAGCGGGAAGTCCTCGAGATTTCGCCGTTTCTGATGCAAGAAATCCAAACTCGGCTGGAAGTACAGTCGCACAAGCTGGAAACAATTGCCTCGTTTTTCCCAATGCGTGATAAAAAAACGCTTGCGGATTTGAACGCTTATTTTCTACGATGGATCAAGTGAATTTCTAGAAAGGAAAAAAAACGAGCAATCAAATTGTAAT
>CAZZEF010000357.1:0-4021 GCA_964652875.1 uncultured Planctomycetaceae bacterium
GACGGTGACCAGCGTTGTCGCCAAAATGGCGCCGGTGATCTGATACATGCTCTTGGAAGCCGCTTCTTTGGGATCGGCGCCGTTTTCGATCTGGGTCATGACGTTTTCGACAACGACAATCGCGTCGTCAACCAGCGATCCGATCACAAGGATCAGTCCGAACATGGTCAAAACGTTAATACTGAACCCCAAGGCGAGCATGATTGGAAACGTTCCGAGCAACGAGACCGGAATGGCAATGGTCGGGATCAACGTTGCCCGCCAATCCTGTAAAAAGAGCCAGGTAATAAGGACGACCAGAACGAGCGCTTCGATGATTGTAATGACAATTTCCTTCAAGGAGATTGTAATGAATTCGGTTGGATCATAAGCCAACTCGTAAGTCATTCCTTCAGGAAAGCGTTTCGAAAGGTCCTTGAGTTCATTTTTGACCAATTCGACCGTTTCGAGCGCGTTGGCGTCGTTGTTCCGATAGATCCCCAGCGCGCAGCAGTCGAGCCGGTTGGTCGTCGTCGAACCGGAGTAGGTTTCTGCCCCCAATTCTATTCGGGCGACATCGCTCAATTTGGTGATCCCCCCCTCGGAATCGGACCGAATAACGATATCGCCGAATTCCTGTTCCGTTTTGAGGCGGCCCTGAACGTTGATCTTGAACTGTATGTAATCGTTACTGTTTTCGACTCCAACGGAACCGGCGGCCGCTTGAATATTCTGTCCTTGAATGGCGCCCATGATCTCATTGGCGGAAATACCCATTGCGGACATCTTGATCGGATCGAGCCAGGCGCGCATACTGTAAGTAAACGGGGAAAAGAATTCGGCGTTACTGACCCCGTCAACCCGGGCGATGGGGTCCTTGACGTTGGTCTTGATGTAATTGCTCAATTCAAGAACGGACATTTTGGAACTGTCGGCTCGAAAAGTAAAAACGGCCAGCATATCGCTTGTCTGCTTTTTGATATCGATTCCGAACTGTTTGACTTCCATCGGGAGAACCGGTTCCGCCAGTTTGACCGCGTTTTGAACATTGACCTGCGCAATGTCGGAGTTCGTTCCGTATTCAAACGTGATCGTCAGAACATAACTGCCGCTGTTGTCGCAACTGGAGGAATAATAAAGAAGATGTTCCAGTCCGTTCATTTGCGCTTCAATCGGCGCGGCGACTGTATCGGCAACGACATCGGCGCTGGCTCCGGTATAATAAGTCACAACCCGGATCTGCGGCGGCGAAATTTCAGGATATTCCGCAACCGGAAGTTTGAAGATCGAAATGGCACCCGCCAGGACCATCAGGATACTAATGACAATGGCCAGTTTTGGGCGTTTGATAAATAATTGGGAAATCATTTCTTGTTCGGCCCTTCCTGCGATTCAGAATTAACCGGTCGATCGTTACCGATTTTCGGATTTTGTATTTTTAACAAAGCGGGATCGGAACCGGATCCAACCGGTTTTAATGTTTTCTGGTCAGAAAGAATGCCTGCCGGTATTAAGCCCGTCGAATCGGAAGACGTGTCCGGACTGGCAGATTTTTTCGGATCTCCGGAAGCCGCGGGATCAGCCGAGGGTTCGAAAGGAGCTTTTGAAACAGGGGCGGTCAGGAATTCCGTTTTGACGTTGGGATCTTTTTTGTCAGATTTCGGACTGCTAAGATCTGTCGGTTTCGGTAACGGCTTGTTTAGGGCCGCTTCTTTGGCGAGATTGGCCTCTTTAAGTTTTTGGATCTGTTCGAGCCATTGTTTTTCTCCGATCGGTTCGACGGTACTGTTCGGTACAACTTTGTGAGTGCCGTCGACAATAATGGTTTCGCCCTCTTTTAGTCCAAAAAGAACGGTCTGATATTCACCGTCGGAAGTGCCGATTTTTATGTTTCGGCGCTTGGCGGTATTGTTTTCATCGACGACATAAACATAATGACCGTTTCGGTCGAACAGAATTCCGGACACTTTTACCGCCGGTTTCTTTTCCGGATTCTTTTTGAAAAGGTGAACACCGCAAATCCCTCCGGGATTTAGCGACCCTTCCGAGTTGTCAAATTTAACCCAAACTTTGATCGAGTCAGTATGTGATTTGATTTCATTATCGACGAACGCAACTTTTCCGTCAACGGGCCGACGGGCCATTTCGTATATTTTACCGTTGGAAAGACGCAGACGGATAATGCTTTCCTGATAGAGTCCTTCCGGATTTTTGAACAGATCAAGCATGTCTTTTTCACTCATGGAGAATCGGACGTAAATCGGATCGATCTGGACAACGGTAACCAGTGCGCCGCTTGACGGGGTTATGTAATTTCCCTTGGTGAAATTGGTTCGTCCGACGCGTCCGTTGATTCGGGATCGGATTTTTGTATGTTTTAGATCATCTTCCGCAAGAATGATATTGGCGGAGGCGGCGCTCAGTTCGGCTTCGGCTCCCTTGAGAGTCGCTTTGGCGGATTTCAGCAGCGCGTCCTGGGCCTGCCAGATACTGTATGCGTTTTCCGTTTCGTCGTCGGTTCCCACTTTTTGTTTTAAGAGCTGATATTTTCTGTTGTAATCGTTCAGAGCGTATTTGACTTGCGCTTCATGCCGCAGTATTTCCGCGTTGTAACTTTCAATTTTCGCTTTGATCTGCTCTATTTTGGCCCGTTGGGAATCGACTTCGGCTTTGTATCGCGTCTGATCAATAACAAAAAGGACCTGATCTTTTTGAACATTGTCCCCTTCTTTGAACAGAATCTCTTCAATATCGCCGGATATTCTTGTCACCAAGGTCACTTTTTCAATGGCCTCAAAAGCTCCAACGTATTTTTTACTGATGAGCTGCTCCCGGTTCACTACTTTGTCGATCAGAACCGGAATTTTTATCTCCGTGTTGGTCTCGGATGGTCCGGAAGTTTCTTCCGAACGTTGGCCGCTCTCCCCGGAAGGAGCTTTTTTCGTTGTTTCGTCTGATCGCTGCGCATAGCAAAAAGCGGCCGCGCTGACCAAAATAAGAACTGTCAATCCGTAAATCAGTTTTTTCATTGATTCTGTCCCGCTAAGATAAATACATTCCGGTTTCATTGTAAATTTCCCGTTCCAAAGTTAAAATTTCAGCAGACGTATGAGGTCTTCCGACGATATTCACGGAAAATTTAAATGATGGCAGTATATATAAAGTTGTTAACTTGTTATTATCGATATTGTGTTATTGTTTCTCACAATATTATATCTGTAATTTAATACATTGTCTTTTTGTACTTTAAATCAAAAAAGCGTCAAGTACTTACGAAAGAAAAACCATTAAATATATAAAATTTTGATGTTTAGTATTATTTTATTCGCTTACTGATAAAAATTTTTTGAAAATCATTGTCATTTAAATATGCGAATTTCAAAGAGGATCAGAAAAACAAATATAATTCTTTCCGCTTAATGCCGGACTCCTGACGCAATTTTCGTTCCAGCTTAAAAGAACGCCCGAGTTGACTTACGATGTCAATCAGCGGGACGGTTGGAAATGTTATAAGGAAACAATATAAAATAATTCAGGTCAAAAAATTGGATCAGGCTTGAATTTGATAAAATATTCCTTTAAAATATAATAACAGATTTGCAGCGATAAACGCGACAAATATGTAAAATTTGATGATTGTTTGACTTCTGAATAAACGGCGGCTCAGGCAAACAGAGTCGCGGCTTCAGTTTATCGTCATTATTTTTAACGGGAACCCAATTATGAAATGTCTTGAAGTTTTAAGAATGCCGATTTGGATTTTTTTATTGATCTTGGGAGCGGGGGGGACGCTGAACAGCTTTGCCGCCGAAGGATCCGGACAAAAATTGCCGGATGAAAATCGTGTCCCGATCCGTCAGGAGAAGACCGGTCGGGATAATGAACGTATGTCAGATGTTTCGAAAACCGCATTCAAAGAAAGTCATAAGCAATACACCAAAACGCCGATTGATACGCTTTCGGTTTTTTGGACCTTTGGAAATCTGGGCAGCACCAACTGGAACGAGCTGCTCATGGCTATGGTGTTTATTTCCGACGCGCT
>CAZZEF010000358.1:0-4012 GCA_964652875.1 uncultured Planctomycetaceae bacterium
CCGAACGGCGATTCCGCCAACGAACAACCCAGCGGAACAGACAATACGCAAAGTTGTCATCGACCGCAAGGTGACTCAAGGTGCCCGAAGCGACTGGGACAATCGTTGGCTCGAACGGTTCTGGAGTATCCAGTCAACTTGTGAACAGCAGAGGCGAAACTCCTTGTTTACATGACCGAAACGCTCGAACATTATCTTCGCGGTACGACCACGCCGTCGCTCATTCTGTTCTGATCGGCTCATTTCTCCCTATTCGCCGTGAACGGTTACAAATTTTTTCGCATTTCACGATATCGCTCTTCGGAAATTCCATATTCGTGATCCTTATTCCGTATTTGTTCTTTTTCGATTTTACACTTATCCTGCTGCTCATTTGTTTTGTCTTTTTCGAACATGCTTCGGTTCCTTTGTTATACTATTGAATATATCCAGAAGATCTGCCACTCTTCTAATAAAAATAAACGTCAATGACAATTCATAATTAGCGCTCACAATCTCTCAATTTGATTTTATCAATTTTATTACTTTAGTCAATATTGCATTTGATATACGGTACTAAAATCCGAAGCAAATGCAATCAAATTTTATGGATAATTTTTCGATAAAGTAGATCCATGAAACAGTATAAAATGGGATAAATGGGAAAGGATAATAACATGCCCAAAAGATCTGTTATAATAACAGAAAAGGAGAAGTGTTATACTGCTTTTGTTTTAATTTTTTCGTCATCTTCGCCGATTGACTGCGTGAATCGGCTTTTCTTTTGATGTTATAACGGAAAATTCATGATATAATCGGTATAGTACAATTTACCCAAAAATATAATTCATCAATCAATACGCCTGTTGCACAATACACCTGTTGCAAAATTTTCTCTGTCCCTCTGCTTTTTCTTTTTTTATTTAAAAAACGATCTTTCATATTGAAATTTATTGCACTTTCAATTAGAATGTAATAAATAAATTGTCCAAAATTGTAGGTATTGTTTCAATATAGAAAAATAATACAATAAACTAAATAATGAGGAAAAATCACATGGATATATTAGGGGGTATTGTTAAAAAGTGTTATTTCGGCGGAGCGCAGCAGAAATCGAGAATACAATTCGGACAACGATTTCGAACTTTTCGGATTGAGGAGCTGGAAGACAGACGTCTTCTTTCTGTATGTGGAATGGAACCTGCAGCGGCATGTATAACGGACAGTGAAATAATGGCGAGCAGTCTGTCAGAATCCGAATCTGTTGTTCCGGTCATTCTTCCGGTCAGCGGCATGGAGTCAGATCCCTGGGACGGCACCATTGATATTTCCTGGTTTAATGCCACAACTTACGAAGACACGACAAATTACACCCTGTCAACAGCGGAACAGCTTGCCGGTTTGGCCGCGATTGTCAGTAATAAGGCAAGTCTTGATAAAGCATACAGCTTCTCAGGTAAAACAATTACACTTGGTAACAATATCGATCTGAATGGCCGGTCCTGGAAACCGATTGGAACCTATTCTACAAGCTTTGCGGGAGTATTTGATGGGGCCAATTACACTATTTCCAATCTCAGAATAGATGCGGATTCGATCTCAACTCATGATGAACAACAATATGTTTCCTTGGGTCTGTTCAGTGTTAATGGAGATGGCGCCAAAATTCAAAATATTACTCTTGATTCTGCCATTTTTGATGTTGATTTTAGTAAAATTACCCAAAAAGTAAAACAAATAAGTGCTGGTTTTGTTGCTGGAAGGATGGTAACCAATGATAAAGGATTAGTCGATAACTGCATTGTAAAAGAAAATTCCTCGTTTACTTTAAATGCAGGTTCCGTACCAACAGAAAGCTTTCACGTTGGTGGATTAGCCGGAAATTTAACGGGATCAGTTACTAATAGCAGTGTAAGCGCTAATGTTACTGTCAATGCCAATGTCAAAGTTCAGACAAATGTTGGCGGTTTGATTGGCTACTACAATGCCGATGGAACCGACTGGACGCCTAATTTGACGCTTAAAGATTGCCAATACACCGGAGACATGAAGATTACCAGTCTTGGAACTATTAACGTTGGAGGCATTGCCGGACTGAATGAGACCATTGAACTTTATACGACAAACGCGAACTCAACTGGTTCTATTACAGCGAACAGTACAAACTCTTTCATTCAGATGGGCGGAATCTACGGGGCGAAAAATGCCGGAAGCAGCGAAAATACACCTCAAGGTACTGTGGCGAACTGCACCGCATCCATGGATCTGACCGCAACGGCAAATTCCAGTTATTTATTGGTCGGTGGCTTGATCGGTGGTGTTTCTGGCGGATCTGGTCTGTTTGTTGACAATACGGTCACACGAGATGTCCTGATTGATGTTTCTGGTAATAATAACAATATACTCTACGGCGTTGGCGGTTTGCTCGGTTTTGTTTGGAATAAAAAAGTCACAAGTACTTATTCAGATGGTGACGTAAGACTTGTCGGCAATACTATTGAGAATGGCGTAACAATTGAAGCGGATGGTGTAGCCACGACGTATGATATATTGGTTGGCGGTCTTATTGGTGGTACTTCAACAACGATTGACAGACGGGTTGTCATTGAAGCGACTAATGATCTGCTCCTTTCCGAAAACGCGATTACAGTAAGTGAAACACTAACGACAACAGCCACCAAGAGAGTTGATCCTGTCGTGGCTTCTGTGAATGAAGGAACCTTTGTCAAAGCAGTTGAGACTGATTCTCCCTGGGACGGCACCATTGACATTTCCTGGTTTAATGCAGCAACTTACGAAGATACGACAAATTACACCCTGTCAACAGCGGAACAGCTTGCCGGTTTGGCCGCGATTGTTAATGGAACGGCGGGCTTGGACAAAGCGTATGACTTCTCCAATAAAACGGTTGCCTTGGGGGCCGATATTGATCTTGACGGCAGAAACTGGACCCCTATCGGACTTCAGCAGACCTGGACCTCATATAAGGAATATGACAGGGAAAAGTATTTTGCCGGTACATTCGATGGTAATAATTATTCTGTTCTCAATCTTTCGATTACGTCAATTCCAATCCAATATTGTCAAAACAATCCCGCGGCGCCGGACGAATCCGGATGGGTTTCCATCGGACTGTTCGGTACCGTAGCCGGAACGGAGACAACTCCGGCCTGTATCAAAAACCTGACACTGGTAGATGGTAAAATTGATATTGACCTGACGGAAACCGCTGTTGGAATCAATATCGGTTTTATTTCAGGGCTGGGGGCCGAATATGTTGCGTTTAAGAATTGTAATGTAACAACATCGACAAAAGGCGAAAGCTGTCTTCAGTTCGATTTGCGGCAAACTGGTACCGGACTAAAAGATATTACTTTAGGCGGTATAACAGGTGTTATGAACCGCGGTTCAATGAGTTATTGCAGTTCCAAGGCCAAGATCGACGCATTCTGCGCAGGGGATAATCAGTTCAGGGCAGGAGGACTGTTTGGACTCTGGGAATCCGTACTGTATGAGCCGAACGACATTTACACATCCGATTTGAAAGTGGAATATTGCAGTTATCATGGAAAGATAATACTCGAAACACAAGGGGCTGTTAATGCTGGTGGTATTGGCGCTTTTTCTTCCGTTGGCGCAGAAACCTGTGTGAGTGATTGTCACACCTCTGGAACTCTTACGGCAGTGAGCCATGCCAGTTTTATCCGGATCGGCGGCATTATGGGTATGTATAATGGCGATCATTCCGGAGCATATTCTGCAGGGGCTGTTCTCAACTGCAGTTCTGATATGGATTTTATTGGTACATCTTCCGATCTTTATCTTATTGCCGGTGGAATCGTTGGCGGCTATTCGACAAATGCGGGCGATGTTTCTGAAAAAGATTATATCCAAGTAAATACTTTTACAGGAACCATTGATGTTAAAGGAACTGGGCAAAATATCAATTATTATGTTGGTGGTATTGCCGGACTGATTGAAAATATACTGAAGACACTTGATATTTCCGGAAATCAGGACTCAAAGAGTTGGA
>CAZZEF010000359.1:0-4004 GCA_964652875.1 uncultured Planctomycetaceae bacterium
AAACTCCGATTTTTCGCAAGCGGCTCCGAAAGGGGAGTTCGACCTCAAAGGAAAAACCGGCGCCGCCGCGCAGGGATGGATCTGGTTTCACAAGACATTTCCCGAAATGGAATCCAAACTGATCGTCAATGGATCCGGAAAAGCGGGCATTCGAATGAAGGCGGCGTTCAATGATCAGCAGCGGTATGTCAAAAATGCGTGTCTGCGCTCTCCGCTGTTCAGTCTTGAACCGGGCAAAAGTTATGTCTTCTCCTTTAAACTTCGGACTGGGGATCACGACGGTTCGCCCATGTCAATGCGAATCGTTACCGAAAATAAGGGTCTTTGGCAGATCTTCGGGTCCTGCAATGTCCGATCCAACGATTCTGAGGAGAAAACCTTTGAAGTTCCGTTCCATTTTCCGGCCAGGAATGAAAAAGAATATGACGAACGAATCGGCAAAGTTTCGGCTCATTTTCAATACATGTCCAAAACAGGCTGGGCGGAGATCAGCGAACTTTCTTTGAAAGAGGGAAAAGTTCTGAACGAATGGGAATCCTGGCAAATGGACGGCGGCGATAAACAGTCGATCGTTGCCGATCCGCTTTTCGTCGATGCCAAAAATGGTGATTTTCATTTGAAAAAAGAATCGCCCGCCTTCAAACAGGGCTTCCGTCCGATCCCCTTGGAAAAGATCGGTCTGTATCGTGACAAAGCGCGGATCACCTGGCCGGTCAAAGAAGCGGAAGGCGTTCGGGAACATCCGGAATGGCTGACGGAAGTTCCGATTCAGTAATCATATACTGTTTCCATCATGAATTTTCCGCTATAACGTCAAAAGAACAGCCGATTCACGCGGTCAATCGGCGGAAATAACAGAAAATTTAAAATAAATGCAGTATAAAACATTCATTTTTTAACTCATTAAAACAGACGAGATCTGTCTTGAAACCAGGTTTCGTCTGTTTTTTCGCGATTACCAAAAACATTCAGAGCCCCCAAGTAAAGAAACAAGATCCATCCCAATGTTCATGTCAAATACTTTTTTGAAGGTACCGTATGTTATACTGTTTTTGTTTCCTTTTTAGCGTTGTAAGCTGATTCACATTTTCAATCGGCGGAAATAACAGAAAATTTAAAATAAGGATCTGTATAACAGAGATTGGATATGTTGGGCAACCAGTTTACAGGAATTACTCAATCGACAGGAAATTTCGATTCGTTTCCGAGACTTTTATAGAGCGGAAGATAGCGATAGTAGACCTGCAGCGACATGCAGTTGAGCGCGGTAACATAAAGTCGTCCGCCGGATCCGCAAAAGCCTCTGCTGTCATCGTCGGGATACCAGCTTCCTTTTTCATGCCCGCTTATCTCCTGCTGTTCGATCAGCGCGTCCCGAACGGAATTGTTCCATTTGGACCAGCGTTTTCCGCCGATATTGAACATCAGCAGTGTCGTGTAATACGTATAATACGGATTGCCGATATCCGGTCCGTTTTCGAGCAGATAATCGGCGCCCTGCAATAATTCCGGCTGGTCAACCCCCCAATCAAGATAAAGCCGACAGAGAAGTCCGACAGCGGTAACCGCGTTTGTTCCCGACTTGGGCGCGTTGTATCCGTATCGACTCCCTTTTTCGTAAGCGGTAACATTTTTAAAGAAATGCAATGCTTTTTTCAGGATCTCTTTTCGCCGATTTTGATCTTTTTCATCGACGGTCAGACTTTTCAGGGCCATCACCTGCCAACCGGTAACCGAAGTATCGCCAGCCTGCCGGGGAACATACCGCCAGCCGCCGGTCACAGGATCCTGCGCATCGGCAATGTAAGCGGCCGACATCATCGCGGCAACGCCAACCGCCGGCCATTTCTTTCGCTCTCCTTTGGACATCATCTCGTAAGTTTCACTCAGTGCCAGCGCCGCCATTCCGTGTGAATACATTGTCCCGCCGTCCCGAAAGGAAATCGTTTGAGCTTCAAATCGCGCATGATCAAGAAGCCAGCTTATTCCCGTGCGGACACAGGTCCGGTATTTTCCCTTGAAGGGCGTATTCCCCGAAGAAAGAAACGGTAAAAGCGCCAACGCGGTCGCTCCCGCGTCCGCTTCTTTTTTCGATCCTGAATTCTTGCATTTGCCTTTGCAGCTCTCGCACTCTTCCAGTTGAAACGACCAATGGCCGTCCCGACACTGATGACGGGCCAACCATTCCAACGCCGAACCAACTGCCCGTTCGCTCCCGGATGATCCTCCTCCCGCCGCTAAAAGAGACCGCTTGTCCGCCCCGCGCCCCTGATACGGATCTTCTGTTCGACCCATCTGCATTAAACCGTTGAGCGCAATGTTTTCGGAAATCGTGTTTTCCGTTTCAAGCGGAAGAGATCTCTCTACCGGATCCGTATTGAGTACAGTCGGCTTATCCTGAAGAGAATCAAAACTCCGTTCAACGGTAACCGCGTCCATTCCAACATTGAAATCTTTTTCAACCGGAGCCGAATCATTGAAAAAATCGTCGTTGGAGAGCGTTTCTCCGTCACCGGGTGCTGAAATTACTTCCATTCGGTTTTGCGCCGGTTCAGAAACCCAGTAAAACATGAGCGGAAAGATCAGAAGAAGATGCAAAACAACACTGAAAAGCCAAGTCTTGCTCAAATCAAGATAATCGCGCAAGGATCGTTTACGAAAGATCAAATGATACCAATCGTTTATTTCGTCCGACGATTTTTCTTTATCGCTTGATCGCGAGTGAATCGATTGATCGTTTTCGGAAGAGTTGAACGACATGCTGAACCTGACACAAAAATAGTAACGATAACATACCGGACGATGTATTTTTTTCACTGACTGTCAATTTCCGGATCTCGCAAGCGATCAGGATAAACAGTAAAATTCTTTGGGGATCCGTATCCGCGGGCGGCTGTCCTGCTGCAGTGCCAAGAGAAAAAGCTGCGGTTATACCTGTTCCCTGATGAATTTTCCAACTCAATGACAAAAAATCAGCCGAGTCACAAAGTCTTTCGGCGAAACAATCGGAAAATTTAAAATGATTACAGTATAAAAGGAGGCAGTTTAATAACGCTGTTCAAAAAGACGAAACGGCTTTTTGAGTTTTCTTCGGACAAGAGATCCGCTTCCCGTCCTGCTGTTCCCCGCGATCTTTCAACCGGCAAAACACGGCACCGGAATCAGCCGAAAACAGACAAACGATTCGATTTGGTTTTCAAGTCCTGTTCAGAACATATCACCAAGCGGCCGGATCTGTCTGTCGTTTCACCGCCGAACTAACCGGGCCGACTCCAATGATAAACAATGTTTTATACCGCTTTGTTTTTAATTATATTAATCCTTGTAAAAATGACAAGATGTCCGAAAGGTCAAAATCGAACGGTCAATACGTCCTTTTATACTGCTTTTATTTTAAATTTTTCGTCATTTCCGCTGATTAACTATGTGAATCGGCTGTTTTTTTGACGTTATAATGGTAATTTAAGGGAAATCATTGCTGGATCAGCAGACCGAGCCGCCAGGGGATCTCTCCGTATTTGCCCGGATGAATGTCTTTATCGAGTACTCCCTGATAAAGCAGTTTCCAGTCCGTCGGATCAATTTCCATTTTTTCATCATATCCGGCGCGGAGTATTTCTCCATGACTGAAATTTTCCGACCAGACAGGACCGTCGAACTGAACATTTTTAACACCGGCAAAAAGATCGTCCCGGGACGCGGTCACTGGATGCCATTGACCGTCAAGCCGATCCGAAATATACGCCTTGTAAACACGATGTCCTTTAATTTCGTCGGTCATGGAGTCGAGCGCCTTTTTGTTAATCGCTTCGACAATAGTAATATACTGATTCTTTCCTTTGATTTTATAGGTATGACTCGCTTCGAAAATGTCGTCATGAAGTGCCAGTTTCGGTTCTGACCATCCGTAAGGAAACGCGTCGATTGCGGTTTCCTCGCGCCATAGATCGCCGTTATTGGTCGTAAAGAAAAGGTGCGCTTTGCTCTGATCACAAATCACCCAG
>CAZZEF010000360.1:0-3988 GCA_964652875.1 uncultured Planctomycetaceae bacterium
TTACAAGTGCCTGTCATTTCTTTTTAGGACCGGACAAACTTTTTGCAAAACACAATCGTTTTTAATGTCGGAATATCGCGTACATTTGTTAATATTTTGCCTCAAAATAGAAAATATGATAAAATTTGTCTTGACTTTTATCGATAATCATTGGTCTAAAGCTGTTTAGAACTCTACAAATAATTATATTTGTTCAATAATCATTATAAATCATCATCCTTTAATAAATATTTCATTCCATTAACAATTAAATTTCATAATATTGTCCTGTTATCATGAATTTGTAAAAAATTTTCTTTTCAGCCTCTTGAAACCGTCTGTAAATTTTATAGAATAAAAATGAGAGTTTGATATTGCAGAATGATACCGTTTTCGCAACGATAAAATTTTATTTTTTAACTGTTTTATATTTTTATTAATTACTATTGTTTTTATTTTACTGTTCATTACTGCATTAATACGGAGAAAATTAATATGGGGGTGTCAGAAACAAAAATTTGTCCATCTGATTCGAAATATATTCAGATAATATATAGTCGAATCAACGAAATTCTGATGTCATTGAACTGGTCGGAACAGGATCGGTTCGCAGTGGAGATCTCCCTGGATGAAGCTTTTATGAATGCTTACATGCACGGAAACAAAAAAGACCCAACAAAAAAAATTACGGTTTCGTACATGATCACTTCGCAGCAAATCACTCTTTCCATTATGGATGAAGGAAACGGTTTTACTCCAGCTACAGTACCTGATCCGCGTAAAGATCAGTCATTAACAACGCCGTCCGGGCGAGGCATTTTTTTTATTAAAAACTTTATGGACGATGTTTTTTACAACAACAAAGGAAATCAAATTACAATGAGAAAGGTTCTGCGTTCTGTTCCAAAGGAAGCCGCGGTTCCAAATTAATTTCAGCTTCATTGCTTTCGATCATTCAGCTTTCATTTTTTATAAGTCATTATTTATTAAAATTATCAAAAGGGGATTTCATCATCCCCTTTATTTTTATCCTTCCTTGATTTCTTTTCTTTTTTCACTCTCTGCGCCTGATCTTCTTTTTCGCATTTTGATCTTTGGGTATGTTGCCGTCATTTTATGTTTTCCGCGATATCCGCCGATTGTTTTTGTGAACAGGCTGTTTTTTTGAGGCAAGTCCGAATACACCGTAAAAAATATATTTATTAATATTTTATTGAACGATGTTGAAATCTTCCTCTTAAAAAGTTACAATAAAAGAAAATACATTTTAATCCGGATTTTTCAGACCGGTCAAAAAGATCCGCTGATAATAAAATTTAATTGAACGGGGCATTAATATTGCCTTCTAAATTTCCAAAATTTGCCATTGTCTTCGTGAATCGGCTGTTCTTTGACATTGGAACGGAAAGTTCATAATGAACCGAAATATTTTACCGTCTATCTCAGAAAGGGAAAAAATGAAACGAAGAGACTTTTTAAAACACAGTTCCGCACTCGGCGCGGTAACAATTTTAACGAATCCGAAATCCGCGCGATCCGCTGCGGCCAACGACAGGATTCAGCTTGCGGTGATTGGCTGCGGTTCCCGTTCCGATTGGGTTTGCCGCGACTTTATGGTTCGCCCGCAAGACGATGTTCGTTTCGCTTGGTGCTGCGATGTCGATACAAGTCGGGCGGAACGACGGGCCAAACAGCTGACTCGAGACAATATCGCGCCGAAAATCGTTCAGGACGCGAGAAAAGTTTTTGATGACAAATCGGTCGATGGTGTTGTTCTCGTTACTCCGGATCACTGGCACGCGCTTCATACGATTCAGGCTTGCGAAGCAGGTAAAGATGTTTACTGCGAAAAACCGCTGAGCCGGTCTCCATTTGAAGGGGAAATGATGATCAAGGCGGCCAAAAAATACAACCGTATAGTCGGGGCCGGCAATCAAACCCGATCTTCCAATTACTGTCCGACCGCCAAAAAATTCATCGAAGACGGCAATCTCGGTAATATCGAATTCGTGCGCGTTCATAATATGTGGCGCGAAAGTCTTCCGACCATTCAAACCGGTGTTCCGACTCCGGCTAATCTCGACTGGGATAAATGGATCGGACCGTCCCCCTATCGTGAGTATTCCCCTACTTACATGCAGGCCCTTACCTGGGGATATTTCTGGGATTTCGGAAACGGACTGCTCGCTACTCAAGGTGTTCACCAAATCGACGTCGCCCGTTGGATCCTCGGACTGAAAATTCCGAAATCGTGTTACAGTTTGGGAGGAATCGACAAGCAGCGGCTCTTGACTCAACCCCCGGAAACTCAATCGACCGTTTACGATTTCGGAAACCTGATCATGAATATCGAACAGGTCATGAACTGTCCGTATATGCTCGAAACCGATTGGGAAGTCCGCGAAAATAAAATGCATCCGTATTGGTTCCAAAATTCGTCCCGAATCGAAATTTACGGCTCAAAGTTTTTAATGGTTATCAGCCGTCTCGGCGCCGGTTGGCAGGTCTTTGACCGAACTAAAAAGCGGCTGCCCGTTGTTAAGGCACAGGATTTCGGCTGCTATTCCCAGCTTCATAAAGATCATATGAGCAACTTCGTCGACGCAATGCGGGAACGAAAAAATCCCAATTCTCCTGTTGAAGAATGCCATCGGAGTACTATGCTCATTCATTACGCGAATATGTCGCTTCGTGCCGGAAGCGTAAAACTGGAAATCGATCAGAAAACAGGTCAGGTTACCAATTGCCCCGAATCCCAAAAATTCTGGCATCCGGAATTCCGCAAAGAATACGATATCCCTGAAATCAAAATCTGACCATTTTATACCGGCGTTGAACAATATTTTTCGAGAAAACTCCCGATCATTTACAAATTCGGGAGTTTTCTCCCTTCAAATGTTTTCCAATCATCTATTATTAATTTTCCAATCATCTATTATTAATTTTCCAATCATCTATTATTAATTTTCCAATTATATATTATTAAATTGAACGGCAAATATCTTCTTTCAATTCTTAGATACCAGTTCTTTTATCGATCAATCTGTTCCAACTTCAACAAACAGTCCTGTTCTCCAGCTCAATCGGCAGAAATCGCGCATATTAAATATTGGGAAGAGCATTATATCAGCGGACCGATATCCAACAATCAAAAAATGTAAACTGTCAAACGGCAGTATAAAAACACAATTTTAAAATGTTGACTGGAAGCTGTTTCACCCCTTGTTTTTTGCGTCTTTGAACTTACAAAATACAAAGTCATAAAATTGAAAATGGGGTACGAAACGATTTCTAATGATTTTTTTCAAATGCAAATCAAGATGAACAAGTTTGTTGTCCTCATCGGGGATGTCCCGGTTTACCGAAAAAAATAAAAACATACTTTAGTGCGGGCATTGTTTCCGTGTACATATACCGATTCCATCATGAATTTTCCGTTATAACGTCAAAAGAACAGCCGATTCACGCAGTCAATCGGCGGAGAGGACGGAATATTTAAAATAAAAGCAGTATAATAATTCTTTCGGCCCGACGTCAGAACTTGCAAACAATATTGCTCTGTGTTATATTACAATAACAGAAGAAGAATTTTTATATTCTTCCCCGAAGATTCGTTTTCCTTTAATTTGTCTGTTTCATTTTTATATTCAATTGTCATAAGAACAGCCGATACGTAAAATCTGTCGATCGGAAAGCGCGGAATATTAATATTGAACGTGTAAATCCGGACAGTATAAAACACCTTCAACAGGAGTTTTTTTATGTCAGAAGAAAACAAACTCATTGAACAAAAAGTTATTGAATATGTTGAAGAAAAAATTTGGGGAGAGGATTTTTTCAAGTTCTATGTCGATCATCTCGACGAGTTTTCTCTGTATTTAAAATCGATCGGAAACGAATCGCTTTTGTCTGAAATTGAAAAGGCGGCGAAAAGCGGAATTAAGGGGGCGGAGGCTAACATTCTGCTGCGAAGTGCTTTTTCGGAAATGCTGACGGATCGAAATATTCC
>CAZZEF010000361.1:0-1000 GCA_964652875.1 uncultured Planctomycetaceae bacterium
TGGCGTTTAAACATTTTTGGCGTTTAAACATTTTTGGCGTTTAAACATTTTTGGCATTCAAACATTTTTGGCGTTCAAACATTTTGGCGTTTAAACATTTTTGGCATTCAAACATTTTTGGCATTCAAACATTTTGGCGTTTAAACATTTTGGCGTTTAAACATTTTTGGCGTTCAAACATTTTTGGCGTTTAAACGTTTTTGGCGTTTAAACGTTTTTGGCGTTCAAAAGTTTTGTCAGAGAGCCCGGGGAAAGCCCAAGCGCTAAGGGCGCATGTTGACGCATTTCCCGAGTTGGTTAAATACATAACACCCGCCTTAGCGGTGCCCTCGTCCCGTCAGCGCGTTACCGTATGATAGACTTCGCCGAGTCCGGGCACTGGGATACGATATCGACCTTTATCGTCGGGCATTTTCGGCGGCGTGTCGTTCCATGTATATCCCGACGGCGCCATTCCGGGCGAGTTTAGCACTTCGTCCCAGGTCACAAGCTTGCCGCTATAACATGCCAAACGGCCCATAATCGCGACCAAGGTCACCAAGGCAAGTTGTTCGATATTGTTAAGCGTCGTCTTGCCGCCACTGCGAATCGCTTCAAAAAGAACCTCTATTTCGCGCTGGTGCATATTACATTTTTCGCGCTGATGCTCATAAAGGACTTTTCCGTCCAGATCGTATATCTTCGAGTTGGGACCGCTGCGTATCACTTCGGCGTAACCTTTTGAGCCGATAAAGAATTCATTCGCCTGATTCCAACAGCCATTCTGCTGACGACAGAAGGAATACATCTTTCGACCGTTGGCATATTCAAAGACGGTCCCCATCGAATCATAAATATCGCCGTACGCGGGCTGTTCTGTGCGGCCCATTCGGGCACCAAGACCATAAGCCGTTTGGGGGAATATATCGCCGAGTCCCCAAGTTCCCTTGTCGATACTATGTACATGTTGTTCGACATTGAAGTCGCCCGAAAGCCAACTGAAATTGTACCAGTTGCGAAC
>CAZZEF010000361.1:1010-3974 GCA_964652875.1 uncultured Planctomycetaceae bacterium
ATCATCTCGGTATCGTTTTCCAGTCGAGGCCGATTCCATACGCGCCCGGTCATGTAATTGACCTGCGCCGTACAGACTTCACCGATAAGTCCGTCTCGAATTCGCTCGATAATACCGCGAACGTTGTTCTCGTAACGCCAACATAGTCCCGAGATTGCGTTGAGTCCCTTATCTCTGGCCATCTTCGCCGACTCAATCACATGCCGGACTCCCGGCGCGTCGCTTGCCGCGGGCTTCTCGCAAAATATATGTTTTCCCGCCTCAACCGCGGCACGCAAAGAACGATACCGGAAGTGCGGCGGCTCACAGAGCAGAACAAGATCACACTCCTGAAGTACACCTCGATAGCAATCGAGCCCCGAAAAAATCCGATTCTCAGGCACATCGACCCGATCACCATAGCGGTTCTTAAAGCCGTCGATCGAAGCACGGGCACGTTCGGCAAAGGCGTCTCCCAGCGCGACAAGTTTACAATTCTTGTCGGCCGCCAGTGCATTCATTGCGGCACCCCGTCCCCGGCCTCCGCACCCGACAAGACCAACCTTAATCAGATGCGTTTCGCCCGCGTGAACCGCAGGAATTGCTGATCCGGCCAAACTGGCAAGCGTTCCTGCCTGCACAAATCCGCGTCGTGTCGTTTTCATGGTCATGATCTTCCTTTCTGTGCTTTCCCCGGCTTTTGCTCCGGAAATTTTTTTGAAAATATTATTATAGTAAAAGAGACTCATTTGTTATTCTTCGGTATACGCTCAAACCTTACTCCCGAATATTATACTGCATTTATTTTAAATTTTCCGTCATTACCGCCGATTGACTGCGTGAATCGGCGGTTCTTTTGACGTTATAACGGAAAAGTCATCTTGGAACCGGTATATAAAACTTAAAAAACAGTCTGTTCGAGCAAATTCTCATCACAGAAATTCCGGAGACAGTACAGAATAAAATTATACCGCAAATAATACTGTTCTGCAATATACCGATTTTATTCTGAATTTTTCGCTCCAACGTTAAATAGCTGTCCAGAAAAGTGATGTCAGCTTTCATAAAAGACGAGGGTTCTGCTTTTGATCAGAATGTATGGACACCCTCACTCGAACTTCCGCTTCTTGATAACGATCATCGGACCGTTGGACATCTTATCGCGGAATATCTTTTTGAACGATGAAGATTTAAAAGAAAAACAATGACGTTCCGCCGGTCCGAATCGCCCTGAGCGCCTTAACGGAATTAACAAGCGTTACCTATCCGCTAATTCAAAAAGCGTTTGTATTCATTCGTCCGAATGCCCGGTTCGATATCAGCGTTCCCGAAGGCGCTTTAAATATCAGGATCACCGCTACAAAACTTCAAAGACATCTTTGCGGCGAACTGAACCAGACCGTTTTAGATCAAATACTTGATTCAAAAAACAATATCGCGATAATTCGTCTTAAAACGACCTTTTTGAGTATTGAGTCAATCATTTTTAGAATATTGAGCCAATCACATTTAAAAGTGGACTCAATCATACTCATTTAAAAGCGGACTCAATCATACTCTGCGCTTGAGTGAAACTTTTTTGCGGCGAACCGGAATTCGTCCCGGAAAATTCAGAAAAATGTAAGGGGAGATCTTTGTTGAAAATAAAAAAGACTCCCCGAAAACAAAATAAACCGTTTTGCGCGAAGTCTTTAATACCGATCTTTATTTATACTGCTTTTATTTTTAATTTTTCGTCATCACCGCCGATTGACTGTGTGAATCGGCGGTTCTTTTGACATTATAACGGAAAACTCATGATGGAACCGGTATAAATTCCCCGTTAATGCCGCCGGGAAACGAGTGAATCGACGTTTTTTTAACGTTGAAACGGTAAATTCACAACAGATCAATCTAATACATCAAGGATTAATTTCCCGATTTTGCCTCAGATCGCTTTCAGTCTGTTTCCCAATTATTTTTCGGTCGCGTCCTCGATCGAAAACCCAACATCAATGTATTGACCGCCAGCCGTTTGTCGGCAGTGAACAGCAAGAATATTTTTACCGGGCTTCGCGGCTTTTTTCAGCGCCGCCATATCAGGATCGGCAAGCGTATATTCTCCGATGTATTTTTTGAACGATCCGATTTTAATTCCGTTGAGATAAACTTCGGCGTCTTCGTCATGATGAATATTAATGAACAAATTGTCGATGTTTTTGATCTGATCTTCGGAAAGATCAACGGCGCGTCGCAGCCAGATCTCGGGGGTATTCCAAACGGTTCGGACAAGAGCGCCCGGTGTTTTTTCCGTTCCGAAACCGGCGGCGCCTTTTTTCCAGGCGGAATCGTTAAAATTGGGATCGGCCCAATGATCAGCCGGCTTGGCAAAGGTATAATTCCAAACCTGTTCTCCATCGGCAGCTGTTGCGACAACGGTTTTAATCATCGGAGCGTTTTCCGTAAGCGGAGCCCGAAGTTTCGTATTGCTTTGGAACATCTTTTCAACTGGAACTTTAACGACGGCGCGATCATAAGACATCAAACCATTGACCTCAACTTCAACATCGGTCGTTTGCGTATAAACCGCGGCGGACAGGCCGTTAAGGATCAACGGACGAAGCTGACGGTTAAGCTGGCGATATCGGCGGAAAAGGCCTTCCTTGTCATCGAAACTGACATAGCCCCAATTTCCATTTTCTTTCCAGCTGTGTCCTTTAATCGGGAGTCCGAGTCCGCCGTATTCACCGAGTACGGAAGCGCGTTTTTCTTCAGTCGGGAACATACCGGGACCGGGGTATTTGTGCATATCATGCATATCACTGCAATTTCGGTCGGCCCAACCGCTTGTACCGTTGACCAGCCGGGAATCATCAAGAGCGCGAACCATTTCAACAATGCGCGGAGTATCAAACTGTCCCCAGCCTTCATTAAACGGAACCCAAACGATAATCGACGGGAAGAAATCAAAAGAGGCGATCATGTCCTTAAGTTCCGCTTCGTAAA
>CAZZEF010000362.1:0-3928 GCA_964652875.1 uncultured Planctomycetaceae bacterium
AGTCGACGCAATACAGCAGTTTTTCCAAAACAACGTCAAAACAAAAGGTAATTATATGCTTTACAAATTTTCATGGGTTCTCCGGTTCTTAAAAAAACGGTTCCCCGTACTTCTTCTTTTTGTGATCTTCGGAATACGGGTTCCAACGCCGGATCTTTCGGCTTACGTCTGTAACAGCGGAACAACAGGCGCGGTAAAGGTCACAATAGAACAGCCCGATCCGCTCGAAAATCCCCTTGAACCAAAAGAGGTCAAAACCTTATTCGAAAACACTTCCGGAAAACCGGTCAACCTGACTCTTCGTTACCGAACTCTTGCTCCGCTGTTTTTTCCGGCCTCAAAAGAAAATTCCAAACAAACACTTTCTGAAATAATAACAATTCCCGGCAAGACTAAAACGATTTTTTCGGTCAAAATCGCCGCGGGAAAAGGAGCTTTCAGCGCCCATTATCCGGTTAATCTTGATATTTATTCCGAACACGGCTTAAAGAACAGTTCAACTCCCGACGGATCGAAAACAAACAATCAACCGAATACGAAACCGCTGAACATCGTTTATCCCATCGAAACAAAATTACCCGCTAATAATCATTGGAAAATCGACGATCTTCCATTATTTCGAACAACTGAAGATTGGGACAGCTCGCGCTGGCAGAATCCGCAAGGCAAAACGATCCGATTCGAACTTGACAACAACAGATTTGCGGCCGTTGTTCCGGGTCAGCTCGGATTGGCCGACGCTCTTGTTTCCGTTGAAAGCAACGGTCGAACCGTCCGCTGGCAGGGCCTGAGGATTTTCGTTGCCGGACGTCCTCTTTATCAACAGAATCCCGGTATTTTTCAAGAGATCCCGGGTAAAAAAAATTGTTGGACTCAAACTTTTCGTTATAAAGATAAAGAATACAAACTTTTTTATGAAATCCGAAAAAACAAAGGAACCATTCAATTCAAAATCGACTGTTCAGAACCTGAAGCTTTGACTTGGCTCGAATTCGGCCCCTGTTCTTCGGATCTGGACGCGGTAAATTTGGGTCACGGCTATTATATTAAACGACCCGGTAAATTTTCAATCACGTCGAACGGACACAGTTTTTCAACATCATTCGTCGGTATTGATTACACAAACGGCGCATCGGTTGTTATGGCCTCCGATTTCATGATCCACTCTTTCCGTTACGACCCTTTGAAAAAACAGCAGACCATTACCGTTCCCGGCCCGGCCGTTTTAACTCTTGTTCCAGGTTCCGTTGATCAAGGCGGCTCAATGTCCTGCGCAATCCGCTACCGATCTGTTCTTGACAAGAAACCCGCCTCCGGCGTTCAAGCCAAACAGGGACGGTTCGTTCTTGATCTTTGGAACGGACACTATTCGCAGCAAACCAAACTAATTCAGGATGCTGCGGAATTATACGGACTTCGTAACGATCTGATCCTGATCACCCATAATTGGCAGCGATTCCGATACGATCACCGCCTTCCCGATGTCTGGCCGCCCAATCCTCTGTTTGGCTCCCGGGATGATCTGATCGAAACACTGAAAACGGCCCAAAAAAACGGCTGGTATTTCGGAACACATAACAATGTTATTGATTATTATCCCGACTCGACTTCGTTCTCGTTCGATAACGTATCGTTCCTTCCTGATGGAACACCGCAAAAAGCATATCGTAATGTTTTTCTGCAAGCGCAAAGTTATCGGCTGGCCCCTAACAAAGCGGCGGATATTCTCGGTACCTGTCTCCGACAGATGAACAATGACGGATTCGCCATGAACTGCTGTTTCGTCGATGTACTCGCCTGCGTACCCGCTCACGCGGCCCGGAATTATTATGATCAATACGGCAAGACGATCTCTCACCTGAAAGCCATTAAAGATGTTGGAAATGTTTTCAACAATATTCACAAAATCCAAAATCCCGTACTTGAAAAAGAAGGGGTAAAAGAACGTCAGTCCATCACCGTCTCTGAAGGGGGACACGATTATTTGATCGGAAGTCTTGACGGTGCTGATTGCCAATTCGTCAATCTCGGCACAAAATCGGGTGAATACTGCTGGTTCAATATTCCCTCTTTTGACGACGCTGAAAAAATTCCCTGGTTCGATGCGGTGAATCACCAACTCTTTTCCCTGCACGGAGCCGGATACAGCGTTCGATACGAAGGAGGACGAGGCCGGGAACTACACGGAATCGACAGCGATGATTATATCAGTACTGAACTAATGACCGGTCATGCGCTTATGTCCGACGGATACTGCCGCGATGTCAAAGAGATCCTTTCCGGTTACGTTCGATCTTTGCCCCATAATCTCGCGCTTCGTCAGCTCGTCCGTAAATATTATCTGGCCCAAGGAGTCATGCGCGAATTGGCCAACGACGAAATTGTTCGTTTCGAATTTATCGACGGAAATATACATCGCCAAAAAATCGACTGGAGAGGCGGAATGTCCATTTATGTTAATCGCGATTCACAAGACTGGACTGTCGACGGAATCACTCTTCCGCCGTTCGGATATCTGGCCCGTAATAAAAAAACCGGAACCGAATCAATGATCCGGAAAATCGACGGTCAAATCGCCGAACAGTCCTCTTGGAAAGAAAATGGAAAACTTATTCGGTACATCAACGGACGCAATCGCGCTTTGGATAAATTGATTCCCGTTTCCCCAAAAGCTAACCTTATAACCGGACAATCGAAAAAGATCAAAATCACCATCGATTGGATTCCTTACAAAAACAAACCGGTTCCGAAAGAAAAATTCCAGATTTCCTTCTTTTGGGTTAAAAGAAAGAACGCCGAAACATCGCTCCTTCCCGATTTTCTGCTCGGAACAATCGAAACGGATCTGAACCAAAAAACGGTTGCCGAATTCGATCCCCCCCAAACAAATTTCGGACGATATGACCTTCTTGTCGGTATCTCGCCACTTAAAAGCGATGTCCTTAATATCGACCATCGAATGAAAATGTTGGCTACACCTTCCTTCTTTTACCGATATCATCTCGGAGAAGTGAATTACACAAAAAAAGATCTCGCCTTTACTCCGTTCGAAGAAAAAGATCAGGCACTTTACGAACGTCTTTTTCCCCCGGAAAAAGAGATCAATTTCGGTTTCTGTCAAACAAAAGGAGGGTTCCGGCTGGAATACGATTCAAGCGGTAAAAAACTGCTGCGCGTTATTCAGCTTCCCGGCGAACCGGGTACAAGTCTCAAAATTACCGAAAAATAATCATCACTTTTCATTTCGAACAAATACGTTTTCGTTCGGACTGAATGATTACTTTCGTTTGGGAAAATTTTTTTGACCAATCATTTTAAAAATTTTTCGATTTTTACTGTTGAGTTTCGTCAATCGATTTTTCTTCGACAACGTAACGTAAAATCCGATACAATATCGGCAGATCTTTTATACTGCCGACTGTTGAAATATTCCGTTCTCTCTCCCGATTTCCTTCGTAAATCGGGAAATTTTCGGTTTTGTTCCGGAAAATTCATATGGGAATCGGTAAATCATATTATTTTAATCATTTCAGGACAGGTTCACCAACAGATCCTGCATCAGGAATTCCAATGAAATTCATTAACCGCGTCTTGCTGTCCGTTCCGTTTCTGTTTCTTCTGTCAGGACTACTTTCCGTTCAGGGCAAAGAATCGGCACCTTACTTCGCGGAAGAGATACTTTTTCCGCAACAGGATAATTTCTTTTACCGGATCCCGACAATTGTTGTTACCAATCAGGGAACAGTATTCGCCGCGGTTAACGCCCGTTGGGGGACCGCAGGTGACTTCAGTCACACAACCTTGACCGCGCGGCGGCGAGCGTCTTCAACCGGTATTTGGGAACCTGTCATTACCATCGGGGGCGACGCGAAAACCAGCTGTTGTATTGGCAGCAGCGTTTACGATTCGGCAGAAGATCAAATTTTTC
>CAZZEF010000363.1:0-3857 GCA_964652875.1 uncultured Planctomycetaceae bacterium
GCCGGTTTTGATTCTTATAAAAAAGTAATCGACAAATGCGATCAGGTTATTATCGCGACGACCCCCGCTTTCCGGCCGATTCATTATAAATATGCGGTCGAAAAAGGGAAGCATGTCTTTATGGAAAAACCCTGCTGCGTCGATGCCCGCGGTTACAGAATGCTTGTCGAAGCGAATGAAATCGCCGATAAGAAAGGTCTTTGCGTCGTTGTCGGTCTTCAGCGTCATTATATCGACGCCTATAAAATGTTCTTCGATGCGTACATGGACGGCAAACTTGGCGATCTGATGTATTCCCGCGTTTACTGGAACGGCGGCGGCATTTGGGAACGGCCCCGAAAAGAAGGCGATACAGAAATGAAATATCAGATGCGCAACTGGTATCATTTTGACTGGCTTTCCGGCGATAACTTCTGCGAACAGCATGTTCATAATATTGATGTCGGAATTTGGCTTCACGGAAAAGGCGATCCGAAATGTCATCCGGTCAAATGCAACGCGATGGGATCCCGTCAAGTCCGCAAGTTCCCGCTCTTTAAGGATTCCGGTTACCGTTATGATCATTTTTCCGCCGAATACACTTTTGCTGACGGAACTCAAATGTTCAGTCAGTGCCGTCAGCAGGGCAAATGCTGGAATACCGTTGACGAGTATTTTTACGGAACCAAAGCTTGGGGACATCCGAGTCAGGGTAAAGACAGCAAGATCTGGAAGCGCGGAACGGAAGATCTGATCTGGACATCCGAAGGCGCCGATGGTGTCAGCGGATTCAAAAAGGAGCATATTGCGCAGGCCGCAATGATCCGATCCGGCAAGCCGGTCAATAACGGCTGGTACGCCGCGACTTCGACCTTTACCGCCGTTCTCGGTCTTTATGCCGCGTTTTCTGGTCAGGAACTCAAATGGGACGATGTTGTCACCAAAGGCCGCGATTTCTTCGATTACGATCTGGCCCTCTCCTGGGAAGCCGATCCGCCGATCCTTCCCGATAAAGAACCAATCGCGCAGCCCGAGCCCGGACAGTTCATTTATGAAAGTTCCGTTCCCGTTCCCGGCGTCTGGAAATGGAGCATGTAACCAACGCGAACGCGCTGCTGTTAAAAATCGCTCACGCGGTTCGCTGATCAGTCGAAGATCATTTTGACTTGTCAAAACGGACGGCGGGAGCGAGTCTGACAAAGGACAATAATATCATTAAGTAATTGTAAATTGACTTGGCAAGGGTGTCGCATTCCGTCGAACGCGAACGCGCTGCTGTTAAAAATCGCTCACGCGGTTCGCTGATCAGTCGAAGATCATTTTGACTTGTCAAAACGGACGGCGGGAGCGAGTCTGACAGGTATTAACGTATTAACAATATTGCCGGGGGCCAGCACTTTGCTGGTTGGGTAGGATCAGTAAAGGAGATTGAGGAAATGAGAAGACGGGATTTTATTGCCGGAATGAGTGCAATGTCGTTAGCGGCGCTGCCGGCGCCTCGGGTTCACGCCGCGTCAAGTCAGTGGCATCTTTCCAAGGAGGATATGTCGGTTCCCGGCTTGGCGATTCACGCGCCGGTTAAGAGGATCACTGCCCGGCCTCAATGTCATTGGCATGCGTATTATGATCAGATCCAGTTCAGTTCAACCGGTCGTTATGTCATTGCCAATGAAGTTGAATTTGAGCATCGGTCCCCCCAACCGAACGATCAGATCCGATTGGGGCTGATCGATACGGAAGACAACAACCGCTGGATCCCGATCGGAACAACCAAGTCCTGGAACTGGCAGCTCGGCTGTATGTTGCAGTTTATTCCGGGAACGGATCGGGTGATTTGGAATGAACTGAAAGGTTCGGATTACATCTCCCGAATTTATGATATAAAAACGGGAAAGACAAGGGAATTGCCCGGTCCGTGTTATGCGCTGGCTTCCAACGGAAAATTCACCGTCAGTCCTGATTTCCGGCGATTGGGCGATACCCGGCCGGGATACGGCTACTGCTGTGTTCCGGATCCGAACGCCGATGTCTATATTCCGAAAAATGCCGGTATTTGGAGAATGGATCTTGAGACGGGGGAAAGAAAAATGCTCTTTTCTTTTGCCGAGATCGCGTCGATTCCTGAGCCGGGCGGTTTTCCGAAAAACGTCAAGCACTGGTTCAATCATTTGATTGTTGCGCCGGACTGCAAGCGGTTTTTATTCCTGCACCGATGGCAGCGGGAAGCGAAAAAAAAGAGCTGGTATACAAGAATGTGTACGGCCAATACGGAAGATGGATCCGATGTCTATATCGTCAATCATCATCCAATGACCTCCCATCTTGTTTGGCGTGATTCGAATCATATTGTCGCTTACGCGCATCGGCCGCAGTTCGGCAATCAGGTTTATCTTTTTGAGGATAAAACTGAAAAGTTTGAAATATATGGTAAAGACACCTTTAAATGGGGCGATACACATATTTCTTATGTTCCGAATACAGACAACAAATGGGTTTTGAACGATTCTTATCCGAATGGAAAAGATCGGCTTCAGACCGTTTTTCTGTTTAATATCGATACGCAGGAAAAGATCATACTCGGTCGTTTTCCTTCTCCGAAAGAGTACAACGGGGAATGGCGGACCGACCTTCATCCGACATGCAGCCGCGACGGTCGAACCGTTATGATCGACACTTGCTGTTTCGGCGGCCGTCAGATCTGTTTGATTGATATTCGCTCGTTCATTAAATAGAAAGACAACCGCGGAAATTTCGAACGATTCGCGTCGGCGGTTTTTGCTTTTGACCGGTAATAAAAACGATTTTGCAACATCGGCGTTTAATACCGGTCCAATATAAATTGCCCGTTTCAGCGTCAGAAGAACTGCCGATTGACTTTATGAATCGACTGATCTTCTGATATGTAAAAAGGAAACGGGCATAATCAATTGAATTCGAGACAAGGACTTTTGCCGGAGTCAGATCAACATGCGGCTTTGCTTCCGTTTTGGGGCAAGTTCTGCACTGTGTGCGCTGCCGACAGGTTCTTTCCTTTTTGAGATGAATAAAAATATGAAACCGACCATCAGAACTTTTATTGCTGTTGATATTGCGCCTGATATAAAATCAATGATACGCAAGGCGATCAAACCTTTTCGAACCGCCTATCCTGACATTCGCTGGGTTGAGGACGACCAGCTTCATATAACGCTTAAGTTTCTCGGCGATGTTCCGACGGTTGAAATTCATGAAGTGATTGAGACGGTTCAGGCGGCGGTTCGGGAAATGGAAGCGTTTGATCTTGTGCTTGAAGGATTGGGTGCCTTTCCGGATCTTGATCATCCGCGGACGGTTTGGGTCGGTATTTCCGAAGGCCTTGACGAGCTTCAGGAACTGGCGGACCGGGTTGAGCGCTCTTTGGAGTCACTCGGTTTTCATCGGGAAAAAAGGCCGTTTACCCCGCATGTTACTCTCGGACGGGTCAAGCAGTCGAAGCCGAATCGCGGGAGCAGGAAGTCCGATTGCGCGGTCAGATCCGTTTCGCTGGACGACGAGTTCTTTAAAAAGGAGACGGACCGCTTTTTCGGAAGCTGTCCTGTCGACGAAGTGACGGTTTATGCCAGTGAACTTTTTTCCGACGGTCCGCAATATGAAATGCTGGGTACAGGTCCGCTCGCCGCGTTGGGGTAATTTTGATTTAACGGGATATTTGTTCTGGCTGATCCGTTGATTGGCCGTTGGTATAATTAAGTAAAGAAATTATTCGTCAAATGCCGTTTGAAAAGAAAATGAAACGGTCTCGGAATGAGAATTTCGTTCTAACGTCAAAAGAATCAACGTGTCACGAAAACGATTCGCGTCAATAGCGGAGAATTTTAAATATTGAAAGTATAAAAATG
>CAZZEF010000364.1:0-3835 GCA_964652875.1 uncultured Planctomycetaceae bacterium
TCGGAACGTCGAAGTTGTATTCCAAATAGATCCGGCCTGTCCCCTTCATATACGGAGGATGCATGAACCAGCCGTTCTTTTCAACGCCGCCGCAATTCATTTTCTGTCGATAAGCGCCGGCGCCGGTCCCTTCGGTTTCCGTTTGACGTTTCGCTCCCCGACATTCAAGCCAGACAGACGGAATGAGACCGTCCTCGGAGATCAAATCAAAATTGCTGTTGATATAATCTTTTTTAACATCGAACGTGACAGAAAAAGATTGTTTGAATTTACCCGAGACGGCGGTCACAATCGCTTTTTCCTGTTTGACCGCGGAGGGTTTCGGAAGATCAAAAACAGCGAGAATCGATTTTTTTTCCTTGATTTCAATTTTGACCGGTTTGAGATCTTTGCCGTCGAACGAGACGGAGACGGCGAGCGGTTCGAGCAGATCGATCTTTGCATTTGCCGTAACGGTCAAATAACGTTCCTCCTGAAGCGCGGCGGATATTTCAACCGGTTCGATCGTTACGAAATTAATCCAGCTTCCTTTAACCGGTTCAAACCAAAGATTGAGTCCCGGCTTGGCGTTTGAGGGAATTTCGATTTCGAATTTTCGGGATGGATCCGATTTGGCATAAGCGGTAACTTTTTCACCGGGCGCAGCATAAAAACGGTCGGACATAAGTTCAACATCGCTTTCGGAAGCATTTGCGACAGCGCTTTTTCCTTTCTTTTCAAGACGATAGCTGAACGCGCCTTGAACCGGCTGGATATAAACATAACCGCGACTTTTTCGAATAACTGCCGGACCGAGATCTTTTTGATCTTTATAAGAAAGAGCGACCGCTGTATCCGCGTCAACTTTAAAGCCGATTTCTTTATTGTTGGTTACAATGACTTCATATTTACCGTCTTTAAGAAAACGACAGACACCATCCGAAGATCCGGCGGCCAGTGAACAGCGATGAAATTTTCCGCGCGCATTCAAATAAACGCCTTCAGGACCAACGGAATAATCGAATTTTGATCCGTTGCCCTCAAGCGACAGAACAAGAACTTTACCGTCACCTGACCGACAGAAATAACCGTTGGGGGGGAGTTCAATTTTCTTCGTTTTGACCAAGTTTCCGTATTTATTTTCCAACTCAATTTCCTGATCAAGTTCAATCGACGTATAGTCAGCGGTATTGGCGTTAACGGCGGTATAAGTACCGTCTTTATAAGTAACGAGATGACGGTTTTGAGCAAAGACATTACCTGTCAGAGCCTGACTGATGTCGTATTTTTTCCCGTTTTGGTCGAGATACCAAATTTTATCGGCGGGAACCTGTGTGTAACAGGAAGCGATTGGCTGAACCATAAAATAACTTTTCATTGCTCCTTCGATTCCGAAATTGGAGGTCAGGAACCCGGGATGTCCAAAAGCGATCATTGCGGCGAAATAGCGATCCAAAAAATTATGGATCTCTTGCGATGTTTTCGGCCGATGGTCCGATATTTTGGGATCATACATATCGGGCGCCCCGATTCCGAAGTTGCATTCATGATCATGAATTTTACGAAGATCGAAATCAAGAAGCCAAGGTTCGCCGGGAATGTAATAACCGCGATCCTGCGCGTAATTACCGTCGGTCAGCCCGCTGTAAAAGCAATGATGCGGACCTTCGGAATAAACAGGTCCCTTCCAGTTTTTCTTTTGAAGGAGCATAATTTCGCCGTAAGGATAGAAGACGGCGGCAAAGGTACCGGCGCCGGGAACGCGGGCATCGTAATCCGTCCTGCTCCAAGGGGTTACAGACGTATGAACATCGCAATAGGCAGTACTGAACCGGAATTTGTTCTGAATGATCGGAGTCAATTTTTCGCAATATTCGACAGCTCGGGCCGGTTTCGGCGCGTAACATCGGGCCCAGGCTCGCTGGAGCTGATTTTCCTTTGTCCGGCTGATCATGTCGTAACTCCAATAACCGTTGACCGGCGCAAAATCGGTAAAGTTATTGTAAGGTCCGTAAGTGAATTTCAGATCGTCCTGCATATATCGGGCATAATCGAACATTCCCTTGTCACCTCCCTTTTTGGGGGCGGCGTTAACACGGAACGTAAAGCTTTCACCGCCGTCACGCCATCCGACCTCATGATCCGTAACGACGACTTCCCGAATTCCGTGACGCCAAATATCGAACCAGAAATTGTAATCGTTTTGACGATCGGCGCTGGCCCCGTGCGCCCGCCAGACTTTTTTACCCGTGATATGTTTCCAAGGCGAGATCGGATTCGGAATTTCCGGCAGAACCTCCTCAAAATCAGGACTGACCGCGATAAAAAACCGTTCGTAAACGTCATTCCGCAAACCGTTCGTTTTGGGATTATAGATCATTTTGTCATTGATCAGATCGGGAACACGGCTGTTGACCAATCCGCTGACAGAACTCGCGTTGCTTCGATACCAGTCCATATGTGTCATGACAAAAAGGGACTGGTCTGAGCCCGCGATTTTCAAGACCGCCGCGTATGGTCGGTTCGCTCCTCCGTAACTGTAATAGGGAACTTTAAAAGTTTTCGATTCAGTATAACCGGAGAGCTTTCCGAAAGCAATTTCGGGAACATGGCCTCCTTTGACGAAAGTATCAACAACGATCGTTTTGTTCATCAGTTGAAAATGATACTCAACATCAGCGGAAACAGTTTTCGATTTAAGGGTCCAGCATGTTTTAAGTTTTGATCCGTTCAGTTTTGCCAGTTTGATAATTCGTTTTTCGACGGGTTCGTTTTCTCCCTTGTTGTTGACAAGAAAATTGACGCCCCCTTCGGCGGCCGGGGAAAACCAACCGGATTGATTCCATTTTAACCGCAAATCGCTCCAGGTTCCAGTTTTCGGTTCATAAATAACGGTCATTTTTCCATCGGATCCGCTGTAAATGAACTGGAAAGCGTGATCTGTTTTTGCGGCGGAAGTTTTTGCGTCAGGATCTTTATTAATCGGCAAGATCGTCTCTTCCCGAGTTGGAAACGGAAGTCGACCGCTGCCGGTATTCTGTCCGCAATCCTGGCCGGGAAACATCGCGATTCCCCGCTGCGGACGCTTGCTGAATTCAAGCGGTTTGAACTTCTCTTTAAAAAGCGCAATGTTGTCAAACCAGATCGAGCGGTCTTTTATGTTCTTGCCGCCGGTGATCTTTATACCGGTAAAAACGCATCCTTTCCGGTTCAGCTGCTTCTGCTGTTCTTCTGTGAACCGATAATGACAAAGGAACCATTCCCGCCAGCAGACATAGGTAATCGGAAATGACAATTCCGATCCGTTGGGAGTTTTAAACAGAAAAGAAACAGTAACCCGGGGAGTCGAATCATCTTGAACCCAAGCCCAGTTATTACCATAAATCCAGCAGGACATTGCGTCGAAGTGATCGGCGGGAACCGGAAGCGCTTTTTCCGGTCTGACCGTTACCGAAGGATTTTTCGAATCGGCTTGACCGCGATAAGTCAGTTTCGCCGTATATTTACCAAAGATCTGCTGTTCCCGGCTTTGAACGAATGATGCCGTTGAGTCAACAGCATCAACGGTCCATTTTCCAAACTGTTCGAAATCGATCAGAGGCGAATTGTCGTCTTGTGTTCGATTGGCCCAATCCATTTCGTATGGGCGAACACCAACTGAATTTTCGGCGAAAAGCGGAAGCTCGGTCAGTACGGTCAACGAAAACAGAATTGCGGTAATTTTCAATAATATTTTCATCCTTCTTTCCTTTTCCTGTCAGTTTTGTCTGACAAAAATATTTATACAGCTTTTATTTTAATTTTTCATCATCTCCGCCGATTGACTGCGTGAATCGGCGGTCCTTTTGACATTATA
>CAZZEF010000365.1:0-3828 GCA_964652875.1 uncultured Planctomycetaceae bacterium
GCGGCTTCGTTCCGCTTTAGAATCGCGGCGGCGATTTCTTTAAGAATACCTTTTTTACCGCCCATATCAAGAATATACCCGAGCAGAGACGCGGTCCAGATCCCTCCGAGACAGCCTTGCGATTCGATCAAAAGAGTGTCCGCGCCCATTCTCGCTGACGCAATAGCCGCGCAGACGCCTGCCGGTCCTCCTCCGCAAACGACAACGTCCGCCGACGAAACGACGGGCAAATCCCGAACCGGTTCCCGAATCACCTGATTCGAAATATTCAAGGGATCCGATCCGTTCGTCTTCTTCCCTTTTTCAGTCGATACACTTTTATTGATCTCCGCTTCCGATCCGCGCAGACGTGACGCCCCCAGCGAAGCCAGGCCAACTCCCGACAAAGAAAGAAAATCCCGCCGTTTCATATATTCACCTTTAATTATAATGATTTTATGTGAGGTTTACCAATGTATATTTATGATCTTCTCATTTTTATAAACTTGATATTTTTCGTTATAGCGATTCCATTACATATTTTCCGGACCAAAAGAGCAGCCGATTCGTAAATCAATCGGCACAATAACCTTAAAACAAGGGCAGTATAATACCTTACTTTATGTTGTGATATTCGGAATACAATCTTCCAATAAATATTACACGTCGCTAAATATCTAACATTCAGTAAAGAGGGTCGGCCCCCTCTCCTTCATATTTTACCGCAGCAGAACAACTTTTCCCGGTCGGATATTTTTCACAACCCGGGTCAGACATATGATATATTAGACGGATGATATATTATTTGTCCCGGAGTTCAATTTGACCGATTTTATACCGTCGCGCACCGTCCTCCGGAGCATTGATCGGAAGAGCAAAAACCGGAGTTCCATCCCGTTGTCCAACCGAAAGAAAAACATCGTAAATGCCCGGCTTGGTAACCGGCGCGATCAGACCGGCACGAAACTTCGTTTTAAGTTCCTTGATCGGGGCCTTTCCGGGCTCGGCTGTTTTAAGATCCCTGAAGTTGAAACTGTCGTCAACCAGAACGGCAACAATACCATTCTTTTTATCTTTAAAAGTAAGTGCCCAGTACCCTCCCGGATAACAGGGGGCAACAGCAACATTCGACCATTTCGATTCCGCGTCAAAATACTCGCCAATTTTAACTGATGCCGGAAAAACAATTTCACTGGGAAGAAGTCGGTACCCCAAACGCAAATTGATCTTTTTAATAATATCCGAGCGTTCTTTCCAAAGAACATCAGGAAACCAATGTATCGACATATAGCTTCCATGATACTCTTCAACCGATTTTAAAAGAAGTTCGTCACTCCAGGCGTTTCGGTCAACACTCGATTTATAATGTTCATGCTCAATGATTACCGGCATTTTCGGCCAGAATTTTTGTGCCAGCGCGGCATGATACCAGCTTTTCGGAGGCGCTTGTACAAGTATACTGTCGTCCCGAAGCGAAACCCCTTTTTTAAGGCAGTAATTCATCGTCGGGAAATCGTCCCCCGGTCTTGTCGATCCGATCACGTCATCACTGATACAAAGAAAAGTATCGGGAAAATATTTCAAATGAAGATCGACATGAATACGGACCATCCGGTCTGTCTGTTCCTGATTGAGCCGACTGGAAAAAAATGTATGTCCTTCGCCCCACATACCGAACGTTCCAACGTCAATAAAAGCGATGTTCGGATTACCGTTGTAACGTTTTCCCGCCTCCGAAAGAAAATTCTCCAGCTTTTTTAGAAAAACCGGATCGTCATAGATCGGGTCACACAGTTTCCCGTTAGGATCGGGACCTTTTCCGAAATCATAACGGATCATTTTGGCACCGGCCTCTTCCACCCATTTCGGTGTTGCGTATTCGAGCCAACTTTCGCAGCAAGTGAAACGAAACGCAACTTTTTTGCCCGCGGCGATCCAGCGCTGCGCGGGTGTATCGACAATGGCCCAATTGAATTCCCCTTCTTTCGGTTCAATAAAAGACCAGGGAAGCCGAAGATAAATTGTCGAGCAGCCATCAAACCATTCGAGAGTATCGGATGGTTCCAGCCGTGATCCGTAATTTTTTACGATATTTGAATAAAAGTGCATTGTCCAGCCCATATCCGGATTGATCAACGCTTTCCCGTTATCGGAAAATGAGACACGAACACGATCTTGATCTTTTCCGAACGAGAGAACCGCCGAAAGAAGAAGCAGAACAAGGAGAATATTTTTAAGTTTCATTTTAATTCCTTTCTTTTGATTGGTTAATCCAATCTCTTTTAACGATTTCGTCATGAGCCCCGATTAACCGCATAAACCGGCTGTTCTCTTAATGTTGAAATGAAAAATTAATTTGGATCGGCATATAGAACCGGACGGAAAAAATTTCCCTGCATCACAAGATAATATTTTAATAAAATTTTATCTTGTTGTCAAGATAATTTATCTTTTTGACCGTTTGCTTTTTGTGTTCTTTCCTTTTAATTACAACAAGAAAACAATCCGACTCGTTTATTTCGTCTTTCGTGCTTGAACCCCTGATAAATTTATGATATAATTGTTAAAGTTGAAATTTCCAAACAACAAACTTCGTTATTGACATTCTCAAGGAGTCTTTAATGCATCGACACACAAACGCTTTTTTCCGTTTTTTATTTTCCTTGTCCGCGTTAAAATTATCGGCGGCTTCATTCTGTATAATGACAATGGGACTTGTCGTTTTTCAAGCGGCGCTTATTGGAGGTGTTCTACCCGGCGCGGAACCGAAAGCGCTTCTTCCCGCGGATGGACAATCCGTTACGGCGGCGAACTTTTCCTCTTTATCCAAGCCAAAAATGCACTGGGCGGCGGACACGTTCTCCAAAGACCCGAGTGTTGTCCGTTTCAAAGGACGTTATTTACTCTATTTTTCTTTTCCTCCAATGATAAAGGACGGCCATAAATACGGCTGGACAACAGGTATCGCGGAAAGTACCGATCTGATTCACTGGAGACAGATCGGCAATCTTCTCCCCATGCAGAAATGCGATCAAAAAGGACTCTGCGCTCCTTGCGCCAAAGTCTTTAATAATAAGGTTTATCTTTTCTATCAGACTTACGGAAACGGCCCCGCGGACGCGATCTGCTGCGCTTGGTCCAGTGACGGAATTCATTTTACCCCGCACCCGGAAAATCCGATCTTTCGTCCGGTCGGCCCTGAATGGACCAATGGTCGTGCCATTGACGCCGATGTTATTGAATTCAACGGCAAGTATTTTCTTTTCGCCGCGACCCGCGACCCGAAAGGGACTGTTCAAAAAATCGTCGTCGCAACCGCTCCTCTTAATACCGATTTCGGACCCGGAAGCTGGAAACAGGCCGCCGATTTCTCCATTCTCGAACCCTTGCTTCCTTGGGAAGGGAAATGTATCGAAGCCCCAACCGCTTTCGTTAAAGACGGTAAATTATATATGTTTTACGCCGGCGGATACAATAATTTCCCCCAACAGATCGGACTGGCGGTCAGTAACGACGGTATTCACTGGCAGCGCGTTTGGAATGTTCCGTTTCTCCCCAATGGTCCTCAAGGTCAATGGAACTCCTCCGAATCAGGCCATCCCGGCTATTTTGAAGATGAAAACGGACAAAGCTGGCTCTTCTTTCAGGGAAACGCCACCAACGGAAAAGATTGGTACCTTTCCCGACTTAAACTCGACTGGATCAAAAAAAACGGACTTACTTTGCCTTACGCCGTTGAAGAATAATTTATTATCAATGTAAGGTTTCGATTCGAATGAACACTGAAATCTCCAGCAATTTGAAATGAAGTCGACGCAATACAGCAGTTTTTCCAAAACAACGTCAAAA
>CAZZEF010000366.1:0-3804 GCA_964652875.1 uncultured Planctomycetaceae bacterium
TCCTGATTCCAGGCGATCGTTTGAGAGGGATCCCCGGCATCAATTGTGTCGGAGATAAATCGGATCGAGCCGTCGGCCATGGCCGTATTGACACCGCCGGAATGATAGCTTGAGGAAGTAATAAAAATAACACCGGCATCCGAGGCAACGGAATTCGTACAATTCGGACCGTTTGGCGAAATAATCGTCAGACAGGATGTTTGACCAACTCCGACATCAAAGACATAACCGGGAAGACGGGAAATACCAGAGGCAGCGGTGTAAGGATCACGAAAGAAATCACCCTCGCGGGGAAGTACCAGACAGACGTTCGGACTCGACAGAACAGAGAAAGACTCGGTGACAAAACCTATTCCCCCTTTAATCGGGTTCTTTGCGCTGTTCCAAACGTTCACTTTTGCTTCCATGATCATAACGGTATTGCTGGTTCCGTCAAGAACATCAGTAAGACTGACGACGGTTTTGTCCCCTCTCCGATAAATTCCGCGACGGGTATCCGCCGCGAAACCTTCGGGAAGCATATCACCGCGGCACGCTCGATAATTTGTGTGAGTTTCGCTTCCCGTTTCGGCGGTGCTGTTCGGATCCGAAGGACAGGCAAGCGTCGCTACCGGTTGTCTAAAAGGGTTATCGCTGTTGGTCTCGGAATTTACCCAGGCGTTATGTGTTGTCGAATTGAATCGGGTCATTACGGTATTATAAAGATTCTGTTGTTCTATAAATGGTAAGGATGGAACGATCCAGCCTGCTCTTGATCGAAGGTAGGCGGTTGTTTTTGTCCAATCACTTTCATAATTCTCCTGAGTCAGTCCCATGGAACGCTGATGAAGACTATTCGGAATATACCCGAACGCGTCATGATGATTATGCTGGGCCAGCGCGATCTGTTTCATTTTATTCGTGCATTCCATTCGTCGCGCTGCTTCCCGCGCCGCCTGAACTGCCGGTAAAAGCAGCCCGATCAAAATTCCGATGATCGCGATCACGACCAGCAGTTCAACGAGTGTGAATCCGTGTTTTTTCATAACATCTATCTCCTTTATTGCTTTCGAATTTGCTGAAGATCCTCTTGCGGCAAGGCCCGGTTAAAGATCATAAAGTCTTCCACCGCGCCCCAAAAGCGGGATTCTCCCTTGGTTATCTTGAGCGTATTGTTTCCAATCGTAAGAGAACGGAGGTCCAACGGTTTCAGATCGGGGCAAGGACTTTCCGCCATTTTTTTTCCGTCCGAATACAGCGCGATTTTTTTTGACCCGGAATCAATGACAACGGCAAGATCATACCAAGTTCCATAATTCGTCTTGAAAAAGAAGGGACTGGAAACAAGTTCCTGATGATCCGCTCCGTCGGGCTGATTGATTCGGAATTTCAAGGCGCCATTGTAAAAGATCTGTAAGACAAATGAAGTTGCGTTTTCCTCATCGTTCGTTGACAAAAGAATCGATCCGGTTCGATCCAGACGATCAGCCCGGACTGTAAGAAAAAGCGTCAAATCGCGAAAGATCCCGGATACGGGAAGATTGATCCTTGATTGTTTCCGGTTGAGTTGTGCCGCTCGTGTTCCGTAACGAGATCCTTCGCATAAATCCGAACTTAAAACCGATGCCGATCCTCCGAGCGACTGGAGACCGGTCGACGTGTTCGGAATTGTACCGAGATCGTTCCGATTAAAATTGTATCGCGCCAAAAGATCCGCCCGTCCATTTAAGACCGAATTAATAGTGTTTTCCTCCCGTGTAATTTTATTCGAATAATTTTGAAGAGCTTTTTCGAATTTATTCGGAGTATAATAATCATCAGAATTGAAATCAATCGGCGTTCTCTTCATTGACAGATCAATGATTGAGGCCATTTTTTCCGTAAGGACCGGTACTGTTTGATTCGGAGGGGCAAAGTCGACCAGACCTTTGATCACGCTAACGGTTGCTTTTTTCTTATTGACGTCAAGAAGAAATTCTGTTCCCCGGTCAATCACCGTCGCAAAGGGGGTTGCAATCTCAAATCCGACCGCCTCCTTGGGGATCCGCGCACTGATCTTTCCTTCGCCGCAAAAAGTACTCATTGGACCGTTGATTACGAAATCCGCGGGTCCTTCGAGAACGAGATCCGCTCCATTTTTGAATTCAAATTTCGCCAATCCGGAAGTGAGAGTTATTCTTCGGGAGACAATGGACTGGCCTCGTTTCATGGCGGAATCTTCGGATCCCCAAACAGCGTCCACTGTTTCGGACAAACGGGCAACGGGAATGAAATCGTTCGCGCTGTTCTGCTGATGACGGGAAGACCATTCCACCCATCCGATCAAGGCAAAGAACAGAAAGACCGCCGAAACGAACAGATAAGAAAAGGAGTGTTTTTCCGGTTTTTTCGACGGATCGGCCTCTTTCTTCAACGTTGAAAATACAGATCGTTGAATTTTGTTCGGTCTTTGTTTTTTGATACGCGGCAGCGGATCATCGATAATCGGTTTTGTTGACTTTTCCCATGCGAGTAGATCTGTCCATTTCTCGGGATCAGGAGACATAAGCAACTCTTCGTGAACTTCATCGGCAAATTGTGCTGCGATGGAATTTTCCAAAGAAAACATTTTATGCAGAATGAAGTCCGCTTCCATATTTGCCAAAAGGAGATTGAACGAATTGTTGTTGTTTTGAACGGCTCTTAAAAGATGATCCGCTTCCGCTTCCGTAATTGTTTCAGAAACGAATTTGACGATGAGATCCATTACATTATCGGGTTCGTCAGAATGGTTCATGATACGCTCCCGTTTTTGAGAATTTTTTCGATGCATTCTCGCAGAGAACCGCGTATACGGCACATGGCTTTTCGGAGTGTTCCCTCGTTTTGCATCGTCGATTCCGCAATCATGGCAAAGGAATTGCCGCGAATATAAAAGGCTTCCAGAAGTTTACGACTTTTTTCCGCCAGTTTACCTACGCATATCCGCATGGCGGCTAAACGGTCGTTAAGAGTCTCACGAGTTGCGGTATCGGAAACCGTAATCATACGTACCCGAAGCTCCTCGGCGACCTTGGCTATTTTTTCGGGCGAATGCCTCATATATTCCCGCCAGTGCCGCAGTGCCGTTATTTTTGTCATACGGGCCAATAAAGGGCAGAGATCGTCAGACAGCTCAAAATTTTCCGCATGTGTTACAAATTCAATAAATACATCCTGGACGATATCTTCCTGTAATGATCGACACGGAGCCGTACGAAACGCGATTACCTCAACGAAATGATGGTATCCCAGAAATCGCCGTGACGCTTCCTGTTGTTTATTCATATCGTTTTTTGCCATTTTTCCTTTCATAATCTCCCAATTTGTTTTGGTAAAATTCCGGTTCATTTCCGGCTTTTTGTAAATAACATGAAAAGCGAAAATGAGGCATAAAGATTTTTATTTTTTCAATATTTTTTAAAAAAATAAAACAGATCTGTCATTTTGATGGTATTTTATCGCTGAAACAAGTTTCACGCGGATAAATACAGATCATAAAAAGACATTTCTCTTGTTTTCAAGCACAGCGGCTCTTAATACAGAATACATCTCATTTTAGAACAGATATAAATGATATGATTTTCAAATATTTCGATAAATTTATTTCATAAACTCAAGAGGAAATGATATAATACAACACAATAATATTATCGTGTCGTAATCATAGATGGTATTTATTTTAAATTGGAACTGATTTATAAGAAATTGTATAGTTACTGTTATTATGACTATTTAGACTCTTAAATATATTAAGGGCGGTTCCAAAAACCCTCGAACACCCAAAATAGCGCAACCATATTCTAT
>CAZZEF010000367.1:0-3804 GCA_964652875.1 uncultured Planctomycetaceae bacterium
GCCTTCATTACTTTCGGAAATTTATCGTAATAATATGTTTTAGGATAGGCTCTTATTTCTCTGCCTCCATGACTCGGTATAATAAACTATTGCGGATTTCTTGTCAAGACATATTTATTCCACATGAATATTTACCACGATTAAAACTTGATGGATAGATACGCCTGGTTTATTTTCTTTGTCTACAATACTTTCATATTTTACTGTTTTCTTATTGAAATTCATTTTGTTTTAATTATAATACTATGAAATGAGAAGGCGTTGTCCGTAATCAATGTCTTTATTTCTTATCCATATCATTGCCACCGTACTTTCGTTCATTAAGCCAAATTACTAACGCCCACAGTACAATATATCCACATGCGCAAATACCAGCGAGAAGATCTAGACAATTTAGTTTAAATATAAAGGCTATATATACAGGTATGGAGGAAGCAAGTGGCCAAAGGGCAAACGTATAGTAAACAAAATATTCAAAATTAGTAAACGTTACTTTAGACCGCTTTGTGTAACGTTTTCTCTTCTTAGGTTGTGGTTGATTGTCTGTTTTTTGCTGTGTCCTATTTTCTTCATTCACTTTCATTGTTGTTCCTCGAAAAAAAGCTTTCCCAGAAAGATTCGCTTAAAATATACGCACCCCGTGTTAATCCATACTCTGCAGGGAGAGCCAAAACATAAGTTCCGTAATTTATCGCTGCACTGATATATGGGTGATGATAAAGCAACTGGTTGACATGCAATGGCATTGGCGCAACGTTTATTATTAAGGAGTACTCTCTCATAGTAAGATTCTCATATTATAATGTGTTGGCGACTGTCCGTTAACTCTGGGGCAGGTCAGTATGTACAGGTTCATAAATGTTACCTGTCGTCCGTGTTTTGTCACTTTTTTCCCTATGTTTCTTTCTTTTAGGCGTTTGAATGAGGTCTGAAAACACATCGGACACATTCAGAGATTTTTGACTTTCGTTTTCGTAAACACTACCTATCGTCCAGGTTCATTTTTCTTTCTCGTGCTCTTGGTTTTTTGGCTTCCGATTGATGCTTGAAAATCCAGTTGGCACTTTCACTGCATTCAGTACCCTTAACAGCACATGTAGCATAACAACACATAGAAAAAACAGATTCCTAAAAGGAAGAAACCACCAATGAAATACGGGGGGGCGTATGCCTTGACCAGAGAGAAAAATGGCCAGTCTTTTCAAATAAGGAACAGAACATGGAAAATCGTTAATTTTCTCTAACCATTGAGAGAGAAAATCGCCTTTGCCATAATGACAACAACCGGCTAAGGCTCCTGCAATTGCTGCCGTTGTATCCGTATCGCCTCCGCAAAATATGACATCTTGAATCGTTTTATCTGGATGGTCGTAATTGACATACCAACTATAGATCGCCACAGAAACGGTATTGAAGATAAAACCGGTAATCCCTTTTTCACAACCAAGTTCTTTTGCGTACTCACTAGCGCTAAGCCCTTTTTCAACTGAGTCCGCAAAAAGAGTTACTATTTTGTTCCATTGTTCATCATGTTCGTCAGTAGCAAGCATAATTGCGGCAAGTTCAGTGATGCCTGGACGTTCCTGTGTATTGGATTCGACAATATTTTTAACGGCGAACGCAAAGACATTTGATGTTGCCAAAGCCCCCGTTAGCGCTTTCGGGTCGGTATGCGTCATTCGCGTGGATAAACGAACATACTCACTCCGCAACTCCGGTTGATCGTAAAACAACGCTCCGAGAATAGCACTTCGGAGTGCGGGGGCATTTCCTGCTGAAAACACACCACTGGAGAACGGTGAATATCCGATCAAGAGTTTCAGTCCTGAACGAAGCGATGCCGCCCCAATTCCCGCCGGTAGAAATAATACCCAAATACGATACCTCCAAGCCAAACATCGTAAAAAGCCTTCAGGACTCGTTGTGTCTCCAAACGCTTGACCTGTTAATACAACAAGGTCCGTATCGTCGCTTACCATACCCCGACCAAAGAAAAAACATTGCCGTAGCCTTGAGGTAATAATTTTGGCAACAGTCTTTTTACTCAATCCTTCAAATGGGAGGCCAAGACTATCGCCAACGGCGGTTCCAAGAATAATACCGGATATACTATTTTTAAATCGTTCTTCTTTTGAATTCATTTTATCATTCGTTTTGGTTATTCGAACCTTCAAGTATTTTTATGGTAATCGTTAATAATTAAAATCTATATCTATCGCCATTTACAAGATTATTAGCATCAGTCATGCCTGTTTTCTGACCTATGAGTCTTATCCTTATCGACAGACGCAGTTGCATCAGGAATATGTTTCCAGTACCTTCGATACAAATAGGGAATAACAACACACGTAATAACAAAAACAACCATAATGTGGAACGGATCAATCACAAGTGACACCCACCAATAAGGTTGAATTCTTGATGTAAACTGACCGATCCACTCGTAGTTATTAGTGGGAACGGGAATGAAATAGATGCCTATTGCAAGTAAAACTCCACCTCCCGGCGCCAATGAATAAGTTTTGGCGGGCCATCCTTTGGCGAGGCAGATGTTTATCCATATCTCGACCCACCACTGACCAAACAAAATCCATGATCCCACTACACAACAAAACAATGATACGCATGTTTGGATAATCAATTTGATCGCTGGAGTCAATTCTAAAAGGGGGTAATTTCCATCTATCATACTATACCTAAATCACTCGAAATATCTGCGTTGACCAAATAAAAAACCCTTCCATATACCATCTATTGTAAAACAACCACTAGGCAAATGTATGGTATCAGAGGGCACAACAAATGATTCTCCTGCAGAGAAAGGCGTTACTTTGTTCGTGCGCGAAATAGAATCCCATTTGAATGAACGAATGTAATTGATCCAATTTGCTTCACCGATCATAACCCAGTCACCATTTTCAAGTCCTGGACGTCCCCATCTTGAGACAATAGTACTACCGGCAGGTGGTACTATTTTAGGAATTGTTAAACTAAAACTTGGAAGATTACCGTGAAGACCTGCACCACCCCCAATCACTTGGAGGAGATTATTAGCATTAATGTCCTCATTTATATACATGTCTAAACCCCCTCGTACGACCGACGAAACATTACCAGCCGTGTCAAACAAATTTATGGCGTTTAAACATCTTCTAATTCCAAGACTTAGTTTTTGAGATTTTGATGCAAGATTAGCTGCTCCGCCTGACATTGCGCCTATAGCAATGTCACCACTAATTCTTGCGATAGTCTGCGATATCTGCCCTCCATAAGCAATATCTTTTTCAGTCAATTCAAATGGACCAGAATATTCTTTAAAGCCAAGTGTTACAGTCGAAACAATGGCAGCACTAAAGCCATTAGTTACCCCCTTAACGCCTGTCCATAAACCATCACCAAAGCCTTTCACTATTTCCCACGTCCAGCATTCATTATGAACGAGAACACTTACTTCAGTACACCTTCCCACAAAGTATGTATGCTTCTCTTCCACTTCGAAGTTATAGACGTGTTGTTGTTCATGCAGTTCTTCGCGGGAGAAGAATATTATTTCGGTTTCGTCGGCAGAAATACATTGTTCACCACTTAGCAAAGATTCGGCACTCATCCAGCCTTTGTTCTTTACATAGAACCGGTGACTTGGCGTACAAACAACCTCAAATTGTTCTCCTGATTCCTGATTTTCAAATATCAACTTGACGACGTTCTTTAACCCGTTATCAAAAAATCTTGTGACCTTTGCAGGTTTTGGGGTGTCGTGTTCCGGGGCGTTGTGATCGACGGCTAATACCATGTCGCCGGGAC
>CAZZEF010000368.1:0-3803 GCA_964652875.1 uncultured Planctomycetaceae bacterium
GACGCGTTCCCCTTGAACCGCTTGGGTCCGGCAAGCAAACGAATCCGGCTGAAACTGAACGGATCCGTCGAATGAATATTTACCGCGGTAAAACTGACGCGTTCTATGATGAAACAACATTGAAACCGTTCCGCCATTCTGTTGAAAACTGACGTAACCTTGAACATTTTCACCGCGCGGATCAATCAGGGCAAGGCGCTGGGAAACATTGTCCATCGGCAGACCGATCTTCCAGGGAGTCCCCCCCGACTCAAATCCGAGCTTTCCTTCGACAACGATCTGCTGTTCCTGATTTCTGAACGTCAAAACGGAAGTATCCTGATTGAATGTGATCAGCCAGGGACCAAGCAGAAGGGTAAATACCGCTGCAACAGGTGACATGATTTTCCTTTCTCTGATGGGAAGTTGGTGCGTGCCTTCATTTGATTTATTTCTTGTTTTTCGGGGCAGAAGGGATTAAAGAACCGCTGCGCACCGTTTGCCAAAATTTTCAAATGTCGGCATTATATAATTTAAAGTTATCTTGCAATTTTGATTATTATTGCCATCTTACAAATTTCATTGGTGCATAAATTTTACCGCATAAATTATTGGCATTTTTTAACAGGGGCGATTTCAATCTTTTTGACCCTCACTTCAGGAGCGGATTGGTTTCGCATTTGAAACGATCTTTTTTCGGCGGCAGGAAGTGTTTCGGTAACTGTTCGATCCTCATTAACACAAAGATCAATCAGATCGTCTTTAATAATCAGATCCAGTTCAAGCAGTCCGGAAGAGAGATCGATTCGATCCATTTTGAACCGGTTTAATGTAATGGTCCGATCGGAAAAAGCGATTCGCAGACAATCCTTGTCATTATATTGGAGGATCCAATCGCGCAAATTATCCCGACGCTGAGGATCAAATTCAAGAACAGCCTTCATACGCAAATCGCCGGGAAGATCGTTCCATATTTTTTGTGTTTCGGAAATATTTTTTTCATCGACTCTGTTATTTTCGGTCAACGGGATCATTTCCGGAACGAATTTTTCACCGAGTGTTCCGTCTTTATGCCTGATCAGTTCATGAAAAACGGCATGACCGCCGAATCCGTGTTCCCGAGTCCAGCCGCAAAGGATCCTCCGGTTCTTTCCGAACGGAGCGGACTTGGGAACATTCACTATTCCGTTAAAAAGAACATTCGGCTTGTCAGGCGCGTCCCAAGGACCGAGCGGTGATTTGGACATTTTATAATAACCGTTCAAGTGATTGGCGATCACGTAAAAATCATCGCCCCATTGAAACCAGTCAGGGCATTCAGGCTCGCCGTTGAGATGGGTATAAACCGGATCAAGCAGTTTCCAGGATTTCAGATCACCGGAAACGGCGTGAGCCCAGCATCCTTTACCAAGATAATTGGTCGTTATGTACATATGAAAAATATTTTCGCCGGGACATTGAAAAACGATGGGATCCCGGGTCCCTCCGCCGTACCCTTCCGGCATTTGAAGAATGGGATCGTATCCCTGCTTTTCAAAATGAATTCCGTCCTTGGAGGTACTGACACAAAGCAGACCGAATCGGTGTTTGACCGATCCATCGGGGGCTTTATATTCAACAGACCGGTTGGCGTAAAACGCGTAATAGATCCCGTCATGATAAAAAACCGAACCGGTGCAGATCGACCCTTCATTCTGTCGGTCGATCGGAACGACAAACGGCAGATGCTTCCAGTGAACAAGATCGGTCGAAACGGCCTGGATCCATTGATGAGCGCCGAGACCGTTTTTCGATCGGTGATGTCCTTTGTCGAGAAGATACATAAAATGAAAAACACCGTCTGCGTAAAAGGGCATGCAGTCGCCGACTCCGTAAGAATTGGGGGGAAGCCAGTACTGAAGCGACTCTCCGTTTCCGCGGTCGGTTCGTTCTCGTGAATCGATACGTTCTTTTCCTCCGGAAATCTGAACTATTTCTTTATCGGAAAGAGCCCTGTTCCAAACGGCCGCATGATCGATCAATCCGGTGAACATTGCCCGCGGCTTACCGTTTTCGTCGATTTGCGCGCCGAAAAGAAGATCGATGTCGTTCGGACGCAGTTGTCCGACAACGAAATCTTCGTCATAACATCGTCCGTCAATAAAGAGTTCCGTTTTCGCTTCGTTGACACGACAGACAACATCATGCCAGCGCTCCATTGATCCGGCGGGCATTTCCGAAAGAAGAGCCCGGCAGGAGAGAAGTCCCTTATTGCCGGTCGTTCCGATTTCCGCCCCTATTTCGTTGTTAAGGCAAAAGATATTATAAGCCAGTTTGTTATGTCCGCCGTGTTTGGACATGACCGGACAACTTTTCCAAACTTCGGGTGCCGCCTTTAAACGAATACAGATCGTCAAATTCGATCCGCTGACATTCAGTTCATTTTTGGCTCCGCATTTAGCCGAATAATAAGATCCTGAACTCAATCGGGTTGCGTAACCATCTCCGCCCCGACGCAAGGATTCCGCCTTGTCTTCTCCGGTCAGCATAATTCCCGTTTCCGCTTTGCCGAAAGGAATCAAAACACTGTTCGATCCATCTTGGACATTTCGGTCGTTCAGATCCGCAAACGGCCAATAGGCCAACGCGTCATCAAATGGCGAAGGATCCGCGGCCTGTAAAAAACCGCCGCCGCAGAATAAAAGAACCGATGATAAAAAAAGACCAAACAATAAATTGCGCGGCGCGTTCAATAAATTTTTCGAAGACCAGGCTTTTTTCGAATTATAAAGCCTTCCAAGAGAAAACGCAAAAAAAATTTTTCCGACGAAACACCGCCGGATCCTGTTTTGTGTCCGCATGAACAATACTCCGTTTATTCAACTTATATCCGTCATTTATTAAATCATATCGGCACCATTTAAAGGATCCGCCGATTGCGTTCGTGTTTCGTTGTATCTTTTAAGACGGGAACGAAAAAACTTCATGATTCCAGTCTGCTTTGTTTCCATTTTACCGTTCATTTTTCCCTGTTTTTCGGAAACAAATCGGAAAACTTTTAAAAATGAAAGACAAAAGGACTTACTGATATCCCTATTACATCATTGTATTCGAAATTGATCCAATTGAAACCGTCAGTTCCGTTTTATTTTTGAAAAAAACGACTGTTTTGGGATCTTGTATTGTCCGTATCGAAAAAACATCGGTCTCTAATTAAAAGGGAGTCTGTTTTCGAACACTAAAAATTGTTCTTGGACCGATGTCAATGACTTTTTGTGTTCAGAGTGCATTCATAAACTTTTTTTATTCGCATCCGCCAAAGAAACCGTCGTCGATCCAAATCGGTTTATAACCGTGTTCGGTAACATGACGGAGCGCCTTGTCCCAACGTTCAAAAATATCGGGAAAATGATTTTTGTAAAACGGCCACCAGTACTGTTCATGTCCGGCGACATGGACCAATTGATTTAATTTGGGATTGTCCAGTTTTCGATGTTGAACGGCTTCCGTTTGTTCGACGGGCAGCCATTCGGTACCGCCCAACGATCCATTATAAAAGACCAGTCCGGAATCAAAGTCCATCCAGCCCTGATTTTCTCTTAAATAAGCGGTGATCCTGTTAGGAAGCATAAAATCGCAATATTTATCGCCGGTATTTGGATTTTTAGATCCGGAGACCGGAAGGATCTTAACGCCCCGATCGACGAGTACTTTATAAGAGTCGGCGCGAATCATTCCGAAATGGATCTGAAGACCGCCTGCGGAATAGGCTTTACCGGCAATTCGTTTGAGTTCTTTGGCGGTCAGATCGAGCATCCGCCGCTTGTACTCCTGCTGCTCCAGAG
>CAZZEF010000369.1:0-3670 GCA_964652875.1 uncultured Planctomycetaceae bacterium
CTGCGGGGGTGACGGATTTACCGTTTTCTCCAAGGATCAGAATTTGACGGTAGGCGTCTTGCGGCGAAAAGATCAACCGGGACTTTTCATCCGGGTCAGAGATCTTTTGATTTAAAAACAGATCCGCGCCGATTCCCTTTTGAGCGGCTTCTTTATAAAAGACGGGATCGGTCATCATGCGGCATAAAAACCGGCGGTCAAAATCAAAGCCTTTGGATTCGACAATCGCTGTTTTTTCAGCGATCTTTCTGAAAACGGACCGATTCAAATCAATCGCGAAAAGCATAATTCCCCAAAAGCCGATTACGCCGACCATCGAAAGAAGCATTCCGAGAATGATCCGTTTTCGGATCAAGGAATCGCCAAAAAGTTCAACGAGTGAACCCGCTTTTTTACCGCCGTGTTTGGCTTCCTCGTGCGCTTTAACCCAGGATTCCGGTTCTTTAAGATATCGAATAATGAAAAGAAGAAGTACAACGGGAAAAATACCGATCATGAACGACCAGCGCCAGGTCGACCAGCCAAACGGAAGCCAGTCGTTTTTGATCATTTCACCGATTCCGAGCGTTATAAAGGCCGCGGCAATATTACTAATCGCGGACATCGCCTGCAAAAATCCGAGCGCCATTGGCCGGGCTTTGGTCGGCATTGTTTCGGCGACCATTGTCGCGCAAACGGTGAACGCCCCCCCGATTCCGAGTCCGACAATAAATCGAAGAACAAGGAACGTTGTCAGAGAATGCGCCAGACCGGTAAAACCTGTTGAAAGAGAGTAAAAGCCAATCGTGCAGATCATGACCTTAATTCGTCCGAGCTTGTCTCCCATGACTCCGAAGATGATCCCGCCGGTTGCCCAGCCGATCAGCATCAGACTTGTCGCCCAGCCGGACCAGGAACTTACTTGAGAACTGTTTTCGGGAAGTTTTAGAAGTTCGGCAATCGCGGGACTTCTCGAAAGCGCGAAAAGCTGCTGATCCAAGGTGTCGAACGCCCAGCCGAGCGAACAGACTATTAAAACGATCCATTGATACCAGGATAAAAGACGAAACCAAGGCCGATTGTCTTCCGGAAGATCCGGCGACGGAACGGTTTGGACGGCATTGTTATCTGACATAGAATATCCTTTCAAAGTATTTGATGTTTTCCTTCTTTCGCTGAAAATGTCGTTTGGTATATCGGCTTGATTTCTGCTAAAGAAGGAACGAAACGAACTGCTGCTGCAGGTCGAAACGAATTCCCGGTCGAACTTGTCGCCGGCACTGGAAATTTCAACAACGATCCATTATATTATTTTGGAATTCGTTTGTAAACATGCCGGAGAATCTTTTTTATTTTTAATGCAAGAGAGGATGCCCCCCTGATCTTTCCGAAGATCCCGTTCAGGTTTATTTGAAGATGATTTGTTTTTGGATCTCAAAATGATCCGGCCCGTCAAGCGGATCCGTCATATTCGATAAATTTGTTCCAAATATTTTCAGAGTTTTTCCCAAACGCAAAAATTTAACTCCCAAAGAAAGATTTAAAACGATTTCAGAACCGATTTTTTTCGCGGCGATGCCGGAATTTTATTTTTTTCCCATTCAAACAATAAAAAAAAATAGTTGAAACGCAACGTCATCGGTATAAATGCGAAAAATTTAAATGAGGACTTTATAAAAATATTCTTTTGGTTCATTAATTTTAAGAATCTTGACATTGGTCTCCAAAAATAATAAAATGAGAAAAATGAAAATATAATGGGATGGATCGTTTTGTTGATTCCGTTTCAAGATCGAAATTTTATCGTAACAGTATAAGGAAAAAATCATGAATACGAACAGACGATATTTTTTAAAGAGCGTCGCAGCGTCGGCAGCGTCGGCAGCCGGGCTCTCTTTGTCCGGGGGAGATCTTCTTCAAGCGAAAGCGGCCAAGTCCCCATTACCTGAAACGGATCAGAAAAAACTGATTTGGGCCAATCTTCTTCATTTGGGCCGGAATATGTGGGGCGATACGAAACGCGCTTATACTCCGCCCACCCAAAAATTCGACTGCGATATTCCGCTTTGGATCGAACTGACGGAAAAAATGGCCGCTTCCGGCATGAATATGATCGTAATTGATTTGGGGGAAGCGGTTCAGTATAAAAGTCATCCGGAACTTGCAGTCGAGGGCGCCTGGACCGTCGATCGGATTCGGGAAGATCTGGCCAGGCTTCGCAAGCTTGGACTTGAACCGATTCCGAAGCTCAATTTTTCAACCTGTCATGACTTTTGGCTCGGCGATTATGCCCGTATGGTCTCGACGAAAAAGTATTACGAAGTCTGCGCGGATCTGATCAGGGAAGTCTGCGCGATTTTTGACCGACCCCGTTTCTTTCATCTCGGATATGATGAAGAGAATTATCAAAATCAAAAAACTTATGATTACGTCCTCATTCGACAGGGTGATTTATGGTGGCATGACTTTCTTTTCTTTGTTAAAACTGTCGAAAAAGAACAAGTGCGTCCCTGGATCTGGTCCGACTATTACTGGCATCATCCGGAAGAGTTCTTGAAGAGAATGCCCAAATCGGTACTTCAAAGCAATTGGTATTACGCCAATAAATTCAGTCTTGATAATCCGCACGTTAAAGCTTACGTTGATCTCGATAAGGCCGGTTTCGATCAGATCCCCGCCGGATCCAATTGGTCCAATGACGTCAATTTTAAGGGAACCGTTGAATTTTGCCGCGACAATATTTCAAAAGAACGTCTTTTCGGATTTTTGCAGACTCCTTGGCACTTCACTTTTCCAAAGGACCGCGAATATCATCTGCGCGCCATTAAACAGGTCAAAGACGCCATCTATAAGTAAGGTACGAGTGCTTATAGATAAATAAGGTACAAGTGCTTATAAGCAAGATATTAGTGCTGTATTAAATTAAACTGTTTTCGATGTATTCGATTTAATTGACGATGAATCAACAGTATATACGGAAAAAAATAATGAATTACATGTTAGAGAAAAAACAGATCAACCGCCGTCGTTTTATGGGCGCATCCTTAATGACGCTGTGTCTTTCGGCGAACGCTTTTTCTGATCAGCAGTCGGATGTTGTTTTACGATTCGCTGTTATGAGCGATGTTCACTTTTCCGGCGAACCCGACGCGCCGGAAGTTCAGCGTCTTAAACGGGCACTGGACTTTATGTATGAATACAGCGCAAAAGAGCCTTATAATAAATTTGACGCGCTTCTTGTTGCCGGTGACATGACAAATCACGGGTACCGAAATGAGTTGGATCTGTTCAAAAAAACGCTTGACGATGGAATTCGGCCCGGTACTTCCCAACTGCTTTGTATGGGCAATCATGAATTTCATTACAATCGAAAAAAAGATCTCTGGCGCGATATTTTCAAAGTAAAACCGAACGATGTCTATAAAGTGAACGGATACCATTTTATCGCTCTCTCTCCTGATCGGGGCAGCAACTCCAATGGTGATTACCGGTACGCGCTTGACTGGATGAAGAGATCATTGGAGGACGCGTCCGCGGCAGATCCGGATAAACCGATTTTTGTTTTTCAACATTATCATATTTCCGATACTGTTTACGGCAGTTGCGGCGACGATCATTGGGGAATCGCCGATTTGGATGAACTGTTTCGTAAATATCCGAATGTAATCGATTTTTCCGGGCATTCACACTA
>CAZZEF010000370.1:0-3655 GCA_964652875.1 uncultured Planctomycetaceae bacterium
TTTATACTGCTTTTATTTTAAAATTTCCGTCATAATCGCCGATTGACTGCGTGAATCGGCCTTTTCTTTTGACGTAATAACGGAAAATTCATCATGAAATTGGTATAAAAATTTTCGCTGCCGATTTCATGAACCGGCCGTCCTCAAAATCGGAACAGGAAAAACAATCCGCAATCGAGCTAACAATTCCAATTCAAAATAAAACTTGAACTTGACTTTTATCTTTTCTTCTTAACACCCAGTTCTTCCATAATGGAAAGGGTATATTTATCAATACATTCCTTCCGCGGGAGGAGCGGCGGGCGCTTTTTCCGGTTTCGGCATATCGGCGACAAGAGCATCGCTGGTCAGCATCATCGAAGCAACGCTGGCGGCGTTCTGCAGAGCGGTTCGAGTAACCTTGGTCGGATCGATAACACCGGCGTCAACGAGATTTTCATAAGTATCGGTCAACGCGTTGTATCCGAAAGCACCTTTTCCTTCAACGACTTTTTCGGCAACAATACCGCCGTCTTTACCAGCGTTGGCCGCAATTTGGGTCAACGGAGCCCGGCAGGAGCGGAGAATAATGTCGTATCCAACTTTTTCGTCAGTCGAAAGATTGTCCGGCTTGACTTTGGACGCGGCGCGAAGAAGCGCGACACCGCCTCCGGGAAGAATACCTTCTTCAACTGCCGCTTTGGTCGCATGATAAGCGTCATCAACACGCGCTTTCTTTTCCTTCATTTCCGCTTCAGTCGCGGCGCCGACGTTGATCTTGGCAACACCGCCGGAAAGTTTGGCCAAACGCTCTTCCATTTTTTCCTTATCGTAATCGCTGGTCGAATTTTCAATTTCATGACGCAGCTGCGCGATACGGGCTTTGATTTCTTCTTTGGACCCGCCCCCTTCGACAATGGTCGTCGTGTCTTTGTTAACAACGATTCTGTTGGCAGTTCCCAGATCTTTAAGCTGCAGGGATTCAAGATTCCGACCAAGACTTTCAAAGATCACTTCGCCGCCGGTCAGAATACCGAGATCTTCAAGCATCGCTTTTCTTCGGTCGCCATATCCGGGCGCTTTAACCGCGCAAACATGCATCGTTCCGCGGATCTGGTTGATTACCAATGTCGCCAGAGCTTCGCCGTCAATGTCTTCAGCAATAATCAGAAGAGGACGGCCGGAATTGACAACCGCTTCAAGAATCGGAATAAGCTCCTTGATATTGGAGATCTTCTTTTCATAAAGAAGAACATAAGCGTTTTCCAAAACAGCTTCCATCTTCTGCGTGTCGGTTACAAAATAAGGAGAAAGATAGCCGCGGTCAAACTGCATTCCTTCAACCCATTCAACTTCCGTCTGAAGACTCTTGCCTTCGTCGAGAGTAATAACACCGTCTTTTCCGACTTTTTCCATCGCGTCCGCCAAAAGCTTGCCGATCTCTTTATCATTATTGGCGGAAATGGTTCCAACCTGTTCGATCTCTTTTTGGCTCTTGACCGGAACGGACATCTTCTTGAGTTCACTAATAATATCGGCAACCGCCTTGTCCATTCCATTTTTGAGTTCAAGCGGATTAATACCGGCAACAACCGCTTTAAGACCTTCGTTGAAAATCGCTTCCGCCATTAAAGTGGCCGTCGTCGTTCCATCGCCGACCTTGTCGCTGGTTTTGGAAGCGGCTTCCTGAACCATCTTCGCACCCATATTTTCATAGGTGTCGTCAAGATCAATTTCTTTCGCGACTGTTACACCGTCTTTAGTCACAAGCGGACTGCCGAAACTCTTCTGAATAATAACATTCCGGCCCCGAGGTCCAAGAGTCACTTTAACCGCTCTTGCCAATTTTGAAACACCGCGTCGAAGCGCTTCCCGAGCTTCCTGATTGAACGCAATCATCTTTGCCATAATTTATATCTCCCAAAATTTGAATCTGTTGTTTGTTCTGTTTATTTTTTACCGCCAGCTTTTGATACTTGCCTTCAAGATCTGTCGAACAAAATCCTTTTGATCCTGTTGCTGACGCATCCGCGAAAAACTTCAACGAAACCGGCTTTACTCGCGGACACAATCCGAAAAATGATCAACTTTCGATCTTGACCGGTTCCCTCCGGCTGGCCGAATCAACAATAATAATAAATCATTGTCAATTCCATTATTCATTTATTATCATTCAATGACCGCAAGAATATCACTTTCGCGCATCAGAAGAAATTCATCGTCACCGAACTTGAAATCTTCTCCGGCATAAGAAAGGAAGATCACGCGATCTCCTTCTTTGACCGAAAATTTCGATCGGGATCCGTCATCAAGAACCCGGCCGTCGCCAACACTGACAACAACACCGCGGCTCGGCTTATTTTTAGCGGAATCGGGAAGGTAAAGTCCCCCTGCAGTCCGATCTTCCGATTCATCCCGGCGAACAACAACGCGATCACCCAAAGGCTGAAGCTTCATTCCGCATGATTTCGTTTCAGAAGCACATTCTTTTTTCTTTGCCATTTTTTCGAACTCCTTAAAATTATTTATTCATCAAGTGATTGCTTTAAAGGATATTTTCCTTTTTTATAGCTTAACCGATTGGCCGATGCGCTTTCCTGTCAATTTTCCTTGATCAGGAAGCTGTTTCTCTTAAACTAGCAATTAACATGCCAAAAACACCAAGTCTTTTGCAACTATTTGTTGCTCTTGCTGTTAAATTCATTTTTGTTTTTACGCTCTTTTTATGACCCCCTCTTATTCCTCTCAATACCGGACCTTTCTGCCACTTTGGCAGTTTACAAAAACACTCCGCGCCCAAACTCCGTTTTCAAATTCGCGTGATCCCGTTTCTCTCTTTATCCATTTTTCTTTTGATATAATATTTATTAATATAATTTTGTTTTGCTTATACTCAACCTTCATCCGACTCCCCATTTCCCAATTTCTTTCATGATCTGTTCATTAAAAATATAAACAAATATTTTATTCTGTTTCTTGACAAATAAAAATCAGTTTTGTAAAATGATCATCAATAATATTAATAATGGGTACTAACGATTGTCTTTTTCGTTCAACGCTGTCAAAAAGCGAATTGAAAAGAAGTCCAAACCTGCTCTGATCTTCGCTCCAAACTGAACAGCCAATGACCCGAATCGCGGTTCGTCTCATTTCCGATCAGGATCTTGATAATTTAATTCAGGATCTTCCCCCCGACACTCAAAGGATCTTCAGATTAATGAAATTCAAAAGTTTACTGTTTTTGGCATTGATTTTGTCATTGTCCGTTGTTGCCGCACTTCAAGCCGCGGGTCAGCAAACGCCCCCCAATTCCAAGACCGTCTATTTGGACTCGCTGGATCTGCGGGCTCAGTTCACCGTTCCCCAACAGCCGCGTTTGGGCTGGTATCGGGACAATCAGCTTTTACCGGGCAAAAAAATCGACGGTATTTTTTACGATCACATTATTATAACGCATTCTCCCGCTCGTTATACGGTTGTTTTACCCGGAGGTCAAGTCACTTTTTCCAGCGCGTTCAAAGTCATGCCGAAAGAAAAATTCGAGGGCCGAACAGAATTCCGTCTTCATGTCGACGGCAGGGAAATTTGGAAATCACCCATTGTAAAGGCTGGCGACAAGGCCGTCTCCTGCAACGTAACCATCAAGGGGGGCAACTATCTCGTTTTAACGGCCTGG
>CAZZEF010000371.1:0-3640 GCA_964652875.1 uncultured Planctomycetaceae bacterium
ACTTTTTTATAAGAATCAAAACCGACGAAAACATCTTTTTCGGTCAGCGCAATTTTGTCCGCGCCGTATTTGGCGCTGTAAGCTTCCTTATACATCTTAAAGGCCGCTTTGGCGTTCTCTTCGAAAATATCGCAAATAGCAACGATTTTTATATTATCGCCGACATCAAGCCGATCCATCAGTGCGCCCCGGGCACGTCCGCCGCAGCCAATGACACCAACTTTAATAACATCGTCGCCCTTGACTTGCGCGCCCCGGGCTATGTTCATACCGACAACTCCAACCCCGGCAACCGCTCCGGACGTTTTCAAAAAATCTCGTCTTCTCATGTATGTTACTCCAATAAAAATTATGTTTAAAATGTTTGATGACCTTGAGCGGTCCTCAAACTCGAACAATTGTTTAATTTATTTCAATTATTATTTATACTGCTTTTATTTAAATTTTCCGTCCTCTGCGCCGATTGACTGCGTGAATCGGCTGTTCTTTTGATGTTATAACGGAAAATTCATGATGGAATCGGTATATTTGCCGCCGTCATTTTTTTTGCCCGACAACTTCGTGAACCAGCCGTTCTTTTGAGATCAAAACAGACAAATTCTTACGAAACAGACATAACAGACTTTTTCGATCCGAACGGGCCGGAAACGGACAGATATTGATCAACTCTTTTTTGATTCAGCTTCCATCGCTTTAAGAGTATTCGCGACATTGTCAATGAACTCGTCCACTTCGCCGCGGCTTTCAAATCCGACGACCATAACATCAGCCGCGTCGAGCCGAACAATCGCGTCGGTCGACTGCCGACGCAGATCCGGGTCATGAATAGTCCCTTCGCCGAGTACTTTCATAATAACGGTTCCTTGTCCGGCATTATGACAGGCTTCGAGCAGACGGACATTTTCCTCCCAGGATCCCTCCATTCGGGTATTGGCGGTATTCATTCGGACATGAATCGCGTCGACCCAGGGAACCTGAACCGCCGCCTGAACCGCAACGAGCGAATGGGTCGTCAGACCGTGCGCGCGAATCAGTCCCTTCTTTTTAAGTTTTTCCATCTGCTCCATGTATTCGGAAAAAAGCTGCGGCCAATCCGGCTTGATCATGCAATGCAACTGAAGCAGATCAATGTAATCTGTATTGAGTTCCTTTAAATATCGCTGAACGAGTTCTTCGGCGGGCACAAAAGATCCATCGGTATTTTTATTTCGAAGAGGACTGAACTTGGAAACAATCGAATAGCTGTCGCGCGGTTTGTCTTTTAACGCGTCGGCCAGCATGAAATGGGTTTTATAAGAATCAGCGGTATCGAAAAGACGCATTCCGCGATCATAAGCGTAACGAAGAAGATCTCTTGATGTTTCCGGCGGAAGGGAGCGGAGATGAGTTCCGCTGCGCATGCCCATTCCGAACCCGATTCGGGTACAGGTTACTTCTTTGGTCAGAGGAATCATCGCGAACGGATCGGAAGAAATTACTTTTCGTACCGGCTTTTTTGATACATCTTTGGCGTCAACAGCATTCGAACCGACAGCCGCGGACGTAATTCCGACAACAGTACTTCTCAAAAAATCTCGTCTTTGCAAACTCATTTGATCTCCTGGCTTTTTATAAATCGGGGTTGTCAATTCATTCTTTCTATACCATAAAATTTTATTATAAATGATTTTTATTCGCAATGCAAGCGAAATATTATTTTTCATTTTAAATAAAATTTCTGTTTTTCATTCGGACAACAGAAGAAAGAGATTTCCAAATTATTTCATTGGGCCGGACTATTGAGAGAATAGACAAACAAAACGACATCCAAAAGATCCTGTTTTTCTGACTGACAAGAAAAAGGATTTATACTCCTCTCATTTTAAATTTCCGTCGATTGACTTCATGAATCGGCTGTTTTTTGACGTTTTAACAGAAAATTCATCAATGAACCGGGGGATAAAACGTTCAAAATCCAACAGAAAAACGCGACGATCAGATAAGAATATTCATTGAGGCAGTGACTTGGGACAAGCGGATCTGAACAATTCTGATACCATAAAAAAAGGACGGAAAAACCGTCCTTTCGTCAAACCGGACCAAGCGAATCGGATCCGGTTCATCTTCTTTTTGCTAAGCAGGCTGTTAAGAATTAAAGACTTTTGGTTTCGCCGCCGCAGGAAGATCCGTAAGCCCCCCAAACACCAAAAGGACTTTCGCCGGTCGTCGGACTTGCTTTGGAAGAATCGCCGCAGTCGATCGTCTCTGAAACAAAACGGACCGATCCGTCAACGAAAAGGGTATTGACTCCGCCGCTGTGATTACTCGTCGCGCTGTAAATACCATTGTTGTTTTCATGAAGATTGGTGTCTTGCGAGCAGGAGGGGGAATTCGGAGGCAAAACCGTCTGAAACGTTGTAATCTAGGCCCGACCGTCCGCAGAAGCACTGCCGCGGCCGTAACCATTGGCGATAACATAAGCCGTAGCAATTGTTCTCTGATCCGTTGTATCGCGAATCATTATGCAGTTGTTCGGAGTAATCGTCTGAATTTTACCGGCATTTCCCTTGATCTCATTACCGCCCACCTGGGTCGCGGTAACCATTTCCGAATACGCGATTGTATTGGACGTTCCGTCAATAATCGCCCCCAAATCACGATAGGCCTTGTAATCATTCGATCCGTTTAATTTATTGACAAATCCCCGCTCGTTTAACGTTCCGACCGCCGAAGGATATATATCGCCAATGTTAATACAGTAATTGGTTTGAGCCAGTTTCCCGCGGACACTGCCGCTTGATTTCGAATCAGACGGACAAAGATAATAGGGAGGCGCCGGAGCCTGAAGAGCCGTAACTCCGTCATTCCAGGGCGCGGGCCAGGCATTGGTTCCGCCGAAAGTTGAGTCGCCGCTCCCTTCATTTTTATAATAATTGACAAAAGCATCCCAGCGCGCCTGCTGTTCCGCAAAAGGAAGCAGAACCGTTATCATGTTGGTGCAGCCCCAGTTCGGAGAGCCGGACGGCTGACCGCACATAATTGCGGGCAAACTCTTATGCGTGTCATGATAATTATGGATCGCGATTCCGATCTGCTTCAAGTTATTCGTGCATTGCATCCGCCGGGCCGCTTCCCGCGCCGCCTGAACCGCCGGTAAAAGCAGTCCGATCAAAATACCAATAATCGCAATGACAACCAGCAGTTCTACCAAGGTAAAACCGCGAGTTCGTCTAACAGTATTCGATATTTCGTCTTTTTTAAAATATTTGTTGCTCATAATCTTCTCCTTTTCGATTTTTGACACACTTGTTATATCAAGATCACAAACATTATACCAATTCTCCCCAAAAAAGTCAATGATATTTTGAGTGCTATCTTCTTAAATTCAATTATAAAAAACAAGTTTTTGATAATGAAAAAAATTTTCTCCATCATCACAAGTTTGTATTTCGACAAGTTTGCATTTCGACAAGTTTGTATTTCGAAAGGTTTGTATTTCGAAAGGTTTGTATTTCGAAAGGTTTGCATTTCGAAAGGTTTGCATTTCGAAAGGTTTATATTTCGACAAGTTTGCATTTCGAAAGGTTTGTATTTCGACAAGTTTGTATTTCGAAAGGTTTGCATTTCGAAAGGTTTGCATTTCGAAAGGTTTGCATTTCGA
>CAZZEF010000372.1:0-3635 GCA_964652875.1 uncultured Planctomycetaceae bacterium
CGACATCCTTGAATCCCTCGGGTTTGGCCTGTTCTGACTTTGCAATCCTCCTGGCTAATAACAAACAACAGTAATATCGATACAAAAGAGTCGTTATCCCGGGTCATTATCGTTTCTCCGGTCCAATGTCAAGCGGCGGAAAATTAAAAAGGAGCAGCGATATAAATTGTTGACGGCATAAAAATTTTTGACAGTAAAAGAAAATCCAAAAGAATAAAACGGCAAAACTTGATGAACAGGCAATGCCGTTTTAAACAGATTAATCAGAACATATAATTATAAAATTTTAATATCGTCTCCGACCGCGACAGTCAGACGAACAGTACCGTTTTTCGATTCCCGTTTGAATTCGGGCTTGAGTTCAATTCCGGTCAGCAGATGTTCAGGAAGAGTCAGAATTCGAACGCGGTCGGATTTTTTATTGACCGGTTTTAGATCAAGTGACGCAAGTTTGCCGTTTTTGACGCTCATGTTAACGAGAATGCCTCCAGCGGTTGGAAGCCGGAAGGAATAATTTTTCCAAGTTTCGGGAACACCGGCGGCCAGTCGAATTTCCTGATCCTTGGCGTGAACCAGCATTTGATTGATCGCGTAAACAATATTTCCTGCGGCGGTACTGAACCAGGGTTTCATCGAGACTTTCTTCTCATTGATTTCATAAAGTTCACCGAAATCGCCTGCAGTTCCGGCACTTTCTCTCATCAGTTTAACCGGCTCATTTTTATCTTCGAGAAAAGCCATTGCGGCCGCCATCCATCCGGCAAACCAGGGACAGACGGAATTGCCGACCGGATACATATTGCCATTGGCGCGCCCGTCTCTAATGAAAGTATAAGCGGCTTTTTTCTGAAGTGAATTTGATTCGTCAAAAATATCGTAAGGGAACAGACCGCCAAGAGTCGCGATTGAATGTTCCTGACAGTTTGGATACGCGATGTAAGCGCCGTTTCGCTGCGGAAGCGATTGAACCAGTTTGTCCGCGGTTTTTCTGAAATCGGCGGCTTCGTCCGGATTGACCTTGAGAAGAGCGGACGCTTCGGCGGCGGCTCTCATCGTGTATATTGCCCCGCAAGTGGTCATGAACGGATGATCTTTCGCCGGGCCAAGCCGTTCCAAATCAGTGCATTTTCCAAGATAAAGTTCTCCGTTTGAATCTTCATAAACCCAATGAGACCGATAGTATCGGGCACATTCGAGAATGACAGGATACCCTGTTGATTTCAGATAATCCAAATCGTCGGTGTAAAGATATTGCGACCAAGCGCTGCGGGCAATGTTCGACATGTGAAAAATATGATCAAACCAGAATCCGGAAGGGGCGCCCTCGGATCCGTCTTCCAGCGTTTCCCAAACGTATCGGGCACCGTATTTTCCGGGTCGGCCATAATGCGCGACTCGGAAAACAGCTGTTTTGAGTCCTGCTTTTCTGAATTCAGGACATCGCCGGGCGATCTCGACATGATTGCTGGTCAGCAGTCCTTGATGACAGAACATTTCGTCCCAGCCAAAATAGCGTCCGTTCCAAAGTCGGGGCGCGATACCAACGGGAAAAGACCATTTGGTCGCGTTGATTCGAAGATGATATTGTCCGGTATTGTAAATCCGCTGAATATCTTCTTCCGGAAGATCAACACTGCTTTGTGCGTAAAAATCGTTCCAGTTCTTTTTATGTTTGTCAAGAAGGGAATCGGATCCGTCGGCGAGCGTTTGGGCGATCCCTTGCGAGACAAGTTCGCTGAATTTACTGCCGTCAAGCGTATCGGCGGTCAGAACATAAAAAGTAATCTTTTTCGTTTCGCCCGGTTTGAGTGAAATTTCTTTTGACAGAATCGCCGTTTTGTCATTAACGGAACAGAGATTGTCCGAGTCGGAGAAAACGGCCAGTCGTCCCCGCGAGATCTGATGAGCGTAAACGGTGTAATCGAAAAAAGCCGTTCCTGTTTCCGGCTGAATGATCCAGTTTCCGATCATGCGGTCCGGGTATTCCTTTTTGGAAAGAGGAGGACAAAGATGCCAAAGAAAAGCGAGTTTTACCTTTTTGGTTTTATCCGAGTTATTGGAGATCTTGCGTTGAAAACCGATCAGATCCTTTTCAAAAGGAACGAAAACGGTCATGATCTGCTCAATTCCGCCGGACCGGCCCAAGTTAATAATTTGACCGTTATGAACATCGAGAGTTTGAGCCCATTGTTCAAAGCCGTCGATTTGTTTGCCGTCGACGGAGATCCTCTGTTCGAACCAGCCATAAGGGATTAGTTTCGCGTCCGGCATCGAATAACGGCGGCCCGCCCGCCAAACACCGGTATAAGTGCGCTGCCCCTGTCCTCCGGTCCAGTCGATTTCAAAACTGATCGATCCGTTGCTGATCATCGGCGGAACATATTTTTCCGGAATTGTCGTACCGGATCCCGTCAGTTTGTTTCTGTCCAATGGAACTTCAACCGCGGTCAGCGGCGCGGCAAAGATCAGAAAGCTGATCGCGGTCAAAATCAGCGCGAACAATACGTTTTTACAAGACTCGAACAATTTGGTCTTGATCCGGTCAAACCGGCTTGACGCAAAGATCGTTCGAATGGAAACTATTCGGAAAGAAAACATTAATGGCTCCTTGATGTTAACCTGTTCATAAAAATTTCCGTTTTACTGCCGAAGGTGCGGCCGGTTCATCGAGCCGGTCGGCGGAATGTACGCAAAATTAAAAACGGAGTCGGAGAAAAACTGTTTTTCCCTGATCCGTCGAAAACAGAGCGGAAGAACAAAAATAATCCCGGATCGGGGAATTTTTTTGATGACACTGTTTATAATGGGCAAGGGTTATTGAACTAAACACGCTGACGAATTATAATGGTTTTAAGTTGATTATAACGGAACGGGTCGGGAAGATCAAGAGTCATTTTTACGATATTCCAATTCAATTTCGATTCGTTATATAACCGATGAATTTTCCATTCTAATGTCAAAAGAACAGGCGAGTCACGAAATTGATCGGCAAATTCACGGAAAATTAAAAATGAGTGCGGTATAAAATTCAAGGGGAAAAAATGAAAAGAAGAATTGTTTATTTGATGTTTTTAATAATGTTGTCGGGCACGATTTTCGCATCCGGTCCGAAAATAGGCGCGATTGTCTTTCAGGAGAATTTTAATACCCCGAAAAATCGAGATCTCTGGTCGAAAAACAAGTCTGTTCAGTTTATTGAAAAGATACCGGGTAATTCCGCGGACCAATGTGTTTACGTCGAAATTCCCAAAAGTATTAATGAAGGAAGTGCTTCGATCGGAATAAAACTTGATCCGGCCGAACTGAGAGGCTGCGTTTTGAGAATGTCGGCCAGGATCAAATCGGAAGACGTTGCCAAACCGCCCGCGTCTTATAACGGAATTGATGTTCAACTTCATATAAAATCACCGACCCAAGAGATCTGGCATCAAAGCGGCAACCAATTCGGCACAAGTGATTGGCGGACGATCACCTGCGATGTAAGCGTTCCAAACGACGCTCAACTCATGGATCTTGGCCTCGGACTGGAAAAAACGAATGGAAAAGTATGGATCGACGATCTTGAAATTAAAGTCGTCAATAAAAAGCGAGCCCGGCCTGTTCGCGGCGCGCTGGACGAAAACGGTAATTTAAAG
>CAZZEF010000373.1:0-3629 GCA_964652875.1 uncultured Planctomycetaceae bacterium
CTTGAAATACAATTTCGCCTTCCCCTATCCGCTAGGCGAAAATTATATTATCGTCAATTGTATGATCGAGGGTAATGCGAATACTTACGGTCTTTATCTGGTTGATACGTTCGATAATATGACGCTCATCAAAAAGATCCCGAACGAAGGTCTTTTCTACCCGACGCCGATCATCAAACGGGATGTTCCCCCTGTTCTTCCGGACCGTTATGTTCCGGGTCAAAAGGAGGCGACTGTTTTCGTTACCGATGTTTATAATGGACTTGGAACCAAAAATGTTCCCCGCGGAACTATTAAGGGCTTTAAGATCTTCACCTACCATTTTTGCTATTTACGAACAGGAGGACATGAATCCGTTGGCGTCCAAAGCGCTTGGGATATTCGTCGAATGCTCGGTTATGTTCCCGTCGACAAGGATGGAAGCGCGTTCTTCAAAGTTCCCGCCAATCTGCCGATCGGACTTCTTCCTGTTGATAAAGACGGGGCCGCTGTTCAGCTGTTCCGATCCTGGTTCGTCGGCATGCCTGGTGAAAACGTCAGTTGCAACGGCTGTCATGAGTCGCAGCTTGATGTTACTCCGTCCGTTCTGACCAGTGCGTCCAGACGGGAACCCAATAAAATTGAACCTTATCTCGGCCCTGAACGATCCATTACTTTCGAACTTGATCTTTATCACCGCGTCGTTAAAAAATATTGTATCGGCTGTCATGACGGAACCAAAGATGACCGGCCTTCTTTTGCCGATGCGCAAAAAGCATACGATAATATTCATCCGTTCGTCCGCCGACCCGGTCCGGAGACCGATATGGACGTTCTGAATCCTTATGAGTATCACGCGTCGACCAGTGAACTGGTTCAGATGCTCGAAAAAGGCCATTTCAATGTTAAATTGGACGATGAAGCCAAACGCTTGATCGCCAACTGGATCGATTTCAATGCGCCCTGGCGCGGTCAATGGAACAATCCTGTTGAGGCGAAACGGAGACTTGAACTTTCTCGTATGTATGCCGGAACCGCTTTGGATGTCGAGTCCGAGTACTCAAATCTGATCGCTGAAATGCGTGCCCGAAAAGCTCCTGAATTCGTCAAACCGCCCAAATATGAAAAACCAGCTGATAAACTTAACGCCGATTGGGCCTTCGATGAATCGAAGGCGAAACAGCTTCAGCAGCTTGCCGCCGTCAACGGTCAGATCTCGAAAAAGGTTAAACTGGCCGATGGAGTTGAAATTGAATTCGTCCGCATTCCCGCCGGTGAATTCGTTATGGGCTCGCTCGACGGTTTTCCCGATGAGAATCCGCGAACCGTTGTTAAAATTGAAAAACCGTTCTGGATGAGTAAAACCGAAGTAACCAACAATCAGTATCGCGTCTATGATCCTGATCATGATACCCGGTATTTGGCGGAACACGGAAAGGATCATATTGTTCCCGGTTATATTGCCAATCATCGCAATCAGCCGGTTGCCCGTGTTTCCTGGAACGAAACGCAAAAATTTGTTGAATGGCTCAATAAAAAAATCGGTGTTAAAGCTGCCCTGCCGACCGAAGCTCAATGGGAATGGGCCGCCCGATCCGGAAGTGCGCAAAAGTTCTTTTTTGGTCCTTTTGAAGCCGATTTCTCCAAATTCTCCAATTTGGCTGATTCGGATCGGCGCAATCTTTATACTTCCTGGGAAAGCGGCGCGACCATTCATGTTCGCCGTCCCTACCCGTCCAAAAGTGTCTTTCCGCTTCGGGACAACCGCTTTAAGGACAATTGGTTTGTTGTCGATTATGTCGCGCAAGCCAAACCCAATGCCTGGGGATTATATGATATGATCGGAAACGTCTGCGAATGGACCCGATCCGATTATAAATCGTATCCTTACGCGGACAATGACGGACGAAATTCCGGAAGCGTCAACGAAAGAAAAACCGCGCGCGGAGGATCTTGGAACGATCGTCCCAAAGTGACCGGAAGCGCAACCCGTTATCCCTATCTGCCTTGGCAAAAGGTTTATAATGTCGGTATTCGTCTCATTATCGAAGACTGATCATTGGACAGACGGTATTAAGAGATATTGACATGCCGATTAAAAAGCAAGGTGTAAACCCCCGATATGATTTGCGATAATTTTCAAATACCTGATAAATTGCAGATTAAATTTTAAACAGTATAAAAACCGATAAAACCGTTTTTTCGTTTTATCGGTTTATTTTTTGAAGAAAGACGTTTTGTTTTTGAATTACTTTTGTTATAATGAACAGGAGATAACCGTAATTAGGGAACTTGATATGCCCCTTGTACTGAATTGACATCAAATAAAAATTACTTCCGAAACACTCCGTCATCAAAAGCTGCAAAGGAAACATCAAATGCAAATCTCTGCCTGCAGATCAATACAGTCAAGAGCAAAAAGATCCTGTCTGTTCAGAATATCGAATTTTTTAAATACAGGACTTGAAAAAATGTTTAATGTAATACTGGTAAATACGTCCCTGATTTTCAAAAGATCTTGTTTGTCAAATATTCCAAAATTAAAAAACGCGGGAATCCCGTTATTTTTTGGGACAGTATTATTCATCTTTTTTTTCAATGGATCCTCACTTTTCTGCGATACGGGAAAACAGGAAATTCAAAAAGAAATCGGACCAGCCTCACCCGTTGGTCTTATGACCGATCTGCTTGAGCGGACCGATACCGTTTGGCTCGACGGTTTTCCTTCCAGCCTTTCGCTGAACGATCTGGCAACGGCAACAGAGCGGTATCAGATCGCCGAAATCAGATCGGGCAACCCCTCTTTCGGATGGATCGTTTGCGATTCTCGCCGAAATATAATCCAAACAGCTTATCAGATCCAATTGTCGCCTGAAACAAACTTCTTCAGTGTTTTAAAAAAACAGGTGAGTCAAGGTAAAAACGAAACGTCAAAAGAGGCGTTTTGGGATACTGGCAAGCGGATCTCTTCCAATTCGACCAATGTTATCTATGACGGTAAAACTCTTCTTCCTGATACGGTTTATTATTGGCGGGTACGAACTTGGAACAACGGTCAGAAATCACCTTGGTCGAAAATCAAGGGATTCAAAACTGCAAAAAAACTGACCAAATATGATGTAAGCCGCTATCCGATTGTCAAAGAAACGGATCTTCCGGTCTCCTCGAAAAAACTGCCTGACGGAACAATGTTTTATGATTTCGGAGAAGCTTCATTCGGTCAACTGCGTTTGGTATTGACCGCTGAAAAAGAAGGACAAACGGCGATTGTCCGTCTTGGCGAGCGAGTGAAAGACGGACGCGTCGATCGGAAACCGTTCGGAACAACCCGATATTGGAGTTATCTCCTTAATCTTCTTCCCGGCCGTCAGACATACGTCATTAAAACCCGTGTCGATAAACGCAATACAACAGGCGAGGCCTTTTTAATTCCCGGTTATATCGGGGAAGTCATGCCGTTTCGATACGCAGAAGTTGAAACACATTCACCTCAAAATGTAAAAATCATTCAGGCATTCAGGCATTCGGCTTATTATCCGTTCAATGACAACGCCGGTTATTTTCATTGTGACAATGAATCGCTTAATAAAGTTTGGCATTTATGCAAAAGGTCAATTAAGGCGGCGAGTTTTCTCGGGGTCTATATTGAT
>CAZZEF010000374.1:0-3136 GCA_964652875.1 uncultured Planctomycetaceae bacterium
GTAAAATCATGACAGAAGTATTTCTTGTTCTCTTTGCTCTTTGTTTTTGCCTGAGTTATCTGATATGTCTTTGGGTCCGTAAATTCGGGCCGGGCTTGGGTTTGCTTGATAAACCCGGCTATCGAAAAATTCATGATCATGTCATGCCGACCGGAGGCGGACTCGGAATTTGGCTTGCGGTCATTCTTCCTTTTACGATCGGCGGGGTTATTGTCTATTTTGCTGGTGACGCGCTTCTTGCCCGTTGTGATCCTCTTCTTAATTCGGGAACGGACGAAAAGGAAGGTTCCTTTTTTATAAAAACGCATTTGCCCGGCTTTATTTATCAATCGCGCAAATTATTTTTACTTTTGGGGTTAGGATCGATTTTGGTGATTTTGGGCACCTTGGATGATCGTTTTGGATTAAGCTGGAAGCTTCGCCTTTTAGTGCAGTTCGCGATTGCATCGGCGGCAGTCGCGTTCGGTTGGAAGGCGACGTTTTTTGTCGATCTTCCCTGGTTTACATCGCTGATCAGTGTTTTTTGGATCGTCGCGCTGATCAACTCGTTCAATATGATGGACAATATGGACGGTCTGTCGGGCGGAGTGGCTTTGATCTGTTCCATTTTTTTGGCGATCGTCATGTTTTTCTTCGCCGTTAATTCAGAGTCGGGGCAGCCGCAGTTGTTTTGGGGCGGGTTTTTACTGGCGCTGGCCGGATCAATTTGCGGCTTTCTGGTTCATAACCGGCCGCCTGCCAAACTTTTTATGGGCGATGGCGGAGCGTATTTTATCGGCTTTCTTATGGCGGTCATGACGTTGTCGGCTACATTCGCCGGAGGTAACGCTCCAAAACAAGCTGTTTTTGTCCCTCTTTGCATTCTGGCTGTTCCGCTTTATGATCTGGTCAGTGTTGTTTTGATTCGACTGGCGCACGGAAAGAGTCCTTTTGAAGGGGATAAAAATCATTATTCGCACCGATTGGTCCGTTTGGGACTTTCCAAAACAGGGGCGGTTCTGACCATTTACCTGACGACCGCGATTTGTTCGATCAGCGCTCTGCTGCTTTATCAGGTCAGTATGCTTTCCGCCTGCCTGATTCTTCTGCAGATCCTGATGATCTTGGGGTTGGTCTGTATTCTTGAATTTCATGGACTTCGGAAGAAGTAAACAGATTTTTACTTTTCTTACATATTCTTCTGGACAAAATTGACAATTTCGAATACAATAATATTGTCATGGATCCGGCATCGGAACTCAACATGGTCCGCAGTCGATCCGGACTTTTATTTTTATTGAGTTACAACATAAAATTTGATTATTAAACGGATGACATCAAGCAATGACGGACAATCAGAATAGTATGAAAAGGAATGGGTTCGGTAAAAAATCGCTGACGCTTTTAATTTTGGCGGCGGCAGCGGTCTGTTTTTACTTTTTGTATAAAAGCGGCGATACCAATGACCTCAAAGTGGAACACGGAGCAGGGCAGCGCTCTTCCGCGATGGAGCAGGAAATCGAGAACCGCAACATAATCATGCAGGTCGTTCAGGCAACAGAGGAAATTGAACGGCATCCCGATCCCGCCTATTTAAGAAACGCGATTGGGCGACTTGATTCCTGGCTCGAAAAACAGCCAAAAACGAAATCGTTTACTTTGGATCCTGAATTCGATCAGTTCAGTAAACTGTCGGAAAGTCTTTCTGTTAATTTGCGGGAAGCGGATACACTTGTTCTTCGTTTTATTAAAAATGACCAATCCAAAATCAAACCGGACGACGGCGATAAACTGATCGAATATCTGGACAAGATCCTTGTCGATTTTGAAGCGATTAAAAAGATCCATGTTTTTCCCGTTTTTGAACGCTTCGCGGCGATTACCGCCGATTTTCAAAAGCGTCTTAAAGACACCGCTTCCTATCAGTTTGGTGATCGTATCGGTTTAATGAAGACCGCTATTGAAAAATTTGAGATGCCTTCCTGGTTTCGATTTGCCCGGGCAGGGCAGGATTTTGAAACGCTTCATGTTTTAATGAAATCGGATCATCGGTCGTTCAATCCGGCGGACGCCGACTTTCTGATGCAGTCCGTTTGGATGCGGAATATCGCGTTTTGGGCCAAAGGGAAAAAACAGGACGATTTTCAAATTACAATGAACCTGTTCGACTGGACCGTTAAAAATGTCGCGATCAAGAAGATCGGAATGAACAGTCCGCTCAACCGACTTATTCCGCAGCTTCCCTGGCAGACCGTTTTATCAAGTCAGGGAACTTCAATGGAACGCGCAATGGTCTTTATTGAACTTTTGCGGCAGAACCGAATTGACAGTTTTATTTTGCGTCCTGAAAAAAATGTTCCGGAACATTTTCCTGTTATTGTTGGTGTTCTGCTCAAGAATGAAGTGTATCTTTTTCTGCCCGATATCGGACTTCCGATTCCCGGTAAAGACGGTTTAAAACTGGATAAAGGAGTTGCTTTTTCCTCTTTGGCGTCGTTGAGTCAGGTTCAGGCGGACGATTCTCTTCTTCGCAAACTTGATCTTTCCGAAAAGGAACAATTTCCGTTGACCGCGCGTCAGCTTCAGGATCTTGTCGCTTATGTTCCGACCAATCCGTTTGTCCTTTCCGAAAGAATGGCGTTAATGGAAACGGAATTCAGCGGTTACAACGATAAAAATTCAAAAGAATCAGACGATGAAAGCGCTCAAAACAATATCGGGTCCGCGTACACCGTTTTATATTTGCTCTATCCGCAGCTTAAGGAAAAAATATCGAAAATCAAGGGGATCACAAAAGTTGAACATTTTTGGGAAGGTTGTGATTCCTGTATTGAGCAGATCTTTCTTGATTTTGAATCGCAGGCGCTTTTAGGTCCCTATTATTATTCAATGAAGGAGGGGGCAAGTATTGACCCGCAGATCAAGGAAAACAAATCGGATCAATATCGGGAAAATAAATCGGAAGCGGAAGATCTCGGTTTGACCGGCAGCAAGAAGGACAGCGATCAATCGGTTTCACAAAAAGGTTCTCAAACGAAATTTCCTCCTCTTTGGGTCGGTAAGGTCCTTTATTTCAAGGGTAATTTTACCAATGAACGGGGAGCCGCTCACTGGCTTCAGCAGGGTCAAACTTCCGACCGTCTTTTAAAACAGATGG
>CAZZEF010000374.1:3146-3627 GCA_964652875.1 uncultured Planctomycetaceae bacterium
AACCGTCCGATCTGGCCACAGATCTCAGCCCTGGTCAATGATCTTGACCGCAAAACAATGGCATACGTCGAAAGTATTCAAGAGCAGAGCGCCAAAGCGGGAAAAGCCCTTTCTCCCAATGAGCTGAAAATGATCGCTTCCGAATTTCAGCAGAAGAATATCCAGGAAATTGTTGTCCGGCGTTATATTAAAACGACGTCCCGATTTTATTTGGGACTTCTTTCGAACGAAGTCGGCAATTATGATACGGCGGTGAACCATTTGAGCGATCCGGCGCTTAGAAACGAATTGGGCGGACTTTGGATGCCCGGCGCCATTTATCTTCTTGGCAGAACTTATGAAGCCAAAAGAGAATACGAACGCGCGGCCGGTATTTTGAAAACCGTCGATACTCCTTTGAAATACGGTAGTCTTCTTCGGGCGAAATGGCTCGAAGAAGTTGCCGGTTTAAAACATGACAACGACAAGCCTGTCGCCGTCA
>CAZZEF010000375.1:0-3616 GCA_964652875.1 uncultured Planctomycetaceae bacterium
AAATTTCGCGAACGCTTACCGTTTTGTTTAAACATTGCCGCCGCGCAGAACCCAAAAATTTCGCTAACGCTGACCGTTTTGTTTAAACATTGCCGCCGCGCTGGCTGAATAGAAACAGGAGAAAAAATGACGATACAAATAGTATGTACGCATTGCGGAAGCCGGATCAACGCGCCGGATTCCTTGCTTGGTCAGGTTCGGCCTTGTCCGAAATGCAAATATCCGGTTAAGGTTGAGCCTGCGGCGCAAGGGCAGAAAACCGTTGCCGTTCCTCAAAAGGTTGCCGTTCCGTCTTCGGTTCCGACGGATGACGCGCCAATGATCGGGGCCGCTGTTCGCTATATTAAAAAGTTTTATCCGCTGAATCTTTATTTGATCGTTGGTCATGACAAGTTAATGGCCTATTGGAAACAGGATGGCTGGCAGTTTAATGTCGGAACCGGTTTTACCAGCGCCAAACGGAATATCAATGAGATCCCGGAACACGGGGAATATGTTTTGATCGAAGGTATTGTCGCGCAGACGGATAACGGTAATCGGCTGCGCGGAATGAGATTTTTCGCGCTGTCGGGTCCGGCGGTTTTGGTTTCGATCGGCCGATCCGATACGGAGATCCTTGAAAAGATCGCGCAGAAAAGTTCGCTCTCTCCGGCTCAAAAGAGATTCGTTCTAAAATTTATGCGAGAGCATTATTTTCCGCAGTTCACCGAAGAGGCAATGGACGTTATCGAGTTTTTAACCAACGACGATATTCATTCGCGGGAAGTTGGCGATATCAATCAGCCGGATCAGATCCTCGGCTGATCATTAAAAGATCTGTTTCCCCAATTAAAAAAGATCAATTCGTTAACGGGAAATTCGTTTCGAATTGATCTTTTATTGTTTCGTTTCCAGTCGGATCGTTTTTTCCTGATCCCCTTTTAAAATTTGCGTTCTTTCTGCAAATGACTCCGCGAATCCAATGTTCTTTTAACATTGGAACGGAAAATCGATCCATAGGTAATTCCGTTCGGTTAATTAATATCAGTATTAATTTTTCGCAGGTAAGGACAGGAATTCAGAACATCGTTGACCATATCATAAATTTCGTCAGAAGTGCGAACACCGTAACCGCGCAGTTCAAATTCGGTCAGCGCGTTTTGAAGAACTTCTTCACTGACTTCGATTTTTCCGCCATGATGTTCCCGGTATTTCTGAAGGGTTTTTTCTTGAAAATATTCGATTGGCGATTTTTTGTGCTGATAAATATCCTCGAAGAATCGATAATAACCGATCAGAATGGCAAGCATTTCTTCCGCTTCATTTCTGGAATGGTAAGGGCCGGGAAAGGTGTAATTCCAAATGAGTTCCCAGCGCCGAACAATGGAATCCTGCGTAACAACGGAGAGATAATTTCCAAAGAAGTCGAGCGACATTCCGGAGATCGGTCCGACATTATTGATTGTGTGAACGAGTTTCTGTTCGGACAGATTCCAAAAGCGCACGGTACCGTCTTTGCTTCCGGTAACGAGTTTATCTTCTTCCGGAAGGAGGATCATCGATGTAATTTGGGCGGGATCTTTTGAATTCGTCATGAGATTGAAGGCGCAAATTTTTCCATTGGCCAGTCCGCAAAGACACCATCTTAAATTAGCGGTGAGAACAACGGCGGTAACTTCATCGGGAAGATCTTTGTAAGTGCGGACCACTTTTCCGAGAAAACTTTGAAAGATCTTTAAGGACCGGTCTTCTCCGCCGGTGATCAAATAGCGTCCGTCGCGGCAGAAACCCAGCGCGTTGATCCGTCCATTATGAGCGAAATCGAGATTTCCGATCAGTTTTCCGTTGGCGCCGTCGATCAGAAAGAGATGCCCTTCCCCCGTACTGCAGGCCAAGGTTCTGCCATCGGGCGCAAATTTGACATTGGTCAGATCTCTGTTGCCATCGGAAAGAATTTTTATTTCTGACCCGGCGAAAAGATCCCAAATACGAATGGTCTGATCCCAGCTTCCGGTAACAGCGTAATGTCCGTTATTGGTTATGTCTATTGTTTTGATCCAGTCGCGATGCCCTTTCAATTCGCCGATTTGATACTGAATACGAGCGGTTGACGATGTGTTTTTAACAAGACCGGTCGAGTCGGTACCGACGTTTTGGTCCGGCTGGAAATCCCAGACACGCAAAATATGGTCTTGACCTCCGGAAACAGCGAACCGTCCGTCGAACGATCCGGCCCAAGCGGTTGTGTTCGGCGTTTGAATATTAAACGAATTCAGGACAAAAACCTGCTGAATCGAAGAACGGTAGGTATGCCGTTTCAGCTGTCGGAGCCAGTCGTTAATTTCCGGTTCCTGAGAGAACATCCGCCATTCGGAAAAGGAACGAAGTTTATTCAGAACTTCCAGCGACGCGGCGTTGTCTTTCCGATTGTAAAGCTCGATTCCCTGTTTGACCAGATCCGTCATTGAATCGAATCGCTGCTCAAGTTCTTCCGACTGGACCATAAAGCAGATCTGCAGAGGAGCCCTTACTTTCGGATCGTTGCAAATCAGATCAATAGTCCAGTATTCGACCATGTTCGACTGATAAAGAACAAAAACATAACGATGCTGATCGTCGATCCAGAGCCCCTTGATTTTGGGCAGGGGCGCGGATGCTTTTTTCGGTTTCTGAAGTGTTCTTAAACATCGTCGGGTTTGAGTATCCCAAAGCCGGACTGAATTATCGGCGGAAGCGGAGACCAGCCAAAGTCCGTCACTTGAGACAGTCAAGGCGATTATGTCGGTATCACAGCCGAAAAAGTTTCCTAAAAGAATCCCTGTTTTCAGATCGGTCATTGAAATATGATGACCTTTTGCCAGAAACATGTATTTATGACCGAAATCACTGCATCGGCGCGACTGGCCCCAAGGCAGCATTTCAAAGGTGTCCCGGGACTGCAGTTTGAAAAGATTTTTTTTGTCTTTTTTACCGTTGGCAGTTTCTTTTTGTACCTTTTCCGCGTTTTTCTTTTCGTTCAAATCATACAGAGTTAATCGACCGTCGAATTCACTGTTCAACTGCCATTGTTTGTCATCGCTGACGGCCAGCGGAGTACTGTCCAGATCCAAACTTGTATTGGCCGCTTCCGGATTGTCACTGAAAAAGGCGGCCACTTCGCCGGAAGCAATATCAAGTAGGGTGTATTTCCGCGCCTCCGGATTGATCAGAAGAAAATTCTGCTGTTTATTAATGAACAGGGGAAGCGTTTCATCTTCCGACCGATTTTGCAGACGGAATTTTCCAATACGCCGAACTTCCTGTTTTAATTGGCGGATCGAAAGCCGGAACGCGTTGGCGATATCGTCCCGATTGGGTTCGAGTTCATAAGCTTTTTCCAGGAAAGTACGGGACATTTTGACGTTGCCGTGTTCCCGAAGAAAGAGTCCGCAGACATAAAACGCGTTGGCGTCGGTCGAGTTGACACGAAGTGCCTCTTCCAATTCCGACTCAATCTCAAGGTCGGTTATTCTTCCGTATCGCCATTCGGTCATGAGTTTATTGAACAGGATCTGAGGCTGCCATTTATTGACGGCAAGTGCCTGATTGAACAATTCCAGCGCTTTATCCGGTTTGTTCAAGTCGAGGAGACTGGCGC
>CAZZEF010000376.1:0-3612 GCA_964652875.1 uncultured Planctomycetaceae bacterium
AGTTTGGAAACAGGCGGTTTTTTACCGGCGAAATAATCGTCCAGCCATTTTTCCGCCTTAAGAAGAACGGGACAATCGTTCTTCTCCTGAAAATGATCGGACAGCGAGACAGCGAAATATTTTTGTCTTTCGATCCATAAGCCGATAATGCTTTTTTTACTGCCGGCCAGCAGGATCTCTCCGATCGGCGATTGATAACGCGTTGTATAATATATCGGTTCCATTATGACATTTCCATTTTAAAGTCAATCGGCGGAAAGAGCGGAATATTTAACCTGCGGGATGTATGAACTTCTTTCGTCTGTGTTTGCCGAATGATTATTCAAAATATTTTTTCATTGATTTTCCAAAAACGATGATTCATTTTATCAGAATCATTTTAGCAAATATCCGGAAGAAATCCAGACGCGAAGGAGAGAATGACTTGAAACATGTTTTTCGTCATTTTATAAGAGGTTCCGTCTTTCGGATAAAATGAGAACTCCGATACCGTTGTCTTGACACGGCCCTGTCCGGCAAATATAATAAACGAAATCATTTTCGCCTCCTTATTGACCAAGACAGAAAATGTCCGTCAGCGGTCTTCCCGGCTTCGTTTCGTGTTGTTCAGAAGATCGACCGGACGCGAAAGAGATCCGTTTCGATGTTGTTCCCGTCCGTTTGTATTTCTCTTTAAAAATGATCAAAGGTATTTTATGATGAAATTACGCAATCCGATTTTATTGATGACGGCCGCGCTGTTTTTATTTATGACAGCGGCGGCATTGTCGGCGGCGGAAACGCAAAAGCGCCCTTGGTGGGACAGTTTTCCGCGAATCATTCAGGATCCGCTTGATCAGGTTGTTTCGCATCATGGGAACATCTGGATGGGCGGAGGGGGGAGTGATCCGTTTATGGGCATTTACCTTCAGCGGCGCGGAACAATTTATTCGCAAAATCAGTTCATAAAACCGGCCAAAGAAAAAGGAATCGCCCGAATTGTCTGGTACGAAGGCTTTGGAACGGCTCATTCTTATATAAGTCAGTTCAAAAAAGGACCGGATGGAAAATGGATCGGGGGAACATCGGATCCGACCTGGATCCGTATTTTTGCCGCGCACGCCAACTGGCAGAATTTCGACGGTTCCGGTCTGATTCGTTGGGTCGGAATATCGAATCATTTTGAAGATGATCCGCTTATCCGGCCCTGGACCCGATCTCATTCGAAATACGGCTGCGGTCCAATGCGTTATCCGGACGGACGAATCGCGACCGGCTTTATCGGTCAGGACTCGAAAGACTGGGACTATCTCTTCGGACCTGACGTCGATCCGCGGACCAGCCGGATCTTCGACGCGGGCTGTTCGAAAGATGTCTTTGGAAATGTTTTCTTTGAATACGGATACAACACCCAGGTGAATCGGATTGATCCCAAAACGCGAAAACCGGCCGGACCGCTGACCGGTCTGGTCGCGGTCAAGGACGCGCCGATCGGAACACCTGATCCCGGTTTTACTTATGAAGAATGGAAAAAGGCCAAGTCTGCCGGATATGCCGGGGATATCATGTCCGGAAAAGACATTGCCTGTCCGATCTGGATCGAATATCTTGACGGTTCGATTCGACATGCACTGGACGAGGCTCAAATTGACGGGCTTTGGGTTGATAATTTTTCCGCTTGGGATAATTTCAACTCGCGTCCGATTCAGCGGGCGTTCGGCGAATGGACCGTTGCGGGGTTTCGTGACTTTTTGGCAAAAGAATGGCTTTCCAAACTTCCCCCCGACGCTCAAAAGAAGATCGACGTCAAAATGTTTGATATTCGAAAATATCTTGTGAACCAGTTTCATGAATGGGGCGGAACCGGCAATTCACTTAAAGAAGCGGGCAGAAACCGGGTTTGGGTCGATCCCCGATGGCGGGAGGATCCGATCTGGCGGGCTTTTCTGATCTATAAACGACGTGCAGGTTACGCCGGATTGACCCGATATTATGAAACAGTCAAAAAACGGGGAGCCGAAGCCGGTAAGCCCGATATTCTTGTTACGGGAAATGATGTGCCCGGTTTTTCTCTCGGCTGGGTTCGGGACAATCTCGACATGGTCAGTACCGAAATGGGCTGGAATCACGGAAGTACGTTCGGCGTTCAGGGGCTTCTGCCGCCCCCGGACAGCGCTTATGTTTCCGTCTACCGGTTGGCCCGGGAACACGCTAAAAGCCGTTTTGTCAATGTCTGGATGTATGTGCCCAAAAAAAATTACAATCAGAAAAATCTCGGTCATGTTCTTCATTATCAGGGACTGGCCAATCACGCGCTGCCGAAAGCCCAACTGACCTGGCGCTCTTACGGATTGACCGCCGGAACCCCGGAAGGAATCGCCGAATTTTTCGGCTTTGTCGAAAAAGTGGAACCGATCTTTCGCGACCGTCTCCCGCTGCCCGGAAAGACTGCCCTGCTTTACTCTTCCTCCAGTCAGTTGAACGACATGTCTCCGCTCGGTTTCTATGACATGAGAAATATGGCCCATTCCTTCTCCTTTTACGGATGGGGGACCGCGCTTGTCAAAAGACAGATCCCCTGGACCGCCGTTCCTGAATGGAAATTGAACCAAGAAAAACTCAATCATTTCGATCTTCTGATTATTCCCGGCGTCGATGTTCTCGGCAATGCGGAGTTACGTTTGATCCAAAATTGGGTTGAACAGGGCGGCCGTCTGATCGTTACCGGCCCGTTCGCCCTTCGAGGCGGAGAAGAGGAAAACTTCGACCGCCGAACGGACCGCGATTTGCCCCTTTTCCGCGCTTATGAAAAGGCGGTGTCGGAAAAAATCGCTGTTCCCTTCGGAAAAGGGTTTGTTGTCGCTGATAAAAATGATCCCGGAGCCGAATTTTATAAGGACGCGAAAAACCGCTCACAAATCCAATCCGAAATCGGATCTCTTTGGAGCCGGATCAAGTCGACCGGAAAGATCCTGCCCGATTATGTCGTCGTTCCGAATCATTTCCCTTCCGGCGTCGATGTTACCCTGCATGAAGACGGTAAACGGTTCTTTATCGACCTGAACAATACGCAAATTGATCTTCAGACCGATGCCGTGACACCGGGCGACAAGCTCCGCTTCAAGGTTCTTCTGCCTGATTTTTTGTCTGGCAAGACGTTGAAAAAAAGCGTTTACTCACCGGACAAAACGCCGATCGTTTCGGTAAAACAGGAGGGGAACGGTTATGTGTCCATTGAGATCGACAGCCTGCTTTTCTATTGCAGTGTCGTTTTGGCATGCGAAAAGTGAGCTTGCTCTAACGGCGGATCACTTGGAAAATTTGTAACGCGGATATTGCAAGAAATATGTAAAATATCTTGCTGCCGTTAGAAAAAGAAAATTCAATGGAGCTTTTTTAATGAATGCCGCGCCGATTTCGTTTTTCCGTATCGTCCGCCGGAAATTTTCCGGTCATCCCCAAGAGCGGGGAAACAACAAGAAAAATTATTTTTGTGCGCGGAGTACTCTTCTGATGTTGATTTTTCTCTGCGCCGGATTCTCTTTTTCTTTCGAAGATCGGGAGGAGATCCGACCGGTGCGGATTCGAACCGCTGCCGAGACGGAGGCAGGACATTCCGTTGAAAAAATGCTC
>CAZZEF010000377.1:0-3581 GCA_964652875.1 uncultured Planctomycetaceae bacterium
TAAAATACCGGCGGCGGCGTCCGTTTTTTTTCCGGTCAGAACGGCAACGGTTTCTCCGGCCCGACCAAGAATTTCAACGCGTGTTTCCTCGCTGTTAATAACAGTCTGATCGTTCAAGACGATTAAATCGCAGCTTTTCCGCTGGAGTTTCTGAAGAGCCCGAACCCGGTGATCCGCCGTTTCAAGCGCGAAAGCGACCATCCATTGCGGACGAACCGAACGCCGCGCCGCCGCCAGTGAAGCCATAATATCCGGTGTTTCGATCAATTTCAATAACAGCTCACCGTTCGAGCCTTCGGCCCGGGTAAAATCGGCTTTGGAAAGTTTGTTTTCGGCGACATGAACCGGCCGGTAATCACAGGGAGCGGCAACACCGATCACCCCGTCGCAATGGGGAAAATATTCCAGCGCCTTTTCCAGCATCTCCTCCGTCGAGATCACCGAAACGACTTGCGCTCCGACCGGATAATTGAGATGAACAGGTCCGGAAATGATTACGACCTCCCAGCCGCGCGCCAATGCCGCTTGCGCCAATGCCGCCCCCGTTCGTCCGCTTGACGCGTTGGTCAAATAACGAATCGGATCAAGATACTGACGGGTCGGCCCGGATGTTATGAGAATTCTCGGCATTTTTTCCGCAATTTTTCTAATCGAAATAATGGATCTTATCCGGCCGAATTTTTATAATGATCTCCTTTCAAAATTTCCGCTATTTCCGCCGATCGACTTCGGGAATCGGCTGTTCTTTTGACATTATAACGGAAAATTCATCTTGGAATCGATTTATAAAAAATGACGGCCTTATATACCGATTCCATTATGAATTTTCCGGAACGAAGCCGAAAGACCTCCCAATTTACAAAGGCAATCGGGAGAGAAGACGGAAAATTTCAAATGTCGGCAGTATAAAATGGGGCAAACGGACTCAAACAAGTTCGTGCATTTTGGCAACGAGTGATTTGACCGCGTTGACGCTCTTTTCGAACATTCCTTTTTCATCATCATTCAAGGAAAGTTCAACGATTTTCTGAACGCCGCCGTCACCAAGGACAACAGGAACACCGACGAAATAACCGCCGACCCCGTATTCTTTATCGCAGAGAGCGGCGCAGGGAACCAGCCGTTTTTTATCTCGAACGACCGCTTCAACCATTGCGGCGGTTGCCGCGGCGGGCGCAAAATAGGCGCTTCCGGTTTTCAAGAGCGAAACGATCTCAGCGCCGCCGTCCCTGGCTCGCTGAACGATCTGCGCCAGTCGGTCGGCCGGAATAAGCTGAGTTACCGGAATACCGCTGACCGAAGTGCAGCTCATCAAAGGAACCATCGTATCGCCGTGTCCGCCCAGCAGCATGGACGAAACATCTTCAACACTGACACCAAGTTCCATCGCGATAAACGCCGAAAATCGAGCGGTGTCAAGAACACCGGCCTGACCTATTACCCGTTCTTTCGGAAAACCGGTGACCTCAAGCATGCGCTGGGCCATTGCGTCAAGCGGATTACTGACGACGATCACTACCGCGTTCGGACTCGTTTTGGCAATTTCAGACGCGACGGAACTGATGATCTTGGCATTGGTCGCCAAAAGATCGTCCCGACTCATGCCCGGCTTGCGCGGAATACCCGCGGTGACGACAACGACATCACTGTCGGCCGTGTCCGCATAATCGTTCGTTCCCATCAGCGCGGAATCATATTTCATAATAGGAGCCGCTTCAGCCAGATCAAGCGCTTTGCCCCGCGGCATGTCGCCTGTCTGCGGTATATCCAAAAGAACAATGTCGCCAAGTTCCGCCGATGCGCACCAATGCGCTGTCGTCGCTCCAACGTTCCCCGCTCCTATGATGCTGATCTTAGCCCGCTTCATGATTTTCTCTTCCTTCTTTCTTTTCAAGATCTGATCTGTTTCATACTGTCTCTTTTTTATTATCCGTCTTTTCCGTTTTTATTTCTCCGCAAAAAACTTTCCGATCCCAAAAATCAGGGACAAAAACGGACTATTTCTCAAAACACAGAATAAAAACAGATCTGATCGGACGGCAAATCGCACTTGCCCGGAAACATCAATAAACAATATATCTATTTTAGCGTTTTTTGAGAAAAGCAACAGAACCGGAAAGCGCGATTTTACCAAAAATTTTAATCCGGCTCTAAAAACAAACAAGTGCAAAGACGTCAAAAGAAGACAGACAATTTGAAAAGAAAAAGAAAAGAGGACTGACATTATCCAATCGAACACCAATCTTAAAATTTAAAAGGTTGGCCTTAACCAACGGAAAGCCAACCTTTAACAGGAAAATTGTCTTTTTTTCTTGTCATCAATCATGAACAAAGAGGAATCCCTTTGGAGCCTTCCAAGAGGAGTCGGCAATCGGGATCCAAGAGGGCGTTTATTATCGATCCCGTTAAAATTCGTATTTCGCGGGGAGCCGACCTCCAGCGCAAGAGAGTAATTTAAAGTTTGCGACGAAACACTGCCCCCAACGGCGCCGCGTCAACACAAAGGATTAATTACCGTTGAGCATCTCCGCGATATCGTTTTCCGGTGTTGCTATTCCTTTGATGTCAAATGTTTTAATTAATACATCAGCGACATTCGGGGAAAGAAAGGCGGGCAGAGTCGGACCGAGTCGGATATTTTTGAATCCGAGGGCCAGAAGCGCCAGCAGAACGGCAACCGCTTTCTGTTCATACCAAGCGATATCGAAGGAGATCGGAAGCTGGTTGACATCCTCCAGTTCAAACGCTTCTTTCAGTTTAAGCGCAATCACGGCCAGACTGTAACAGTCATTGCACTGTCCGGCATCAAGGACACGGGGGATCCCGCCGATCTCTCCCAGATCAAGTTTATTGTAACGGTACTTGGCGCAGCCGGCGGTCAAGATAACCGTATCCGGGGGAAGTTTGGACGCCGTTTCGGTAAAATATTCCCTTGACTTCTGACGTCCGTCGCATCCGGCCATAACGATAAAGCGGCGAATCGCCCCCGACTTGACCGCGGCAAGGATCTTGTCAGCAAGGGCAAGGACCTGATGATGGGCGAATCCGCCGACAATTTCACCGTCTTCCAGGGGATCAGGAGGCGCGCATTTTTTTGCAAGTTCGATAATGGGAGAAAAGTCTTTCTGTCGGCCGGGCAGTCGGTCGGCAATATGCGCAACGCCGGGATAACCCGCCATTCCCGTTGTAAAGATCCGGTCTTTATAACTTTCCTGAACCGGTGTTATGCAGTTGGTCGTCATAAGGATCGGACCGTTAAACGACACGAATTCGGTATTCTGACGATGCCAGGCGTTTCCGTAATTTCCGAAAAGGTGCGGATATTTTTTCAGCTCCGGATAATAATGAGCCGGAAGCATTTCGCTATGAGTGTAAATATCAATACCTGCATCCTGACTCTGTTCCAAAAGTTCTTTAAGATCCAGTAAATCATGACCGGAGACCAAAATTCCCGGTCTTGATCCGGTCCCTGTTTTGACCCGGCTGACTTCCGGCTGACCAAACTTTTCCGTATTGGCCTCGTCAAGCAGTGCCATTGTCTTAACGGCGGCATTTCCGCACTCCAAAACCAGTTCGGTCAA
>CAZZEF010000378.1:0-2091 GCA_964652875.1 uncultured Planctomycetaceae bacterium
CCTGTTTTATACCGATTTCAAGATGAATTTTCCGTTACAACGTCAAAAAAAAGCCGATTCACGCAGTCAATCGGCGGAAATAATGGAAAATTTAAAAGAAAAGCAGTATAAAGATCGTCGCATTTTTACCGATAATCCGATTTCTTTTCTCTTTTACTATTGTAATAAAAACTGAGTAATACCGGCCATAAAACAAAAATCAAAATGCGAATAAACGCAAAACGGAGGATTATCTCGTCGTTTTGTCTTGGGCGATCTTTGGAGGAACAGAGGCGATGATCTTTTGCAGTTTTTCCAAACTGATCGGTTTGATCACCGTGCCTGTAAAAAAGTCCATGTCAAAATTGTTTCCGTATTCAACGTCCGCCGTTACCGCGTAAATGGGCACATCGTCATAGTTGGGGTTCTGACGCAAGGCGATTGCGAGATCCTCACCGTTAATTTCCGGCATCCATAAATCCGTTAAAACGATGTCATAATGATGATCATTGGTTAAATTGCGCGCCTCGCCGCCGGAGGTCGCTAAGGTAGGGGTGTAACCTAACTTCTTCATCATTGTGCCAAGGATTTTTAAATTCATGATTACATCGTCAACCAGCAAACACGTTTTTATTTCGGTCGTCGCTTCTTTTGTGTTAATCGATAAAGTCTCTTCCTTGGTTTCTTTGATATGTCCGTTGGGCGCAAGAGCGGTCGGGATCTTGATCCGAAGTGAATTGAGCGGATGCTCCCAAATCATTTGTCCCTTCATTGCGTTAATGATTCGTTTGGTAATGAACATATTCACACTGTCATGCGCCGCTCTGCCCTGCGACAGCTCATTTTGCCGAATGAAATCATTTTCACTGGAAAAGATTTCGTTTCCTGACAATATCAGATGAAGCGTACCGTAATTTTCATAACCTGACTCATAAAAACAGGAAAAATCTATGTTTCTGTCGGTTACATTATCTGCGGCATATTCCAGTATGGAACTGATAAGTTGTCTTAACCGAAGCGGATCGCTCCAAAGCATTGGAATTCCGTCCGTCTGAACGTTCAAATTCACCTTCTTTTGAAGAAGTATTCTGGAAAAGGACAAGATGGTATTATCGCAGAGACTTTTCATATCGACTGACTGGCACTGTATTGGAGTACAGTCGCTTTCCAGAGTGGATACATCAAGAATACGATCAGAAAAAAGACGCAATTGTTCACAGGAAGCAATCATTTCATTGACGTATTGTATTTTTTCCGTGTCACTGATCTCTGAATCGGTCATGATTTCCCTGAAGCCAATAATTACTGACAAAGGCGTGCGCAATTCCTGGCTCACATTTGTAAGAAATCTTGATTTCAAACGGTTGGCGTTTTCCTCGTTTTTTTGAGCCTTAATGATCTGATCCTCCATCGCTTTCTGCATCGAAATATCGCTGGAAGCAATAGCGATCATTTTTTTCTCCAGATCATATGCTCGTGCGGTCAACATAATATACCTTGATGTTTTATGACGGTCCAACAGCTTCAGTTCCATCGGAATAGGCGTGTTTCTCGTCAATGCCATTTTGCAGAAAATGGCAAAGGAATTTTTGAATTCCGCGGTAACAAAGTCATCAAAACATCGTCCTTCCAGAAAATGTTCGTGTGTTTGAGAGGAGACAAACATATTTATGAAAGTCTGGTTGACCTTGACGATACAGCGTTCTTCGTCAAGAATGACGTACCCAACAGGAGTTGATTCGAAGAGTTTGACGTACTCTTCGCGTGCCTCCGCCAGCAATTTTTCCGAACGTTCCAATTCTTTGTTTTGGTGTTCCAGTTCGATTTGATAGATACTCAATTCTTCCAGCAGTTTTTTGAAATTTCCATTCCATTCGTCTATATTGGCATTACTTTGGGGATGTTTATCAAGTACATTTTTTGCCAAGGCACGAAGCTCTTCTAAAGTATTCACTTTTCACCTCCGAATAAGCATTGACACAGCTGCTGACGGTTAATCGGTTTGGACAAAACCGAGTCAAAAAGATTTTTGTCAAAGGCAAGGGCATCCACTTCCGCCGTGACAACGGCAAGACGAATATTTTTATATTTCGGATTTTTACGGATAATTTC
>CAZZEF010000378.1:2101-3557 GCA_964652875.1 uncultured Planctomycetaceae bacterium
TTTCAGCCAGCTCCGCACCAGACATTCCTGCCATGCACAAATCGGTCAAAACCCAGTCAAAAGAATCGTTTTCCAATTTATGCAGCGCTTTCAGCCCAGTGTCCGCCGTCTCAAAATCAACGCCGAATCGCCTCAATAAAACAGTAATAATTTTAATATTGATCGGGACATCATCGACCACCAGAACCTTAAGCCTTCTGTCCGTATTTTTATTAATATTGAGCATCGAGCCTCTGCGGTCTTCTGTATCCGGCATAAATACAGATTGCGTCTCCTGTATATTTTTATTTTCGGCCAAATTGACGTGAGGGAGAAGAATAAAGAAAGTCGTTCCCTTATTTTCGGTGCTTTCAACAGTGAGTGTCCCTCCCATTCTGTCCACCAGCCTCCGCACAATGGGAAGCCCAAGTCCGGTCCCGTTATTGGAAGCGTTTGTTCCGCGCATTTTGGACAATTGAACAAACGGTTCGAAGATCTTCTTTTGATCAGCGTCAGGCATACCAATCCCTGTATCCGAGAATTTGAGCATCAGTGAACCACCGCTTGCGGTCAATTGTGAAAACGAGGCGGATACTTTGACCATTCCTCCGTTGGGGGTAAATTTAACGGAGTTCCCGATCAGATTGAAAAAAATCTGCCGCATACGCATATGATCAAGCATGAGCGCCGGTATGCTTTCCGGAACATCGACAATGAGTTCAAGTTCTTTCTGTTTGGTGCTGTAATTGAACGTCTTGCAAATATTATGACAGAATTTGTGAAAATCAACACGCTCCAGCGACAGCTGCATTTGACCCGCCTCCAGTTTTGAGAGGTCAAGTATGTCATTAATGAGCTGAAGCAGTGCATTACCGGCAATGAAAATATTATCGACGTATTCTTTTTGAATACTGTCGGTTGTTTCTGCGTCTTTCAGCAATTCGGTGAATCCGATGACCGCGTTGAGGGGAGTTCGGATCTCATGACTCATTGAAGCGAGAAAATAACTCTTCGCTTTTTCCGCGGCCTGCGCTTGCTGAAGAGCTTCATTTAATTTTCGTGTATTGGCCTGCCGGGCCAGCAGAATTTCAAAGAAATTTTTGGCGTTCATCATGAATTCTGAATGATTATGATTCAGTGGAACAGAAGTTCCCTTATATATAATTCCGATACTGCCCCATAATCTGCCGTTGCAATGAATAGGGAATTCATAGTACGATTTTATCTGCGGATCCTGTCGAAGCAGAAACGACCAGCTTCCCAACACATTTTCCGCCGCGACTTTATTGGTGTCGGGCATAAAGAGAGGTTTATCCTTTTTAAAAAGAAGATACCAATCCTCATTGGGATCGAACGAAACTTCCTCCATATCCAGATTACTGCATTTAGTATTCATGATCATATTACCCCAAAAGTGAGAGGTATCGGGATCTTCGTTCAGTTCGGTCATAAAAGTGGCATCAGCCCCGGTATGTTT
>CAZZEF010000379.1:0-3553 GCA_964652875.1 uncultured Planctomycetaceae bacterium
CGAAGCGAAAATTCGTTTCGGCGCGGAAGTCCTAAGTTGGCAAGCGGCTGATCGAAACGAAAATTCGTTTCGGCGCGGAAGCGCTAAGTTGGACAAGCGACTGACTAAAGCGAAAATTCGTTTCGGCGCGGAAGCGCTAAGTTGGGCAAGCGGCTGACCGAAGCGAAAATTCGTTCGGTGCGGAAGCGCTTACCGGGATCCAGCGTCCTCGCGCTGGCGTTGAATAAAATCGGGGATCTTTCCGTTAGGGGAAGACCGGAAGATGAGTGTATCCGATCTTCCTTGCGGCCAGACAAGACGAACGCCCGCCGATCCCGTCTGTTTGAGCGGCCGTATATTCGGAAGGGGGGTTTTTTCGTCCGCCCGGGGAATCAAGAGCATTAAAAATTCCGGATTAACCGCTTTAACCGTATGAGTCAGGCGCGGATGAATTCCGTTCTGACTGGTTTCAAAATTGGCGGTCGCCGTTTTTCCGGGGGAGGTCAGAATCGGAAAGACGATCATATTCGCGTTAATAATCTTTGTTATACTCTCTTCCGTCCGAAAAGGGGTTTTCGCGTTCTGAACCGCTTGATCAATGGACATAATAACGGTGTTTGGATCCGGTTTTTTTGGATCGTCAGGAAATAATCCGCCAGTCGGCATGAGTCCGAGAAAAGCCAGCTGCGCTTCCGGTTCGCGGGCAAAGATTTCAACTCGGATCTTTTCCTTCTGTTTCAGATCGTATGTTAAATCGTTCGCCGCGTCCCGATCCCCGGCAATATTCCAGGAAAAAGAGGAACTGGCTTTGAGATCCCAGCAGAAGCGTTTGCCGCCGTTAACAGAAAATGAAAAACTGTCCGATTTACCGGGATCGGCTCCTGCCGCCCGGGCCAAGCCGATAATATTATATTTCCCGTCTTGAGGAGCGGTCAGTTCAAAAACCGCTCTTCCGGAACATTTTTCCGGAACCGTCGTCATAACCCGGTATCCATCTCTGTTTTGAACGATATTCCAGCGATCTTTCTTCAGATCGAATTTAAATTCGGGCGACGTATGAAGCTGCCAAGTGTATTCGTGTTCCAAACCATCCATCTTTCGAAAGTCGTCGTAAATAATCAAATACGGGGGGATCTCTTTGTCCGATCCGCGCACGAAGAAATAATGACGGTCTGCCCGTTCGACATTCATTTCGGTCGGATCCTTTCTCCAATTGAGCAGTCGATAATTCCAAGCGTCTTTCGCGTCTGTTCGAATCCAGTCGTATTTGTCATTATGAGAGTAACCGGTAATTTCGCCGCTGCTGTCATTATGCCAGTTAATCGGCTGTCCTTTTCCGTCGATCAGAACGATATTATGAGCGTAACTGCTTCCGCTTTTTTCTTTTTCTCCATCGTTGCCATATCCGCTGTCGATCACAAGATCGGCGCCGAAAGCACGCAGGGTAAAGGTTCCCTTATCGCCCTGATCATGTCCGCTGGCATGCGGACCAGCTTCAACGGCCAAATGAAACGCGTCTTTATTGTATCCGCCCAAACGAGACACAACCAGTCCCCGCCCCCGAAAGAAAAGTGAGTCGGGCAGATACCGGCCGGGATCCTCCGCGATTGGACAATCCTCATAAAACAGAACGAACGCGAGTGTCTGCGCATCGGAAAAAACGAACGGATTCCGGGCATTGGTTCCCGTATTCCAAGCCCAACCCATTAATTCGGCCAACGCTCCGTAACTAAGCGGACGTTTACCGGGACATTCGGAAAAATGCCGGATATAATCAAGCCCCGACAGAACATTCGATTGAGCGGGAAGGCGTTCACCCTTGCGAACCGGATCCGTTTTGGCAAGTTCCGCCAGCCGTCCGCATGCGTAAGTGTAAACCGGACAGCCGGGAACCTGGCCCATATTGCAGTCAGACAGATTATTCCAGCCAGGATGATTCGGAAGCATTTCTGAAACAAGCCAGGGCGCGATCAGCTGATAATTGGTTTCGGTAAACAGATCGCCGTAACCTTTATTGCGGAGACATTCAACAAACGGAACGCCCGCTCCGATTCCGTAACTGATATAAGAGGGGCCTTCATGACAGCAGCCATCGAAATCAATACCGAACGTCAGATAATCGCGAAGATGACGCCGAAACTGGATCAGCATTGCGTCTTCTTCCGTTCGTGTCTCACCCTGCATCGCCAGCACTCCAAGCCCGGCGCAGGAGACCAGTCCGGGATTCCAGTTCCAAACCCGATGAAGCGGATGCCTGCCCCAGCCGGCGGTCCAGGATTTTTGATAAATATCCTGAACAAAACCGAGCAGGGTCATTTTAACTTCCCGGCGATCGTCCGGTGTCAGATAATGATAAAGCCAGTCATACCCGAGCGCTAGCGCCCGAACATAAAAAGTTCTTGTATAAAAGAATCCCTGATCTATTTCAGGAGTGTCGACGTCAAGAGTTTTAGCCATATTGACCAGCGCTTGAGCCGCGTATCGTCCGTATTTTTCATTCCCGGTAATAACTGCGGCGGCGGCGAGCGTTTCCAACGGAATGACCAGCGGGTTCATTTGCCCCTCAAAACGACCGCGATTGACATGATCGTTGACGTTCGAATTTTTCGAATACAAGAACACTTTTTTGAAAGGATCTTTCGCGTCGATTCTTTTCATCGCCTGATCGGCCAGTTCGATCAGATGATTGTATCCGTCTTGCTGAACCCCTTTTTCGGAGGCTTTGGCCCGGATCCGATCCAGTCTTTTTCCTGTCAGAAGCAGACTCGGATGAACGGACCCGGTCAGTTGATCTTCCGGAACCAGAAAACGCCCTATCCGATTGCGGTTGATCCGGCGCTTGAGTATTTTTTCTTCTTCTTTATATAAAAAACGAAAATCGGCGAACTCGACCCGGCTCTTTTCCTCAATACCGGAAACAGAGATCTCCAATGCGGTCCCGGCGCGCAGCATTTTAGAAGAGACCGCCGTTTTTCTCGCGTCCCGGGAAGGAAGAAACTGACTGACCGGAAGATAAAACTCAACCCAATCGCCCTTGCTTTCGGATCCCGCGCCAATATCAGCCGAATAATACTCGGAAGGCATTCCCTTTTCCGGAACAACAAGAAGCGCACTTATTCTGTTGCGCCCGGATGTTCCTTGCGGAACGCGATACCGTCCGTAAATTCCAACGCATTTCGAATAATCAGTGTCCGGAAAGATCCGTTGAAACCAGCCGAACGCGAACTCGGATCCATCAAGATCCATTTCCAATATTTTGGCCGGTCCGTTCCAATTGATCTTGACATTAACCTTTTTTCCCCAACCGGTCCCCAATTCATTTCCTGCCGGGAAAAGAGAGATCGATTCGTATTTTTTGTTCGATCCTTGACCGGAGATCTGATTGAGTGCCTGAGCGGATCTCTTACCGTTGTTATCGACCGTTTTTTTATCGGGATTCCGTCGCGGCGTCCGGGGCGGTTTCCAAAAGCCGCCGACAACCGCGAACCCCCATTTCGTCCCCGCCAACTTCATCCGATTCCCAGGAAACAGCCGTGAACCCGCAAGAGATTCTCCGACCAGAAAAAATCGACAA
>CAZZEF010000380.1:0-3511 GCA_964652875.1 uncultured Planctomycetaceae bacterium
TTATCCGCCTGATCCGGATCGCCCATCAGAACGGAAATTTCATTGAAACGGTCGATCTTTGACTGAATTGGAGCAACCGCTGTCATCAAATTTTCCCGAACTGTTGCGTCAAGATCCAACTGCGGTTCCTGAGCAACATATCGAACACGCATTCCCTTGACCATTGAGACTTCACCGTCAATATCTTTGTCGATCTGCGCCATTATTTTCAGCAGGGTCGATTTACCCGCCCCGTTCTCGCCAACGATGCCGATCTTCGCTCCGTAATAAAACGCCAAACTGATGTTCTGAAGAACGATCTTTTCTCCAAATCGTTTCGACACACGGTTCATCTCAAAAATAAAATGGGGGGCCATACTCTCTCCTCACCTTGCTTTCTGTTGGTTTCTTGTTTCTGCAGTCCGACGTTCAATAAAATTGACTCAACATTATATCAATTATATTTTTGTCTTTTTGATACCCGGCTGTTACGAGATCAACATTCCGGTTCATAACGGTTCGTTTGGCATTTACGGTAAAACATACACGACACCGGCCCGAACAACACCCGCACCGTTAAATATACAAGCTTGTCAAATTTATGAAAGATCAGAACCCAAAAATTTTTATTCTTTCAAGCTTCTGTTTTCAGCGGCTTTCTTTTTTATTTTTCCGTTCTGTCCGAATCAAGGTTATTCCGATATGTTTTTTGGTAAACACGACCGGCTTCGGCGGCATTAAAAAAATAGAGCAGTGCGGTTTGATCTGGATCCTTTTGAAAAAACGACCGGCGAACCCGCAAATATTTAAGGGCGAACGGCTTTCCTTCCTGCAATAAAACACGGTCGAATTCAGATAAACCGCTCAATCGGTTTTGAACAATATACAGACCGAACTCAGAAAGATCCTTTTGACCACTCCCCGTTGTTTCCGCACGGGGAACGAGTATTTTCCAGTCATTGTACCGGCGCAATGTTTTCGGAGAAAAAGAACTGAACAAAACTTTTTTATTTTTCATCTCCGGTCTTTGATAAATCTCGTTGATTTTTCTAATAGCCTGATCGTCCAGAGAATCCCAATAATAAGTAATTTCTGTTTCGCCGACCGCCATTTTTTCTGGTCCGCCGACAAGAGCGCTAAAATAGGAAAGCCATTGCGGCGCATAAATAAAAAGGTTTAGCGCGCAACTTCCGTAAACGATCACAAGAATCAGTCCTTGACCGGCCTTCTTTATTTTATACCAGCCGTTCAAATGTTTTTTCCAGCGATTCTTTGTCGAACAAGATCTTTTCCCAAGATCCGCCGGTCTGTTTTCCAAGACGCTGGAAACACAATCGGATATAAATTTTGATTCCCCTGTTTTTATCGAACGGGAATCGGACAAAAGCTCCGGCGTTTTTTTTAGGAAGAATAATGAACCGTTCAACATTCGCGCGGCGCCGATCCCGGCCAAAATCGCCAAAAACGGAAACGCGGCAACAAAAAGACGAACACCGTCATGAACGGGGATCCCGGGAATCATTCGAACAAGCATCAGAACGAAATAATTCAAGAAGATCAAAAAAGTCCGCTGATTCCAACCGGCAAACAAACTGAACAGAAGCAGCCCGGGAGGAACCGTCATGACTGTCCAAAGAAAGCCGTTATACCAAGGAAGCGGCCGGTCAATCGCGTAAACTTTTCCGAACAAATAAATTGGAATATTAAAATGTTCGATCCGATGAGTATTCAAACGAATGAAAGTCGAAAAACCGGCAATTGGATCTGACCAAATCGGCGGATTTAACAAATAAAACGTCAATAGAGCAAGGGGGAAACCGAGTAAAACGATCCGGCGGACTTCCAGATCCCAAGGTTTTTTCCGATAAAACCAAGCCAGCCAGATCAAAAACGGAACCGGAATGATCCAACCGGGAAATTTGACCGAAAGACCCAATCCCAAAAGGATCCCCCAAACAACCGCGCCTCGTTTACTTTTCCGCGCGGAATCAAAAAGCGACCAGGTCAGAAGCCAAGCGGACATCAGCGGTGAATCGCAAACGGCTAAAACCGAATGACCGAACACGCGCGGCAAAAGCAGAATCGCCAAAACGGACAAAACCGCCGTCTTCTTGTCGTATGTTTTTTCCAATCGGCAATAGACACACGAAAGAGCGAGCGCAAAAAGAAATAATACTCCAAAACGGTAAGAGAGTTTGGGCGAATAAAACGAGTTATTGTCATATTGCAGTCCCAAAAGAGATCCCGTCGCGTCGAACACTGTTTTTCCAACCGCGTTCAAAATGGTATAACCCGCCGGATGCCCTTCCCGATAAATTGTATGTTCCCAATATTTTTTTATCGTCTCTTGGGAAAATGGAGAAAATGCCTTTAATGACTCGGCTGTCGGATTAGCCGAGTCAGACGCGGACGTTATCGAAAAAATTGGATTTGCCGAATCTGTTGCGGACTTTACAGAACCGCTTTGCTTGTCGAAAACAGATAGCGGTTCCGAAGCGGCAGAACGAATCAGAGAAAACCATTGACGGACAAGATCCGTGCGGTCGAAAGCGTCTCCTTCATCCCAAGTCAAAGGCATTTGACGCGCGGCAAAAAATAAAACAGTCAAGACGAAACAAAAGACCGCGCCGCTTCTAAAAAGTCGAAAAATTAACAGTGACTTTTTTTGCGCAAGTGCATCTTGCCGAGAGGCCATTTGAAGCGAAGCCGATTCGATTGATCTGTTATCCATTATTATACTGCCGACGATATTAACTCATCTTCTTTTGGATCGGGACTGAAGATAGCCTAAAAGTGCTTTGTCGAAAGGAATCCCGGTATCAAGTTCGACGTAATCGATTTTCATTCGACTTGTCTCTTGACGAAATCGGGCCCGAAAATTTTCCAGTTCGATCAGATAATCTTTTTTAAGTGCGTCAGCATTGGCGGAAAGACGCGCCATTGATTCGGGATCCTGAAGTTCGACCTCGCCGTTGAAAGGGAATTTTACTTCCGCTTCGTCAAGTACATGAAATAATATAATATCGTGACCCGCATGACGCAGCCGGGCAAGAATTTTTAATATTTCATCCTGATCGCCAAGCAGATCGGAAAAGATCATGACCAATGAAGCCTTTTTCAAAATACCGGCCACCTGCTGAAGCGACTCAGCGATTTCTGTCATTCCATCCGGTTTGAGATTGCTTAAAAATGACAGGAGGGTTCCCAGCTGTGTTCGTTTTGATCGGGGCGGGATCGACTGCCGGACTTTTTCGTTAAATGTGATCAGACCGACCGGATCCTGCTGATGAATCATCAGATAAGCCAGCGCCGCAGCCAAAGATACCGAATAATCAAATTTAGTCATCGTTTGTTTATAAGAGTAGCCCATTGAACGGCTGGTGTCGATAACAAGATAACCGGTCAGATTGGTTTCCGCTTCAAATTTTTTGACATAATACTTGTCGGTCTTGGCATAAATCAGCCAGTCAATGTCTTTCGGATCATCCCCTTGCGAGTATTTACGGTGTTCACTGAATTCAACAGAAAACCC
>CAZZEF010000381.1:0-3489 GCA_964652875.1 uncultured Planctomycetaceae bacterium
CTCTTAACAGGTCATATAAAACTTTGTTATATTGTTTCCGGTTTGCTTCCGTTGGCCGCTCTTAACGGATCATATAAAACTTTATTATTTGTTTCCGGTTCGCTCCCGTTGGCCGCTCTTAACAGGTCATATAAAACTTTGTTATACGGTGTCCAGCGAACAACGTGAGCGGAAATTTGCTTCAGCGCGGCAGTGCTAATTGGGAGACAGTTTCTTCCGCTGCCGCGTTTTTTAGTTGCGGAAGGGGATCTTTTGTTTCCGAGATCGGATTGGGAGTAAAGCCGATCAGGACGAACGCGAGGGTGAGCCAGCCGAGAATTTTCCGAAATTTCCCCAATTCTATTTCATCGTTGCAGGTTGGCGGATGATTAATACCAAAGATCATCAGCAGGATCACCATCAGGGACCATTGCCATTGACGATAGAGTAAAACATACAGGATAATAACGGAAAAGATCCCCAAGGCGGCGTAAGGAGCCTTCTTTTTTAAAAGAGCGTAAAACACATGACCGCCGTCAAGCTGACCGAGCGGAAACAGGTTCAGGGTCGTTATGAACAGTCCGGTCCAAGCGGCCATTCCGACCGGATGAAGGACGAGTGTTCTGCCCGGATCGGACCGATCCAAAAAGAATCGGGAGATCCAGTCAAGAATAAGTGGTTCGCCGAAAATAAGACCATCCTCGCCCTTGGAAACAGGGATCATACTGGAAAGCGACATTCCAATGATCAGAAAGATCAACGTTGGCACCAATCCGGCAAGCGGACCTGAAATTCCGATATCGAAAAGTGCGCGCATATTCGGTATTTCGCGGTCCATTCGAATAACCGCCCCCAAGGTTCCGAATGGAGGAAGAGGAACCGGAATGAAATAAGGAAAGGTTGCGCGGACCCGATAACGTCTGGTCTGAATAAAATGACCCAGCTCATGACAGGTCAAAATGATCATTAATGGAACGGAAAAAAGTAAACCGCCGAAAACCGTACTTCCTCCGTACATGAGCGACCCGATCGCCGTTGTCGAGATCCAGGTCAAAAGATAAAAGATCAGCGGCCATTTCAAGGAAGGCGAACTCTTTGCCCGATTCCGAACGAATGCCGTCGAATCAGTCCGATTCGGCATAACATGGATCTCCTGCCGCCGACCGTCTTCCGGATTTATGTAATTGTCTTCCCCGCGCATAAAACGCCGCGCTCCGTTTATTATCGAACAACCGCTGAATTGATTTTTTAACTGATATTGATATTATTGTGTTCGGTTTTTTATTGAGTCATTGGAAACTGATCCGAACGAAAACCGTTCCGTATTAATTGCGAAAAATTTCAAATGACGGCAGAATCCGCTGACAGATCTTTTTTTGACGGTTTGCAATGTCAAGGGAAACATTCAATATTAACCGGCAGAACCTGCAATCGCCGCTGGGATCACGGATCCTTTTCAACGATCGGAAGATCTTTGATATTGACCGTTTTGCGGTCGTAAACTTTTGCGTGAAGCGCCTGTTTCTGTTTTCGCTCGTAATCTTTTAAAATTGATCGGGACATGGAACAGGCGCAGCGATGTTTAGGCGATTTTCCGGACAGCAGAGCTTTAAACTGCAGCGCCGCGCAAAAAAGTCCGAAACAAAGAAAAACCAATCCGGTCAGAATAAGTAAATTCAACATGGCGGAACCTCATTTTTCACAAACGGATCATTTCTTTAATACATGCGCCGAAATTTCAATCGCGGCTTCGCAGTCGGCAAATCTCTTTTGTCCTCATCCTGCCAACAGGGTGACATTCGATGTATAAACAATATCAATGAATAAAGATATTGGTCAAATCCTGTTTTCCGCGGTCAACCGTTCTTTATTTCATTCGTTAATCGTTATCATTCCTTTGATCCAACCGTTATCGCCGGTTATCTTCGAAAGAGAGACGGACCGACGCGGCTGTCTTGATAACAGATCGCGGCTTCCGCCGTTTGCCGCTTTCGTCAGTTTTCAATAAAATGAGCGCCCTGACTGGCGGGAGTCGCGAAAATGGTCGGTTCGATACCGGTTCTTTCGATATAATCTTTTTCAACGCGTTCTTTGATCGACTGATATTCGTCTTTTTTGATCAGGGAGACAGTGCATCCGCCGAAACCGCCGCCGGTAATTCGGGATCCGTAAACTCCCCCTTGAATACCGATCGATCGGGCAATTTCAACCAGAACGTCAATTTCCGGGCAACTGACTTCATAATCATCGCGCAGGGAGTCATGACTTTCATACATGAGTTTTCCGGCGAGTTCCCAATTGTTTTGGGTGAGCGCGTCCGCTGTTTTCAAGGTTCGTTCATTTTCAGAAATGACATGACGGGCCCGGCGGTAATAATTTTTGTTGATTGCGTCGAGTTTCTCTTTTTTCGCGTCGAGCATTGCCAACGTCGCGTCTCGAAGAGCGGTAATTTCCAGCAGGGCCGATGCTTCTTCGCAGCATTTTCTCCGTTCGGGATATTCACTTCCGGTGAGCGCATGCTTAACGTTGCTGTTGGTGATCATGACCAGAATATCGGGACTGGCCAGCGGGATCATTCGGGCGGTCCGGCTTCGACAGTCCAAAAGCATGGCCCGGCCTTCTTCGGCCATTGCGGAAATGAACTGGTCCATTATACCGCAAGGCATTTTGGCGAATCGGTGTTCCGCCTGCTGACAGGCAAGCGCTTTTTCAACCGGATCGATCTTATTGCCGGAGATCGCTTCCAAAAGGGTCGCTGTTGCCACTTCAAGAGACGCACTGCTCGAAAGTCCGCCGCCCAAGGGAACATCGGAAAAAAGAACCGCTTTAAACGGGGAAGCGGTCAGTCCTTTTTCCAAACAGCAGGCAATGGTTCCCTGAACATAGGAATACCAGTTCACCTCCTCTTCCGGAAGAATTTCACCAGACATTTTAAGTTCCGCTTCTTTATGCATATTGCCGGAATAGATCAAAGAAAGATCGCTTTCAGGCCGGGATCCCGCGGCAATGACCGTATAACGTCCAATTCCCATCGGAAATACAAAACCATCGTTGTAATCGGTATGCTCGCCGATAAGATTAACACGTCCCGGCGCCGCAACAAGCCATTCGGGCGAATCACCGAAACGGTCCTTGTATTCCGAAATCGTTTTTTCGATTAATTTGACGTCTGTTCCCATCTTTAAAACCCCTTTCCCAAAAGAAAACAATGTTCGATCTCTTAAGGATCTATGATCCGCGGTCAAGTTTGTTACTTACGGGCGTTTTCTTCCCCCGTAAATTTTACCGCGTTCAATGATCCCTTTCTGAAGGAGACCGGGCCGTTTCCGTCTTTTTTAAAATTTATCTGTACTTCGCATACCGACAGACAACAAGATCCATCTGTTTTTCAAAAAGACTTTCGATAAAAACAAACGGAATTTATTACAATATATATAATATATTAAAAAGATTTTTCACAATGTCAAGACAATTCGGAATTTATCGCTTTTATTTGGCTTCCGGATCACC
>CAZZEF010000382.1:0-3457 GCA_964652875.1 uncultured Planctomycetaceae bacterium
AAACACCCTTGACCGTTGCCGGTTTCAGACTATTAACGAAAGTAATGAACGCTCTGATGTTTTCAGCAAGCTTGTCGGCGTCGAAACTAAGTTTTCCAACGACACCATGAACGATTCCGCCCTTATCGTTGCGGAACTCAACCTTACCGGCTTTGTACTCTTTGACCGTTTTCGCGATTTCGGGCGTCACAGTCCCGGCACGAGGACTCGGCATCAAACCGCGGGGACCGAGGATTCGGCCGAGAGGTCCGACAACACCCATCATGTCCGGAGACGCGATGCAGACATCGAAATCAGTCCAACCACCCTTAATTTTATCCGCGATATCGGTATCACCGACGAAATCGGCACCGGCATTACGCGCTTCTTCCGCGCGTTCACCCTTGGCAAACACACAGACGCGAAGACTCTTGCCAATACCGTTCGGAAGCACGACAGAACCGCGGACGATCTGGTCCGACATTTTCGGATCAATACCCAAACGTATTGAAATCTCAACCGTTTGATCAAATTTTCTCGTATTGAACGCTTTGAGGATCGTTACGGCTTCCTCAAGCGGAATCGGATCTTTTGTTTTCGGAAGCTTGGCTTCCATGTCCTTCATTCGTTTTGAAACTTTACCCATAATTCTCTCTTTTCGTATCTTGCGGTTAATTGTTAAATCGATTTCCGCTCGATATCCTTCAACTGCGATCAGTCAAGGACATCGAGACCCATGCTCCGGGCGGTTCCCATAAGAATATTAACGGCCATCTCCACTTCATGCGCGTTTAAGTCTTTTTGTTTCGACTTGGCGATTTCGCGCAGTTGATCTTTGGTGACGGATCCGACTTTTTCTTTTGGAACCCGGGTTGAGCCTTTAACAATTCCGGCCGCCTGCTTAAGCAGATCTACCGAGTGCGGGCTTTTGGTTTCAAGTTCGAACGATCGATCATTGAAAACTTTCACGACTACAGGAATACGCATTCCCATACTATCCTTGGTGCGATCATTAAATTGTTTAACAAACTGACCAAGATTCAGACCATACTTTCCGAGTGCGGTACCGACAGGGGGTGCTGCGGTTGCCTTTCCTCCAGTGGCGTGAAACTTTACAATTGCTGTTAATTGCTTTGCCATCTTATTTCCTTTTCAAAACATCTTTCCCCCTTTTTTCAGAACAGCTCTTCCGAAAAAAGGATCTATTCCACAATTTTTTCCGCCTGCCAGTATTCCAAATCAACAGGAGTACTGCGGCCAAAAATTGTGATACTAACGGTAACACGGCCAATGACATCGTCGATGGCGGCTACCTCCCCCTCAACATCCTTGAAAGCTCCGTCGGTAATTTTTACCCGATCCCCTGTTTCATACGGGATCTTGACTTTCGGCGCTTCCCCGGATTGTTCACTTCCCGCCTGAAGAATACGCTGTACTTCATGCGGCGGCATCGGTACCGGTTTCCCATAAGTACCGGTGAAATCACCAACGCCCGAGGTTTCACGAACAAGAAACCATGTGTCGTCGTTGATTTCCATTAATACCATTAAATATCCCGGAAAAAGTTTCCGGTTGACAACCCGTTTTTGGCCATTTTTAATAACGCTGACCTTTTCCGTTGGAACAAGGATCTCGTCAAAATAACGTTCATAGCCGGATTGCTTTATACGTCTGCGAAGATTTTCGCGTATACTGTCTTCCCGGTTAACCTGAACCTTAAGAATATACCAATCCTTTTTCTTTTCTTCTTTTTTCTCTTCCGGTGCCGGTTGTCCTTCCGCGGAACGGATGTCTTCCTTATCTTGACTCATTACGCACCTGTCTTTTGGGTTTCAAGTTAGTTACGGATATTATTCCTGAATAATTACGATCACTTATCATAACAGTTTCTCCAATTCTATCATAAACTTTTGTTCGCGCAAGGGTCCATTTCTTATTTCCTCCTTCTTTAATATACTTTTTCCTCCTTTTTTTTCAATTTTCACAATTTATTCTAAAGATTTTCAAAAAACATCCTGATGTTTCATCGCTCGTTTTCTCTTCCGTTTTCTCTCTCGACCCCCTGCTTTTCCGTTCACCTTCCCGTTCGCCCCTGCTTCATTTTTCCAGCTGTTCCCTTTAACAGAAATAACAATGGGACATCTCTTCCAATGATCCATCCGCATTTGTTATCCCCCTTCGCCGAAAAGACGATCCATTTTCCGCCACCGCCTATTCTCCCCGGTTCGTCTCCAAAAACGCCAGCCGCTCCGCTTGACCGGTCATAATCTCTATTTATACTGTTTTTTTATTTTAAAATTTCCGTCATTTCCATCGATTGACCGCGTGAATCGACTGTTCATTTGACATTGTAACGGAAATTCCATCATGAATCGGTATAACTTCTTATCCAAAAGAAATTTTGCCTATTTCTAAAAATTATTCGTACCAACGCCAGTTAATATTGTATAATTCGAGTAAAAGGAGTTATTATTCAAGATGATCGAAAATGATAAAAATCTTCGTATTCCGATCGAACGCTTTCTTCGTTTTCTCACCGTCGAACGTAACGCGTCGGAATATACGGTGAAGAGTTATCGGGAAGATCTCGAAGGCTGGATCGAATACGTTTTGGATTGTTTCGACGGTGTCTGTCCCCGTCCCGACCGAATTTCCATTATCGATCTGCGCGGATACGTTGCGGCCATGCACGAAGCTCAATATAATCCTTCCACTGTTTCAAGACGTCTCTCCTCCTTGCGAAGCTTTTATAAATTTGGACAAAGAGAAGGCTGGGCCGTCGAAAATCCAGCGAAAAGCCTGCGAAACCCCAAGCAGGGATCCTATCTCCCTCATGTCCTCTCGACAGATGATGTCAGTACCCTGCTGACTGTTCCCGACCCAAACACTCCGCTGGGAATACGCGACCGGGCTATTCTTGAAGTCCTTTATTCCGCCGGTCTTCGCGTTGGTGAACTGATCGGACTGAATTCCGGCGATTTAATCCTTTCCGAAAGCCTGCTTCGAATACGCGGCAAAGGAAAAAAAGAACGTTTCGCCCCCTTGGGATCTTACGCCAAAGACGCGCTCAATAAATGGCTGGCAATCCGTCCTCTGTATTTAAACAAATTAGGAGGGGAGGAATCCCCTGAATCGCCCGTTTTTCTCAACCGGCACGGAACCCGTCTGACAACAAGAAGCGTCGGACGAAAACTCGAAAAATACATCCTCCTTGCCGGACTTGATACCCGAACGTCGCCGCACTCCCTTCGTCACAGTTTCGCGACACACATTTTAAATAACGGAGCTGATATCAGATCTGTTCAGGAGCTGCTTGGACATAAAAGTCTTCAAACGACTCAAATTTATACTCATGTCAGTACAAAATTCCTGATCGAAGCTTATGAAAAAGCTCACCCGAGAGCGAAACAAGCCTCGTCGATCACTAAAAACCCCTTGTCTTATGGAACTTCCTCATTATAATAAATATTGGCTGATT
>CAZZEF010000383.1:0-3437 GCA_964652875.1 uncultured Planctomycetaceae bacterium
TGCAAGTCTATTGTTTGGTCGCAGCTCAGGTTTGTGATGTAACCGGCGGAGGATTTGACCTGCTCCCCAGAAACTAGTCCAACTGCAATGTTAGTATTCGAGTAAAATTAACTTGCAGGAGGAGTACATCATGAAGAAATCCAGATTTACCGAGGAACAGATTATTGGCATCCTCAAATCCCATGAAAAGGGCGCTAAAGTGTCTGATATTGTTCGGCAGCATGGAATTACTGAGCAAACCTTTTACCGCTGGAAATCCAAATATGGTGGAATGGAAGTCAGCGATGCCAGACGCCTTAGACTACTTGAAGAAGAAAACCGCCGATTAAAACAACTGGTTGGGGAGATGGACCTAGACAACCAAGCTCTGAAATTTATCATTGAAAAAAACCAATAGAGCCTGCACGGAAACGCCACCTCGTTCAAGCAGTACAGAAAGAATATGGCCTCAGTGAACGCAGGGCGTGTAGGCTTGTTGGCATTAGTCGTTCCAGCCACCGATATCAAATAAAAGATTCAATTGATGAAGAACAGTTGAGAAGCCGAATAATTGAACTTGCCATGACCTGGCGACGCTTTGGTTATAGAAGAATACATGCCATGCTAAGTCGCGAAGGATGGCAAGTAAACCATAAAAGAGTCTATCGTGAATATCGCAAAGCCGGGCTTTCAGTACAGCGTAGAAAGCGGAAACGGGTATTGCCTGATCGTGGGAAACCAGAAGCGACTCTGTCGATCCCTAACCAAAGATGGTCAATGGATTTCGTATCGGACGCTACCGCATCGGGTCAAAGGTTCCGAGTGCTAGTTGTTCTGGACGAAGGTACGCGTGAATGCCTAGCGCTTGAAACCGATACATCACTCACCGGCGAGCGAGTAAAACGTCTTCTGGATAGAATCGCTGCTGATCGCGGATATCCAGCAGAAATACTTACGGATAATGGCCCAGAATTCGCTGGATTAGTTTTAAATCAGTGGTCTTATGAAAAACGAATAAAACAGCTTTTCATCCAGCCGGGAAAACCCATGCAAAACGGCTATGTTGAGAGCTTCAACGGCAAGTTACGCGATGAATGCCTGAATGAGCATTGGTTCCGCACCGTTGGCGAAGCTAGGCGTATTCTGGAGGATTGGAAAGAAATATACAACAATCTCAGGCCTCACAGTGCACTGAATAACCTGACACCAGCCGAGTACATAAAATCGCTGGCAAGTGCCTGAATCCAGGCTTCTATTTCGGCTGTTTACTAACATTTTGGTGGACCAGTCAATAGGGGCAGGTCAATTACAGGAAAAAGCAGGTTATAACATCCTGCTTTATTAATTCCGCTTTTTATAATTTTAATAATCCGTATTTGCCATATGTTAAGGAGATATGGGAGAGTATTCTACCTATGTTACCTAAAGATGTAGATATTGACGATAATATAAAAAGCGAGATTGCTGGGGGCATTTCTATGCTCTACAAGGTGCTTCAAATATAATTCAGGCACTTCTACTCCATCTTTAATAAATAAGCCTATTATATGGCACTGTTTTATGCCAATCTTCAATTATCATAGATTCAATGGTCATTTTAGCTTAAAGGTGTGATCTTGAAATAGTCCAGTAAAACCCCGGTTTTATCGATTAATGATAAAGAATATGCCATGGAGGAAATGAACAGTATTCAGCATTACGCATAGGACAACAATAATAATAACGAGAGCTAGGCTAATTCATCATTTGTCTCACCCTATGGGAGCATGATAAAATGCCCCAATAATTTTACATAAAATTCGAGATATCTCCTAGCTATTCACCTTATCTAATCCTTAATTACCTACCAATGTCCTCATTCCAAATAGTGTTTATTGCATGTCTTGCAGACATAGTGTCTGTCTTTCCTGTCTATTTTTAATTTTTCATCTTCAATACCAAAGGCTTTCATTATTTCCTGAATACCATTTTTATCGATGCATTTATCGGCATATAAGAAGTATTTGTTCTCTTTGTAATTGTAAGCTACTCTGCCTCTTGGAAAATAATCATAGGGTTTGTGATATATCATATAGTATTTATCCTCCCATATTTCGTAATGTGAGCTTTTCCCAATCTTGAAATCTCCATACAATTCGGCATCTTCAATATCAGCTAAATCTATCAATACTTTACCATTAACATAGAAATACAATCCTACTTTGCCCATTTTGGTCTCCTCTCGAAACTCCAAAAGAAATCAATATTGTAAATATTTTTTACTGAAATCCAGGCTGTAATAATCTATTAATTCCTGAGAATTCACCCTAAGGCATACTTGTTCAACAAGATATTCCCATGTAATTGGAATGAAGTGTTTTTGCCAATTCTCTTCGATTATTTCTTTTTTAGCAGACATGGCAGCTTCCCTAATCGCATTATTTTCGTTCGGGAACAAAAACACAACATAACTGTCTTTGTTAATATGCACCATATTTCTCATTACTTGATAATTATTCAAAAAAGCATCCTGGGTTTTGAAGTCCTCCTTAATGGCAGGATTAGCATTAAGCAATGGAACATAGGTGTCCCTATATTTTTCTTTATGTTCAGGATCAAACTTTGCCCTCCCAAATTCATTTTCCGTGTACTTTATTTCAAAATATATATTTGCTGATGGATTTGACCTGATGAAAAAGTCAAAATTAGTTTTTCTTTTCGCACTATTTTCTATCTCTGATTCTTTTTCAAAACGCACAAAATCAGGATTATAATTTATTTCCCCAGCAATCCCCAGAATATCAAGTATTAATTCCAAACTCTTTCCCTTAATTAACGGATAGAAGAAGTTTATGCACATTGCCTGAGAGGAATTTAAGTGGTGAAAATATTTGTGAAAAGTAATGTCTTTCTTATATTGCGAAGAGTAAAAATCATCCCTGCAGTATCTATCTATGTTGAATTCTTCTTTAGTTTTCGGGAGTATGTGTTTTTGAGGTATTTCTTGTTTCTGATACCTGAAAATTCCATCCTCTGGGATACCAAGCACCTTATCTTTGTATTGCCCCATGTGTTCCTTTACCTTACTCCGGAAGTCTCGCAAATCAAGTACTGCTGCTTCATCGTTCCAATAAGAACTTATTGATTCAAACCTTTTTAAAGGGAAGTCTTCATTAGCCAAAAAAACATAACCCGAACCATACGGAAGTTTTTCTTTGGGCAGATTCTCAACATTGTTATAGCAACTGCCCAAACTTGCCATATACATAAACGCCCTTAAAATTTCTACATCTGTATCCTCTCCTAAATCTTCGACAACTATCATTTGTTTATTATCAGTTATATAAGCAGGTTTCTTTCTATCCCAAGACTCAGGATTTCCATCCACACAATTGATTTCTATTTTCCCTTTAATATCATCCACACCTATATTTTTGCCGTCTAATCTAGATAGGGTTAGCTTCTTCTTATCACAATAA
>CAZZEF010000384.1:0-1222 GCA_964652875.1 uncultured Planctomycetaceae bacterium
GTGAATCGCTTCAGACCGGTATTATGGCCATTGATGCGATGACCCCGATCGGACGCGGACAGCGTGAGCTCATTATTGGTGACCGTAAAACAGGTAAAACAGCCATTGGTATTGATGCCATTATTAATCAAAAAGGAACAGGCGTTAAATGTTTTTATGTCGCGGTCGGTCAGAAAGATTCAACCGTTGCCCAAATCATTGAAACGCTCCGTCAGAATGATGCGTTCGAATACACGACCGTTATCGTTGCCGGTGCCAGTTCCGCCGCTCCTTTGCAGTATATCGCGCCTTATGCCGGAACAGCGATGGCCGAATACTTCATGTATAAAGGCGAGCATGCCCTGATCGTTTATGACGATCTGTCCAAACAGGCGGTTGCTTATCGTCAGCTCTCCTTGCTGATGCGTCGTCCGCCCGGGCGGGAAGCTTACCCCGGTGACGTTTTTTACTGTCACAGCCGTTTGCTTGAACGAAGTGCCAAACTTTGCGATGAACTTGGCGGAGGATCTTTGACTTCTCTGCCGATCGTCGAAACGCTCGAAGGCGAAGTTTCCGCATACATTCCGACGAACGTCATTTCGATCACCGATGGTCAGATCTACCTGCAGCCGGACCTTTTCTTCCGGGGACAGCGTCCGGCCATGAACGCCGGTATTTCCGTTTCCCGTGTCGGTGGATCCGCTCAGATCCCCGCAATGAAACAGGTCGCCGGAGGTCTGCGGCTCGACTTGGCCGCGTTCCGTGAACTCGAAGCGTTCGCTCAGCTGGGAACCGATCTCGACGCCGCCACTCAAAAGCAGCTCGACCGCGGTTACACTATGAATAACCTTCTTATTCAGGGTGTTTGCAAGCCGGTCAATGTTATCGATCAGGTTTTGGTCCTTTACGCCGGAACCAAAGGTTTTCTTGACAAGGTTCCGCTCAAACAGATCCAGAAATGGAAGGCCGAATTCATGACGTATGTTCACGCCAAAGGTCAAAATGTTTGGGATAAAGTCAATGAAGCCCGCAAGCTCAATGCCGAACTCAATGCCGAGATTGATCAGCTCATCAGCGATTTCAATGCCGGCTTCTTTAAAGGCAGCGAAGGTTGATTTTTGTGAAGGGGTCATCGAAATCAGGGAGATCCGGCCGTCATGGCCGATGAGGACAAACAGATCCAGGATCAAGTTGATTTCGATGATGTTTCAACGAGAATCTTTCTTGTTATTATACCCGCGTC
>CAZZEF010000384.1:1232-3389 GCA_964652875.1 uncultured Planctomycetaceae bacterium
TTCGATGATGTTTCGGAAGAACAAAACGATAAAAAGGTTACAGATCGATGGCAAAAGCTAGAGCACTCGACAAACGAAGAAAGTCGGTCAAAAATATCCGCAAGATCACCAGAACGATGGAACTGGTTGCGACGGCGCAGTTTCGGCGAGCGATGGAACGCGCTTTGTCGGCGGACTCGTACACGAAGCAGCTTGTCCGTCTTGTCGGCGATATCGCGAAGACCGGATCTGAAGTCGTTCATCCTCTTTTGGAGGAACGGACGGATCAGAAGAATGCGGCGGTACTCATTCTGACGGCCAATCGCGGAATGTGCGGCGGTTACAACGCCGGTGTTCTGCGTCAGGGAATCGAAAAGATCAAAGATCTTACAGAACGGAACATTGCTCAAAAACTTTATGTCTCCGGAAAGCGCGGCATCGCTTATCTGAAATACCGCAATGTCGCCTTGGACGAAACTTTTACCAATTTCGACAACAAACCGACATTTGAGGAAGTTGATGTCCTGGCGGAAAAGTTTCTCTCGATGTATCGCGAAGGCGAAATCGACCGTCTTGAAGTCTCTTACTGCAAGTTCATTTCAATGTCGAAACAGTATCCGGTTACGGAAACACTTCTTCCGCTGACCGAACTGGCTTCCGGTATTGAGGACGGCGGAGACGGCAAGGGGGAACAGAAACACGAATACGAATTTCTTCCGTCCCCGCAGAGTATTTTGGATGAAGTCGTTCCTTCCGCGTTTAAATCGAAACTGTTTAAATGCTTTTTGGACGCGGCCGTCAGTGAGCAGATCGCCCGAATGGTCGCCATGAAAGCGGCAACAGAAAACGCGGATTCGATGATCGCCTCCTTGACAACGACTTACAACCGCGCCCGTCAGTCGCAGATCACCAACGAGATCATCGAAGTGATCAGCGGAGCGACCGCACTGCAGTAACAAGTAATATATATACCGATTTCATCATGAATTTTCCGTTATAACGTCAAAAGAACAGGCGATTCACGCAGTCAATCGGCGGAAATGACGGAAAATTTAAAATAAAAGCAGTATAAAAGCGGTTTGCCGAAAAAGTCAAAAGACGGCAAACCAACGATTCGGCGGATCGTGTTTCGTCAATCGAAATTCGAAACCTCCGAAAAATCGTTTGGTTTGACATTGAAAATTTTCAGGGCAAACAATCGCTTTATAAATAAATGAAGGATAAAGAAATTTCGGGTCTCCGGAATTTCAATGTTAACGTATAAGATAAACAACCTTAGAATATCATTCAGGTATAATTCTCATGAACGAAACCAGCACGGCAAAGAATATTGGTCGAATCACCCAAGTGATCGGTTCGACTTTTGACGCGGAGTTTGATGAAGACAAACTTCCGGCGATTTACAATGCGGTTAAGATCGACAGTGAAAAAGGCGATGTCAAGATCCATCTGACCGGTGAAGTTCAGCAGCATCTTGGCGGCGGTCGTGTTCGTTGCGTCGCACTCGGCTCGACGGACGGTCTTGTCCGCGGAATGGACTGTCTTGACACCGGCGCACCGGTCTCCGTTCCTGTTGGAAATGCGACGTTAGGCCGTGTTTTCAATCTTCTGGGCGAGACGATCGACCATCTCGGTCCGGTCAAAGCGGATCAGTATCGTCCCATTCATCAGGACGCCCCGAAAGTCGTCGATCTTTCGACCAATACGGAAGTATTTGAAACCGGTATTAAGGTCATCGACCTTTTAACTCCGTTCGTTCGAGGCGGTAAAGCCGGTCTGTTCGGCGGTGCCGGTCTTGGTAAAACGGTTATTCTTCAGGAACTGATCGCCCGTATCGCCAGCGCTCACGGCGGCGCTTCTGTTTTCGCCGGCGTCGGTGAACGTACTCGTGAAGGAAACGACCTTTGGCGCGAAATGAAAGAAGCGAAAATCGGCAATACAGGCCGATCCGTTATCGATCAGACGACCATGGTTTTCGGTCAGATGAACGAACCGCCCGGGGCCCGTCTCCGAGTCGCTCTTTCCGCGCTGACCATGGCGGAATACTTCCGCGATACGATGGGAACGGACGTTCTTTTGTTCGTCGATAACGTGTTCCGTTTCTCTCAAGCGGGTTCCGAAGTTTCGGCGCTTCTTGGCCGAATGCCGTCCGCGGTAGGTTATCAGCCGACGCTGGCC
>CAZZEF010000385.1:0-3382 GCA_964652875.1 uncultured Planctomycetaceae bacterium
CGCCGATTGACTGCGTGAATCGGCGGTTCTTTTGACGTTATAACAGAAAATTCATGATGGAATCGGTATACTGCTCTCCATTTTAATTTTTCGTCCTTTCCGACGATTTTTATTTGAATCGGCTGGTCTTTTAAGATCAGAACGAAAAATCGGTAACTGGATCTGGATAATACTTTATTTTAACAAACAAATGTTTTGTTTTCCATAGGTATATCGAAAATTTGACATTCCTTCAAATCTTTCTGAAAGCGGCGGCTCAATTGAATTTTATCAAAAATATTGGGAGATCCCCTTAATTCTCCGAAACAAACACAAGAAACAGGGGAAAATAGGCCGGGAAAGACGATAAAAATATTGGAAAATTTTTAATAAATGATATAATGCGGAAAGCATCAGTTTTGAAAAAGCGACAGAAGATATCAGAACCCGGAATGAAATTTTTGTTTAATACTGCTATTATTTTAAATTTTCCGTCATTTCCTCCGATTGGCTGCGTGAATCAGCTGTTCAACGGAAAATTTATATTGGAATCGGTATAATGTTGAAAGAACAGTTTATTCATAAGATTAAACAACAAAATGCAAAAATTTTAATGAGGACAGTTTAAATTCAGTAGCCCCGAACTTTCGGATTATCAGATATATCTGATATCCTTATTTTATTTATCATCAACAGACACAACAGAATCAGGAAAGAGATCATTTTATGAAACGGATTTTTATTTTTGTTCTTTGTCTCGTTTTGACCGAATCATTATTGGCCGCGAAATCTCAACCGGCTCCCAACAATAATTCTCTCAAAGGACGAATAACGGTCAATTTTAACGACGACTGGACATTTCAGCCGATTCTCAAAGACGGAATTCGCAAGACACCGCTCAACAGCAAAAAGCCCGGCGATTCTTTTGAGATGGAAAAAACGGGCGAATCCATTGCGGTCCGGCTTCCGCATGACTGGGCGATTTCCGGATCTTTTGACGAAGCCAGTAAAAATGGCGGGCAGGGGAAACTTCCCTGGCAGGGCGTTGGTCTTTATACCAAAACATTCGAACTTGGTCAAGAGGCAGTCGGCAAGTCGGTGATTTTCGATTTCGGCGGATGTATGGCCTTTCCGGAAGTTTACATAAACGGGAAATACGCCGGCGGCTGGGATTACGGATATCTCGGATTTCAAATCGACGCTACTCCTTATGTCAAACGCGGCGCGAAAAATACGATTCAGGTTCGCTGCGATACGAGAGAACACGGATCACGCTGGTATCCCGGGGCCGGTATTTATCGGAGTGTCCGCATGATCTTCTGCTCGAAAGAAGCCTGGCTGCCGCAAGGATCTGTCTTTATTCAAACGGAGAAGATCTCCGGCAAACAAGCCGATCTCCAAATTTCTGTGACTCCTGAACGAAAAAAAGATCTTCCTCTTAACGCGATTGTTTCTTTCGAAAACAAGGAAAACAGTATTAAAATCGTCAAAGAGTTCCCTTTAATGAGCGAATCCGGACGCTGTAAAATTTCAGTTCCCGATCCGGTTCTTTGGAACGTCGATCATCCGTCGCTGTATACGGTTTCAGTTAAACTCCTTTCCGGTAAAACTGTTCTTGACGAAATTTCGATTCCGTTCGGAATTCGACAAATTGAATGGACGGTCAACGACGGATTTCATATTAACGGAAAACGTCTTCAGCTTTACGGTGTTGATCTTCATCATGATCAGGGAATTTTAGGCGCGGCCTCTCATCCGGCGGCGATTGAACGTCAGTTGCGCATTATGAAGGAGATGGGCGTCAACGCGATTCGAACAAGTCATAATCCGAATTCGCCCGAATTCATGGACGCCTGCGACCGGCTCGGCTTCATCGTTTGGAACGAACTGTTTGATAAATGGAACAAGACCGCCGATCTTCTCAATCAAAACGAATTTGACGAATTCACTGATCGTCAGGTTCGTCAGTTCGTTCATCGCGATCAAAACCGTCCTTCAGTCTGTGTCTGGTCCATTGGAAATGAAATTTTCGACATTGAAAACAACCGGGTCGGCGATTCCAATCCGTTTAACGACGCTGCCCGCCGGGTCAAACATGTCGCCGATTGTTATCGAAAATACGACAAAACGCGAAAAGTCGCGCTGGGCTGCTGCGTGAGCGGAACTTGCGCCAACGGAGTCCGCGATTCAGTCGATATCACCGGCTGGAATTATAACGCACAATATCAAAAGGCCCGTTTGGTCTATCCGAATATGCCGCTGGTTTACAGCGAATCGGCGTCGGCGGTTTCGACCCGGGGTTATTACGAAATTCCCCATCCGAAAAACAAAGCAATTTACAACAAGAAAACAATTCAAGTGGACGGTTACGATTTTAACTCCGTTCCCTGGGGCGATATTCCTGATCCCGAATTTGAACGAATGGCCAAAGACACCTATTGTGCCGGAGAATTCGTCTGGACCGGATTCGACTATCTTGGCGAGCCGTCTCCTTTTAACGAACAGGCGAGAAGCAGTTATTTCGGTATTGTCGATTTATGCGGACTTCCCAAAGATCGATACTTTATTTATCGAAGTTACTGGAATCCTGAAGCAACAACGGTTCATATTCTTCCCCATTGGAATTGGGAAAATTCGCCGGTAAAAGATATTCCCGTTTATGTTTACACCAACGGAGAGAGCGCGGAGCTATTCTTGAACGGCAAGTCACTCGGTAAGAAAACCAAAATTGTCCAATTTCAGGAACCGGTCAATTTAGCCGCCGCGCCGGAAACGAAAGTAACCGCAAGTTCGGAAGAAAAGAAAGATCCGCAAGGCGTTTACAACGCGGCAGGTAATGTTCTTCTGGCCGATCCGGAAAAGAAATGGTGCGCCTCCAGTTCCGATCCGAACCAATGGCTTTCAGTTGATCTCGGATCGGAAAAAGAATTTCGAACCTGGACTGTTCGTTTTGAACAAGGAGCCGACCGGTATCAATACAGCCTTCTGATTTCAACAAACGGATCCGACTGGACGGAACTTTTTGCCCAAAAGAATTTCAAGGGAACCGCCGATCAAACGCTTCAGTTCGACACTCCCCAAAAGGCCCGGTATTTCAAGATCGTATTTAATAAATGTCAGCAAGGAAGCTGGGCCTCCATTCGAACGTTCTTTTTAAGTAATGAAAAGCAGTCGCCGGATAAGCTTCCCGCCTATTATCAGATATTGGACAAGTATCGGTTGCGCTGGGAAAACGTCCGGTACGAGCCCGGTATTTTGGAAGCGGTCGCGTATAAAAACGGAAAGGAAATCGGGCGTTCGTCGATTCAAACAGCGGGCAAACCGGCGGCAATTCGTTTAACTCCCGAGAAAAAGAATTTCCGCGGTGATGATGATCTCTGTTATATTCTCGCGGAAACAGTCG
>CAZZEF010000386.1:0-526 GCA_964652875.1 uncultured Planctomycetaceae bacterium
CCCATTAATGATGAAAGATCCCCCAGAGGTCATGACAAGCAGCGGACAACAATGTTACTTGTTGTCCGTACCCGGTAAAATATACGGCAAATGAATGCGCTGGAACGGCAATTCACTTCAGCGCGGAAATGTCAGCGAGAAGGCAATTTCCTTCTTTATTTCTCATGATCCGGTCAGTCGAGATCAATTTGGGGAACGACGAACGGTTTGCGGTAATTCCGTTTTAGGAATTTATTGGCTTGTTCCGAGCCTTCGCCGGTAAAGGCTTCTTTGGGTGAATCGACGCGCAGCATCGGACTCAATTTCAGTTCGGATCCCTCCATTGGAATATTTCGACCGTCGAGAAGCGCCTTGGTATCGGAAAGGAGATCTTCCCAAAGGTGTTCTGTTTTGCCGAATTGGGAAGCGGCTTCTTTTTGAGAATACGGATGTCCGACGCGGAAAGCGATATTGGCCATATTGCACCAACTGGTTACCTGATGACCGATTGCGACATCGGCGTTGAGAACAGATGGATCGTCGGCCC
>CAZZEF010000386.1:536-3363 GCA_964652875.1 uncultured Planctomycetaceae bacterium
CGCGTTGAGAAGCTTGGCGTCCCCCGCAACCACCGCGTCGATAAAATTCTTCTGATGACTGCTGCCGGAATCTCCCTTGAATTTTCGGATCACTTTTCCGTCCTTGTCGTAAGCGGTTCCTTTGCCGCGAACGCCCCAGTAAGTACCGCCTTCGCAGAAGAGAATATATCCGCTGCCCGGTCCGGGATATTGGCCCGCTTTTTTCGAGCCCTGCTTTTCCGCCATGTTCGACAGTCCGATCACGACAGGAATGTCACCGGTATCGAAACAGACGAAATGAACATTCGGTGTTTCGCCCGCATCGTTAAGGCCGAGTCGGGCTCCGCCGGCCATGACCCCCTTCGGAAGAGGATATTTATCTTTCAGCGCGATATTGAGAACATCGTCCATAACATGGACGCCCCAGTTGCCCATTTCGCCGGTTCCCGTATTCCAGTCCCAATGCCAGTCATAATGAAGTTTGTCGCGGAAGATCGGTTTGTCTTCTGCCGGACCCAGCCAAAGATTGTAATCGATATCCTTGGAGATCTCAAGCGGAGTCGATCGTTTTCCGATCGCGGGCCGCGGCGCGTATCGATTGACCCGGGCGGAAATAATTCGCCCAAGCGCTTTTTCCTCATAAAGGAACTTTTTGATTTCCGCCTGCATCGGATCGCTTCGCTGCTGAGTTCCAAGCTGGCAGATCTTTTTGTATTTTCGGGCGGCGTTAATGACCTGTCGGCCTTCCCAAATGGTCGGCGTAAGCGGTTTTTCGACATAAACATGTTTGCCCGCCTGCATGGCCCAAATTGCGGCCAGAGAGTGCCAGTAATCTCCAACTGTTATAAAAACCGCGTCGATATTCGGATCGTCAATGATCTTGCGAAGATCTGAATATCCTTTGGTCGATTTGGAAGCGGAGGCAAGCGTTTTATTCAAACATTCGGGATCAGGATCGGCCAAAGCAACGACATCAACGTCATTGGCCAGCTTTTTGAAAGATCCGAGGATCTGTCCGCCGCGCCATCCGCAACCGATTCCGCCAATACGGATCTTTTCGTTCGCTCCCCGAGCGATTAACGCCGGCGCCGGAAACAGCAGGGCCGCTCCCGTCAGCAATCCAAGTCCGTTAAACTGACGCCGATTCATCTTTTTCATCTGTTTGATCTCCTGAAAATTCTTTCGTTATTATTCGGTTTTTAACTGCCGGTATATTTTTGTTTTGTTACAGACGTCAAAAGTTTTCTTTTATGTATTTTGGGGGACAAGTCGTCTGTTTTGTCATTATACAAAAAATTTTTTTCGAATTCAATAAGAAGAAAAAGAAAAATCTCTTTGGTTTGCGGAAAAGTCAGAAGGAGTAAATTAAATTTAGGCGCATTTTGCATAATTGTTATACGGCCCTCATTTTAAAATTTCGCAATCGGCGTTGCAACGAGTCTCCTGACGAACGCGGACGATGTTGTCAGAGGATCAATTCGTTGCCGGGATTTCTGCCGGGAAAATGGGGGGCAATTTTGATCACCGCTCTTTACGCCGATGCTTTTATCTCGAAAAAAAGTCAAAAGAACCGCGGGCGACGAGAATGTTAACGTTTATGTTGAAATCCCGTTTGTGTCGGTTATTTTGACATTCGCTGCCATTATTTTGACATTTTTTGCGGGAGAGCCGCTTGAGCAGTTTTTTTCTTTTTAAGTTCAAGGGCGCGAACGATAAAATCATTGATCTGATCGTTAAGTGCTGGATTGATTTGATTCATGTTTTTACCCATTCCGGCGATACCGTGTCCAATTCCGGCGGATTCGGAAAATTCGGTCAGCGGATGACCGAGCGCCTTTAAACTGGCGTAAAGAAGTTCGTTTTCTTCGACGCGTGCCTTCCATTCGAGTTTTCGATCTCCGACGATCAGAAAGACCGGCGGAATATTGTCGGCGGAAAGATGGCCCAGCGGTGAATTTTCATCAATGACCGGCTGGTATTGCGAGCCGGGATACTTGAGCCATTTTTTAACATTGAAATGAGTTGTCATTTGACCGGAAACAGGAAGTAGGCCGCAAAGATCTGTTGGCTTCATGTTATGTTTGGCCAGCCAGCGGGGATCCATGCCGAGCATGGCGGTGAGATAACCGCCGGCACTGCCGCCGCTAACGAAAATTTTATTCGGATCGCCCCCGTACCGGCAAATATTTTTGTGAACCCAGCTAACTGCGGCCGCGGCGTCTTCCAGAAAGACAGGAAAATCAACTTTCGGATGAAGACGGTATCCAACCGCAATAATGATAAGATGTCCTTCTTTAAACATTTTGTTGTTGTCGAAAAAGGTCGGAAAATGCTTACTGCCGCTCGAAAGGCCGCCTCCGTGAAACCAAACGAGTGTTGCAAGATCCCTGCCGTTTTTCGGACGCCTTATGTCCAGACAGCAGCGCTCTTTTTGATATTCGTCAGCCTTGATCAATGCTTCGTCACCCAGCCAGGAAATATTCTTTTCCGTTATAAATTCCGCCGAATAAACAAAAGAACAGAGAATAAAAAAGATCAAAACCGCGTTAAAATGTTTCATTTGTCTTATCCTTAAAAATTATCCCTTCATTTATACAAAAACGAACCGGACTCCTTAACACCTTAACAATCGGCAGCGTAAGACCGCTGACCAGCGCAAGGACGCGGGACTCCGGTTAGCGCTAACGCGCTTGCAACAAATTTCCGATCTCGTTGACCTCTTGTCGAATACAAGCATTTATGACCTGTTAAAGCGGCCAGCGAGAGCGAGCCGAAAAGGGCATTATACCGCTTTTCTTTTAAATTTTCCGTCATCACCGCCGATTGACTGCGTGAATCGGCGGTTCTT
>CAZZEF010000387.1:0-3357 GCA_964652875.1 uncultured Planctomycetaceae bacterium
AAACAGGCGCCAATACGTTTATACTGCTTTTATTTTAAATTTTCCGTCATCTCCGCCGGTTGACCGCGTGAATCGGCTGTTCTTTTGACGTTATAACGGAAAATTCATGATGCTACCGGGGTATATCAAAGTTCAATCTTGCCAAAATCTGCGTTTTCTTTTTCCAAATTTCCGGAAGAAACTGAAAAATTTTGACGGTAAAAAACATTTTTAATTTTAACTGTTTAAAATTTCAAAGTCAATAGGCCGTTATTAAGAAACAACAATACGGTCTTGGACTTCTGTATGGGCAGCGGTTCAAGTCAATACACCGTAATCAAGAAACAACAATCCTTGAGATTGCTTTTACTGCTGATCGGTTTTTTCCGCTCCTGACTTGGTCTCCATCCTGAAATCAATTCTGTAAACGGATAATATTACTTCTAAATCAATTTTTATACTGTTTTTATTTTAAAATTTCCGTCATTTCCGCCTATTGACTGCGTAAATCGGCTTTTTTTGACGCTGCAATGGAAAATTCATCTTGGAATCGGTATAAAACAGGTTTTTATAACAAGCTGCATTCCGGTTGCGTTCGATACGGTCCGCATTTCAATTTCCGCAATATCCGCCGACGTTACTTGTGTACCAGTTTCCCTTTCGACATTAGAAGGAAAATCTGTAAGGGAACCGGTATTCCCTAATTAAAAAATAAAAATAAATAATGAATTGACACACGATATTGAAAATAATATAATAAGATCCGTAATTGGCAAATGTTAAGCGGTTTGACCGGTTCTTCCGATGAATTATTTTTCCGATTGATCTTTATTGATCTCCCAAAATATAGGCTCTTTTGGTTTGAATCGTTTATCTCGGTTTGAATCGTTTGCCGCTGTCTTGTCAAGACAAAACGCAACGGTTAATACAGTTGCTCAAAAAGTCGAAACGGCCGCTTAAGGATCTATCTGCCTGTTGGCCGCCGCGTTTGTTCAACAGACGACTTTAAAATTGACGAGGCGCTTGATTTTCGCTTTAATGTTATTATACCGACCTCATTTTAATTGATCCGCAAATCCCGCCGATCAGTCCGTCACCCGACGGCTCTTTCGACGTCGAAATGGAAAATTTATAATGAAAACGAAATAACAGCAATCGGATAAACATAAAATTGCTCTGTAACACATGATCTGAACTTCAAATTATTATAACAATGATAAAGGAGTCGTTATGTTTCGATCTTTGATCTTTCGAACCTTGACGCTGTCGGTTGTTTTGATGTTAACCTCGTTTCTGTTTGGATCGGACAAACTCGTGTTCGATTTCGAATCGGGCGATCTTCAAAAGGAAGGCTGGTCGATCGTTTGCGGAGCGAATACCAAACCGATCGGCTGCCGCGACACCGAATTTCATAACAATAAAATCCCTTATAAAAAACGGGGCAAGTATTATTTAACAACCCTTGAGTCGGCTCAAGACAGCGCTCCGACCGATAATAATAAGTGCATTCTTCAATCGCCGATCTTTCAAATCACTGGCGACCGGATCTCGTTTTTAATCGGAGGGGGCGCGCAGGATCAGACAGGTGTTGCCTTACTCGAACTGAAAGAGGACAACAGCTTTCAGGAGATCTTCCGGGCACACGGAAAAAACAATCAGGAAATGGATCCGATCGATTGGAACGTTACCCGGTACCAAGGCCGTTATTTTGTCATTCAAGTCATTGACAATGTTTTCGGCGGCTGGGGCCATATAAAATGCGACGCGTTCGATATCGACGGAAAAATTGATCTGGTCCGAACTTCTGCTTATCAAAAATATCTCAGCGAAACCCAACTGGCGGAACAAAAGAAAATTGCGGCGAAACGGACTGAACTGAAAAAGAATTTGGACGCGCCGATTCTTTATGTTTCCCGTCAACAATACAAACGGGATCATCATAACACCGCGACCATTTTTCAAAAGGGCGAAATCAATCAGAACAGTTTCGTCGGCCGCTCGTTTCTGCGCGTTTGGGATCCGAGAACAGATAAAGTAAAAACATTGCTTGAGCTTCCTGACGGAATTGTTCGGGACCCAACAGTCTCTCATGACGGAAAACATGTTCTTTTCTCGTTTCGAAAAAGCGCGCAGGATGATTATCATATCGGCGAAATGACGATTGATCTGAATCGTCCGGCGGTTGTGATCAAAGGATCTGATACGGATCAAACCAATCCCTTTTTGACCAAGGGACGAAAAGCGGACGGCGATTTCGTTTTCCGTCAGATCACTTTCCTTTCCGGGGTCTCCGACATCGACCCGATCTATCTGCCGACCGGCGAGATCATGTTCGCTTCGACCCGGGAACCGAAATACTGCATGTGTAACCGGCATATCATGTGTAATCTTCATAAAATGAATTCCGACGGATCCAATATTCTTCAAGTCGGTAAAAGTACTCTGTTTGAAGGTCATTTGAGTCTTCTTTCCGATGGACGAATTCTTTATGACCGTTGGGAATATGTTGACCGAAACTTTGGGGATGCGCAGGGAATTTGGGTCGTCAATCCTGACGGCGCCCGACATGAGATCTTTTGGGGCAACAACACCGCTTCGCCCGGAGGCGTTATTGACGCGCAGATCCTGCCGGAATCTGATTCGCTCTTTTTATGTACTTTCAGTTCCTGTCATGACCGGCCTTGGGGCGCAATAGCCCTGGTCGACCGTCGACTCGGCATCGACGGAAGAAAATCGGTTCTTCGGACCTGGCCGGAAGACGCAATTGAACTGATCGACAATTCTCCGAGCCGTCGGGGGTTACTCAATGAAGCTGGCCGTTATGACGCTTATTCCCGTCTTCCGCTGAAATTTGAAGATCCTTATCCTTGGGACAATGATCTGTTTCTTTGCGCCGGAACTTATGGCAACGGCGAAGTCACCGCGATTTACGCTTTGGAGCGCGAAGGTGGAATGGCCCTTGTTCACAGCGACCCCGATGGATGTTTCGATCCAATGCCGATTCGTCCTTCCGAAAAACAGACCGCCATTCAAAATCGGGTCGATTTGAGTAAAAAAACAGGGACCTTTTTTGTCTTCAATGTCAACGAAGGCGACGCGATGAAACCGGGATTTATCAGCGATACCAGTACCGGGAAAAAAGAAGGATCCGTTCCAGTCAATATTGAAAAATATCAAAAAGAACCTGTTCCGAAAGCGAAATACCTGCGTGTTGTCGAATCGCCTGAAAAACGATTTTGGGTAGGATCTTACTGGAATGGCGGCAACGGAACACAGGCGCCCGGAATGGCTTGGAACGACTTTAACAGCAATGGCATGCAGGACACCGGCGAACCGGGGATTGCCTTGACAAGCGGGCTCTTTCCCTGTACAATATCC
>CAZZEF010000388.1:0-3333 GCA_964652875.1 uncultured Planctomycetaceae bacterium
GGGGGATTTCCCGAGTGGTCAAAGGGGACAGACTGTAAATCTGCTAGCTGTGCTTTCGGAGGTTCGAATCCTTCATCCCCCACTTAATTCAATAAAAAAAGTCACTAACAAACACTGAAACACTAAATTAAAAAATTTCTCTCTCGAACGAGTCTGCAAAAATCAAGTTGTCATATCAAAAAAGACCGAACAATAATAATTTTGTTTGGTCTTTTTGTATAACTGGGCGCGATGAAAAGCAGGAAACTTCCCCGCGCCGTTCGCGTTTTAACGAATCATCCGCGAATCAATTTAACGATTCTGCGTTTTCCAACCTGGACAATCGCTTCGGAGTCAAAAGGCTGCTCGAATTCGGTGATCGTTTCGGAATTGATCTTAACACCGTTTTGCTGAATGGTTCGACGAGCTTCTCCCGCGGAGGAGGTCAGTTTGGCGGCAACCAATATTTTGGGCAGATAAATTTTTCCGTCAGAGATCAGATCAGCCGTAACAACAAACTCGGGAATTTCATCCGGAAGCTGTTTTTCACTGAACCGTTTAACAAAAGCTTCTTCCGCCCGGACACCGGCTTCTTCATCATAATAAAGAGCGACAATTGTTCGACCGAGTTTCTTTTTCAGGGACATCGGATTGACCGCGTCCTCTTCAAGCTGTTTTTTCATCGCGGAAAGATCGTCCGGATGAATATCAGTGCATAGCTCGAAATAACGGAGGATCAGATTATCCGGCAACGACATCACCTTGCCGAAAATTTCTTCCGGCGCTTCATCGATTCCGATATAATTACCAAGACTTTTACTCATTTTCTTAACGCCGTCGATCCCTTCAAGAATGGGCATCAACAGAGCAATTTGAGACCGTTCAATACCGTATTCCTTTTGAATGGTTCGGCCTAAAAGAACATTAAACGTCTGATCCGTTCCGCCCAATTCGACATCAGCGTTGATCTTAACGGAATCATACGCCTGCATCAGCGGATAAAGAAACTCATGCATACTGATCGGAGTATTGCTGCGAAAACGATTTTGAAAATCGTCCCGTTCCAACATTCGGGCAACCGTCTGTTTGGACATCAGCGAAAGAATATCGGCAAAACTCATGCCCGCAAGCCATTCACTATTAAACCGGAACTCCGTTTTTTCACGATCCAGAACTTTAAAGATCTGATTCTTATAGGTCTCCGCGTTGGCGAGAACCGCTTCCCTTGAAAGCTGGGGACGGGTCGCCGATTTTCCCGATGGGTCGCCAATCATCGCCGTATAATCGCCGATAATAACAACGACCTGATGCCCAAGATCCTGAAACGCTTTCAATTTACGAAGAACAACGGTATGACCGAGATGAATGTCCGGCGCGGTCGGATCGAACCCAAGCTTAACTCTTAACGGACGATTTTCCTTTAATTTTTCGATCAGCGATTCATCGGAAATAAGCGTCGCCGCCCCCTTGGTCAGAATTTTAAACTGTTCCGCCTTGTCCATTGTTCTTTGCTCCTTTTGATTCGGCAACTCGTTCCTGCTTTTATACGCCCCAACAACGCGAAAATACTCAAGCGGAACGGTCAGCATAAAAAATGATAACAGCCAAAAATAAATTATAGTTCATTTTGACATTATATTAATGCCCCCCTCCAATATTAATGCGCGCTAAATTTCAAATGGATCTCCTTTGTTTTTTTCTGTTCCTGCATTCAGAAAGCGATCTGTTTGTAATGTCAGCCGCCAGAAAAATAAATGATATCGACAGAAAAAAATATCTGTTAGTCCGAAGTGATTATAATATTAGTTTTTTCGACATCTGGATTGTATCAAATTTTGATTGTTTTATAATAAGAAAATCGCATTTACGGATGAATCTGCTCCCGGGCTCTTGCCCCGTTTGCACTGTTATACCGATTCCATAATGAAATTTCCGTTATAATGTCAAAAAGAACAATCGATTCACGCAGTCAATCGACGGTAATGACGGAAAACTAAAAATAAAAGCGGTATAACGTCCGATTTATTGATCGAAAACAGTTTTGTCCGTTTAAATTTTTAACACAAGACGGAGATAAAAGAATGAGACCGACATTAAAATTTCGCAAAAATACAAGATCCGCGTTTCTTTTCTTATTTTTAACGACTGCCGGTTTTCTGATGACCGCAAGCCATCAATACGGCAGTCTCAACGCAAACGAAACGGATCTTTTCCCATTTAAGGCAAACGGCGGAATGTTTTTAAACCGATCGGAACCGGCCGGAGCCGGAGGATTCATTCGAGTCGAAGGCGACCAGTTCGTCAACGATCAGGGTCCGATTCGTTTTTGGGGTGTCAATACTTGTATGTCGGCCAACTTTCCCGACAAAGAGACCGCCGTCGCAATGGCCAAGCGAATGGCCGATTTCGGTATTAACGCCGTTCGTCTTCATCATATGGACATGCGCGAAATTTGGGGCAAAAACTTCCCGAGTCAAACGGAAATCGACCCTGAAAAACTGGACCGGCTCGACTGGCTGATCTATCAGTTCAAACTAAATGGAATTTACGTAAATATCAATCTTCACGTATCCAAAAAAATGCAGAAAGCGGACGGTTTTACCGATTACGATGGACGTCCCAATCACGACAAGGGCATTGACAACTATGAGCCGCGCCTTGTTAAACTGCAAAAAAAATACGCGAAAGATCTCCTGACCCATGTCAATCCTTACACAAAAAACGCGTACATCAATGAGCCCGCCGTCGCCATGATCGAGATCAATAACGAAAACTCCATTATTTCATCTTATTTCGCTTGGAGCATGGACAATCTTTGTCCCGATACTTATGCCGCACCGCTGAAAATCCGCTGGAATAAATGGCTCAAAGACAAGTACGGCACCTCCGAAAATCTTAAAAAACATTGGGGAATGATCGACGTTCCTCTTGCCGGCGAAGTGATCGAAGACGGATCGTTCAGCCAAAATAAACCTCATCCGAACTGGTACTTGGAACGAAATGACCAATCAGAAGGCGAACTGATCGTTTCAGACGGGTCACTTCTTTTCAACGTTAAAAAAAATGGAAAATTCGACTGGCAGCCGCAGATCTATTATCGTCCGATCGAAATCAAAAAAGGAATGCCTTATACCATTTCTTTCCGCGCCAAAGCGGATAAAGACGATCAAACGATTGATCTTTCAATTTATCCGACCAAAAGTATTATGAACGAAAAAATCGTTCTTTCAAAAGAATGGAAGAAATTTTCTTTTACTTTACCGGGCTCCGACGACATAAAAAAAGCGCGAATCGGATTCAGCTGGCTGAAACCGGGCAAGTATCAGTTCGACGACTTTTCCTTCCAGCCGGGAG
>CAZZEF010000389.1:0-3317 GCA_964652875.1 uncultured Planctomycetaceae bacterium
ACTAAAAACCCCTTGTCTTATGGAACTTCCTCATTATAATAAATATTGGCTGATTGCTTTTTATATTTCAGATGAATATAAATCAGCCGCTAAAAACAAGAAGAACAGAATCCGAAATCAGCGCTCATGTCAAAACATCAGATCAGTCCGAAAAATTCGGGCGAACGGAACAGAGATATCAATAAAATCCGAGATTACGACCGTAAATCAGACCGGCCGCTGCCCGCTTCCGATAATCAGGAAGAGGAAAACGACGCGGAATACCGCGGCGGATTTGGAGACGATTTTTTCACAACGGAACGTTTCGACGCTTCTACACAATCCGATCAGCTCAGCCGGGTCGACAGTTTGGAATCGGAAAGCGCGGTTTTGGTCGGCGTCTATCTTCAAGGTCAGGGCAAAGGGGAAAATCCGTTGGACGAACTGTCAGGACTTGCGGAAGCGGCGAATGTTAAAGTCGTCGGTCAGCTTATTCAGCGGCGGATCAAACCAGACAACGCTTTTTATCTTGGAACCGGTAAAGTTGAGGAACTTCAGGAAATAATAAGATCGACCAACGCCAACGTTGTTTTATTTGACAATGATCTTGCCCCGGGCCAGACTCGCAATTTGGAACAGAAACTCAAAACGAAAGTTCTCGACCGGACAGAACTTATACTAGACATTTTCGCATCCCGGGCACAAACTTATGAAGCCTGTCTGGCGGTCGAACTGGCGCAGCTTGAGTATTCGATGCCTCGATTGCGCCGTATGTGGACGCACTTGGAACGACAGGCGGGCGGCGGAGTCGGACTTCGCGGCCCCGGTGAAAAACAGCTCGAAGTCGACCGGCGAATCGCTCAAAAGAAAATCGCCGCGCTGAAAGAAGATCTAGCAAAGATCCATCTTCGCAAACAGCGGGAAGTTCAAGGCCGCAGTTCCTCCAAAACGGTATGTCTTGTCGGATACACCAACGCGGGCAAAAGTACGATTCTGAACAGTCTCACCAACGCGGACGTTTTCGCCAAAGATCTTCTTTTTGCAACGCTCGACACGCGAACCAAACGCTGGACCATTCCGGGTTGGGGACCGATCCTGTTAAGTGATACGGTCGGTTTCATCCGCGATCTTCCGCATCATCTGGTTGCCAGTTTTCGTGCCACTCTCGAAGAAGCAACGTCCGCCGATCTTCTCATTCATGTCGCCGACGCTTCCAATTCTGATGTACAAGCGCAAATCAAGTCGGCTTACGATGTTTTGAACACAATTGGCATTCGGGAAAAAGACACTATTCTCGTTCTCAATAAAATCGACCGGCTCGATTCCCCGGATCGACTTGCCTTCCTGCAGAACGAATATCCGCTCGGCATTCCGATCAGCGCCCAAAGCCGGGAAGGTCTTGATCAGTTGACCGCCGCCGTCAGCGCCGCGTTAAGCCGCGAATTCAAAACCATTCATGTTGACGCATCCGTTGCCAACGGTAAAATCGCCGCTTTTCTGGCCCGGGAAGGCGAACTTCTTTCCCGCGAGTATTCTGGGGAACGCGTTCTTTTCCGCTGCCGACTTCCTGAACGTCTGATCGGACGACTGCTCAAAGATCCCGAAATCGAAATTCTTGATGAAAACAATCAGCCCTTTCCTCCGAAAGAAGAAGATCATTTTTAACGGAACAAAAATACTTTCCGCAATACATTCCGCCGGTTTCGGTAAAATATTTCGTTCGAACACCAAAAGAACAACGAATTTACAAGGTCTGTCGGCAAGATCACGGAAAATTTAGCCCTGTTCATAAAATCTTTTGATCCTGTTCAATTGATTAATACCGCCAATCAACCGCCGCGGTTACATTCATGCCTTGCGAATGATTGAACGTATAATAGTTATAATTGACTGAGGCAACCGCAGTTTGAAGTTCGTTCAGGTAAGTCCATCCACCGCCGCCGAGATTGAGCGAATCCCGACCGATGCCGTAACCATAAATTTGATTGTCGAACACCCCTCCCAGCGTTGTTACCGGAACAACGGCCGCATCGTTGCCCCCCAGTTGAGTTCCGTAAAACGCCTGCAGTGACAGTCCGTTTCGGTCCCCTTCGTATTCGCTCCAAAATCCGATTCGCGCACTGTTTCTGTCGCATTGCGTTTTATGATACAAAACCGGCGAATAAAAATTACCTTCCGAAAGGTTATTCATCGACTCCCAATCTCCGGTTCCCGTCGAATTTTCATTAAAGGAAAACAGCCAGACATGAGCGGAATCGAAACCGATCGCCGGTGTCAAACTCCATTTCGGAGCCATTTCGAACTTCTTTGACAAATACGCGGTAAACATAAAGGTGTTTCCCGTTGTGTCACCGTCAAAATACCGGTCCATTGTCAAATCATTGGCCGAGGTTCCCCAAGCATGCCGGTCGAGTTTCATATTCAGGGCGCTTCCTCCCGCGAATAGAGAAAGCCGCCAATCACTGGTCCAGGCATGTTCATAATGAGCGGCGAACTGATAATTATCCAAATTCAGCCGGGAATTGAACCGCGCTTCGTATCCTGAAAGCGATCCGGACTGAGCAGTCGCGGGGCTCCATACGCAAAAAGAAGACCGGCGGAATCCTCACAAGAGAAATGATACCGTGTTCCAATCATAACGCCGGTCTGCCAGGCATTGTATCCATGCTGAAAAAAGTTTCCTCCGGCCGACATTGACTGATAAAACGGAGCGCCCCAAACCTCATGTTTTTTCATCGGAAAATGTTCGTCCGGTCCGCAAGACACCTCTTTCCTGGCGATTCCCGTTGCCCGGCCCTGAAAGAAGGGACTTCCCGCTTCCCCCAACTGAAAAAGAGAAAGCGCAAAAATATTTTCAACACCGTAACCGCCGGCAAGATTATAAAGAGTTTGATTGATCACGTTTTTATCCGTCTCATTATAAATACCATCGATCATGTCATAAACAGGATTGGATGGATCGACTTTTCCGAGCATGTCGTCAACGGCGTTTCCCGCTTCAATGGCCGGGGGCAGCAGTCCTTCCTGCTGCGCGTAATCGCCGAGCGACTGAATGTCCGCGTAAATATCGTAACCTGCGCCGTTATCGACCGCATAAATTTTTCTCAATGGACTGCTGGATCCGAACAAATTGGCAACCGCTGTTGTATCGGTCACCGCACCGTCGATAAGAAAATTATCCGTCGATCCGTCGGCGGTCATATGAATTAAAAGGGTCTGTCCCTTAACGTCGAGAAGACCGGAAAGATCCGTTTGAATTACCGTATCCGAAGCAAAATAAACGGTTGTGCCGGCAGTCAGATCCCCCAAATTCGTGCCGATCAGTTTATTACTCAATC
>CAZZEF010000390.1:0-3298 GCA_964652875.1 uncultured Planctomycetaceae bacterium
AATTTACAGAAACTCGTTTCGTCCGTTGCGGTCAGTCAGTATATTATTCAATACGCCGCCCGGCTCGTCCGCTCAACCCGTCCCGCTGATCCAATGGCCCCGCAATTTGTCCGCGATTTCATCGACTGGGGAGCCGGACCGCGCGCCGGACAGTATCTCATACACGGAGCCAAAGCAATGGCCGCCATGTCCGGCCGATTCTCTGTCTCGACGGAAGATATTCAAAAAGTCGCCATTCCTGTTTTGCGTCATCGCATCAGTACTAATTTTCAGGCACAAGCGGAAAACTGTTCCCGGGAAGATATTATTGCCCGACTCCTGCGGGAAACGCCGCTGCCGAAAATCGAAAAATACGAACACTGATTACCCGGAATTACCCCCTGTTTTTTAACACAACATTCGTTCGATCAAGGTCGCTGTTTCAATTCGCCGACAGGATCTTTTCGTTTTATTCAATTGATCGATTCCGTTCCGTTCTGACATTAAGCCCGCTCAATCGGAAAAGGGAGAACCTGATCAATCGAATCCGTACCGAAAAGAACCATCAGAAGTCGCTCAAGACCGAGCGCACATCCGGAACAGTCCGGCAATCCGTATTCCATCGCTTCCAAAAGACGCGAATCTTGCGGAAGTTCCGCCATTTTAGACCGCTTTCTTTCTTCGGACGTTTTCTTATTTCTTCGACGAAGGATCGCCGGGTCGCAAAGCTCATGATAACCGTTGGCCAACTCAAGACCATTAATAAAAAGTTCAAAACGTTCCGAAACATCGTATTGCGTTCCGTTCTCCGTTACCGGCCTGGTCCGGGCCAATTGCGCTTGAGATCCAGGATAATCATAAAGAATAACCGGTCGGATCTGTCCTAATTTCGGCTGAATTAACTCCGAAAAGATCAGATCCAGCCAATCATCGCCTGTTGCCGGATCGTTTGGATCCAAAAAAGATTCGGACCAGGAAATTCCTTTTTCTTTGACGTAATGTAAATAGTCGTCCGGACCGGCAGTGCGGGGATCTATTCCCGTCATTTCCCGAACGGTTTGAATAAAACTTTTTTTATCGCATCCGGAATAACCGCCTATCGCCGTTATCAACTCGGCTAAAAAATCAATTCCCTGCCGGTAATCGTCGCCGACCCGATACCATTCAAGCATCGTGAACTCAACATTATGATGACGCCCCCGATCCCCTTTGCGAAAAACAGGTGTTATTTCAAAGATTCGGTCCATTCCGGCGGCTAAAAGACGCTTTAAAAGGAATTCCGGTGACGTTTGGAGATAAAAGATCTCCTCTTTCCCCATTAAATTAACCGGTAGAGACAGCGGATCCAAATAATGATCGATCACTGTATCCCGGGACAAAATTGGAGTCTGAACTTCAATAAATTCCCTTGCGTCAAAAAACTGCCGAATTTTTTTTATCACTTCGGCGCGGCGCCTGATATTTTCAATCGAAGCGGTCGGCTGAAACTGCATTTTATCCCCTTTCAGCGATTGATCGGTTCTTAAAGCCTTAACTTTATCATTCTTTGAGTTATATTTTATACGATCTTCTTTTAAATTTTTCAACTGACTTGTCTATTGACTTTGCGCCTCGGTTTTTCTTTTGATCTTGAAATGGAAATTATATCAAGGAACTGATAGAACAATCTTGAAAAAAGTTTCAAACAGCCCCTATTTTCTTATTTTGTAAAACCGGCCATAACGATACCAAGAATCGTCAATAACAAACCGTACCAAATCAGACTGTTCGACTGCTCACCGAAATAGCTTATTCCGACAAGTGTCAGCAGAAGTACCTGCAAAACGGACACAAAGACAATTTTCGACGCGGAAACATATCTGAAACCGAGATTTCTGAAATAAAACCCGATCAAATTGGCCGCTCCCGCTCCGAGCGTTAAATACCAGCATTGGGGGGGCACTTGATAAAAAGAAGAAAAACCGCGCTGAAAATAGAGGCAAATCGCTCCAATCACCATTCCGCTTCCGGTTATCATAAACATACTCAAGGTCAGCGGCACCTGTTTTTCGCCTCCGGTCCGCATAACTCCCCGCATAATACACATATAAAGGGCACTTCCGCCCCCCGCGATGAGTGTTATCAAAAGCCCCCAAGCCAATCGGCCCGGTGTTACCTCCCCCCCAATTTGTTCCTCTGCCTCCCCGCGATTATTCATCGCTGATCGTTTGCTCAATTCCGTCTGTTTTAAATTCGTTTGCGTATCGAATTCGGCCGGTTCGTCAATGCGGACTTGCCCCTTTGGCATGTTGAGATTATTCAATTCAACCGGATTGCTTTTTTCTGCCTTGATATTCAATTCAATCGGATTATTCGCATCCGTTTTTGTTTCTGTCGGTTGATTCGTTTCCGTCAACATGTTCGGATTCCATTTACTCCAAGCGAGGAACATAACCGCCGCGATAAGAATCAGTGTTGTCGCTATTTTCAGCTTTGTTATTTTTTCGCCTATCAACGTTGTCGCGAAAAAATTGGATCCAAGAATTTGAAAAGTAACATAAAGCGGCATTGCCAAAACAACGCCAAGAATCGCATAAGACCGGAAAAACGCTCTTGAACTGACAAATTCGCAAATAAACGCCGCGATTAATATGCAGCCGATGATCTTCCACCCGGGAAAATAATATTTTTTACGAATGACATACCAAAGGATAATCGGAAGAATAAAAGAAACGGTGACCAGTTCTTTAACCATTAACGTCCAGTCCGGACTGATCTCTTGGTAATCGGTCATGCAACGAATAAGGAAATTGGCGAAAAAATAAAACGTTTCGGCAATAACGCAAAGCAAAAAACCGATTAAAGGACGCGCGTTTCTGATTGATGCGCTTTCGATCGACTGCGCGTTTTCATTTTTATTAATTGCGTTCATTTTTGGCCGCCGAAAAAACTTTTTATACTGCCGGCATTTATATTTTTCGTTTTTTCTCCGATTGATTTCGAAAACCTGTTATTCTTCCAGTTTCGAAACGGAGAAAATACAAAACACAACGATATAACATTGAACAATCCTGAATCCATTTAATCTTATTATTTTAATTCAACCTGACTTTGCCGCAAGTCTCCATTAACTTTTTATTTTCGAAACAATTATGAACCAGACTCAACAGAACCTGATGTTTGGTTTAATAGCCGGGAACAAATGTTTTTGCTTTTTACATACACTGTTTATTTTGAATAATTTATATTTTTTAACTCATAATTTTAGAATATCTTTTTGAAAAAATGGAATTCGGACCGGGCCCTTATATTTTTTATTTACTCTGTTATAATATTGAAT
>CAZZEF010000391.1:0-3007 GCA_964652875.1 uncultured Planctomycetaceae bacterium
GGAGGCTGCGCCGAAACAACGGTCGATGATCCTGCCGTTTTTATTGATGACACAGAATCCGTCTTCTGTGTCAATTTTGAAGCCGTATTAGACGCCGGACCTTTTGAATCGACAACGGCGGCATAAAAGATCGACCAACGGTTCGGAATAATATCCTGATTTTTCGGACTGACAAAAATTTCTTTTCCTTCAGCATTTTCAAAAATCGGGGACGCGTTTTGCCGTTCCTGTCCGGATCGGACCAGAATGAGATACCGTTTTCGAAAACCGGTCGCGCTTAGCGCATCGGACAGCATCGGTGTTACCGAGACGACCCGAACGATTTCCGATGAATTGCCTTTTGGCGCGGCGGCTGATTTTTCATTATATTTTATCTGCGCGAAAAGATCTCCTGATATTAACAGGCTCCAAATAAAAACAACAGACACCAGTATAACCGGCACCCCAAAAAATTTCGTTATTCTTTTTCGTTTGCTGTCAGTCATTTTTTCCTCCTTCGAATATTTCTGACGAAAAACCGCTGTTCGTTTAAAATAAATTTTCGATATTTTGCTACTTCATCCGGCTTCCGACAGCAAAAACTTGCTGTCCGTGTTATGAGTCCGTTTTCATGAATCTGTTTTCTTTGATTCCATCATCGTTTCAAATCAAACCGCGGTCGAACTCTTATTATACAATTCTCTTTTTAATTTTTCCAGCAGTCCCGCCGATTTACGAAGTTAATTGGCGATTATTTTGGCCTTGAAAAGAAAATGTCATCATGATTCCGGTATCTGCTTTTATTTTAATTTTCCTTGATCTCCGCCGATTGACTGCGTTAATCGGAGATTATTTTGACGTTATAACGGAAAATTCATAATGAAATCGGTATAACAGCGGCATTTGAAATTTCAACAGAAGACGCGCGAAAAAGATTTTGACAAAACAAGATAAATTCTTATACAGATCTTCCTTGCCAATCCTTATGAGCCGTTTATAATATTATTTATCGTCATTGTGTGAATCAAACAGCTGTTCAATCCCAAATACCCGTTAAAAAACGATCTTTAAGGAAACGCCAATGAAACCGGAACAAAAGATCTCATCTTGTTCAGAAAAACCGAAACGGACCGGATTATTTTCGCAAGAGAAAATAACGGAAAAATTCGATCCGCCGAAACTGGAAGAAGGAGTTCTTGACAAACCAACTCTGCCGGATCAGAACAATCGTTTTACTCGCGAAATTATGGGCGGAACCGTTACTTTTTTAACGACCGTTTACATTCTTGGCATCCAGCCGGCCCTCATGTCAGGGGAAATGTTTGGGTTTTCGACCGGTTTGAATTTCGGCGCTCTTTTGACAACGACCTGTCTGATCGGCGCGTTTTCGACGCTTCTGATGGGGATTTGGGCCCGATACCCCTTTGCGCTGGCCCCCGGAATGGGCGAGAATTTTTTTGTCGTTTTTTCGCTATTTCCTGTTTGCGCGACGGCGCTTGGAATGAAAATGGGGGACGCGCCCGTTTGGCAGCTCGGTTTGGGCGTCATTTTTTATTCGGGACTGCTCTTCATGCTTTTAACACTGTTTCGGGTCCGTTCAGTTCTGATCGACATTATCAGTCCCTCCTTGCGTTTGGCCATTGGAGCGGGAATAGGAATTTTCATTGCTTATCTCGGTTTCAAAAACGCCGGTCTTATCGTTATTGAAAACGACAATTTGCAAATGGGAAAGATATCGTCCCCGCAAGTATTGACGTTTTTGACAGGTTTTATCGTTACAACTGTTTGCGCGGCCCGAAAGATCCCCGGCGCTATTTTTATCGGTTTTCTCATTGCGACAATTGTTGCCAGCCTGACCGGTATTCTTAAAATCGACTCGATAATCGGACTGCCGAATGATCCGCGGCCGGTTCTGTTTCATGTCGATTTAAAAGGTGTTTGGGTTCATATTTGGGAACTTTGGCCAATGCTCTTTATTTTGACCTTTATGAACCTTTTCGACACTCTTGGAACCGTTCTCGGAATGGGACAATACGGCGGTTTTATGAAAGGAAACGAATTTCCGCGGATCGATCGGGTCTTTCATACCGACGCAACGGCAACCATGTTTGGAGCCTTGTTCGGGCATTCAACCATTACCATTTACATGGAAAGCGCCGCGGGCATCGAATCGGGCGCAAGAACAGGATTGGCCTCAATTGTAACGGGGATCCTTTTTCTGCTTGCCCTCTTTTTTACCCCCTTTTTGACCGCGCTGGGAAGCTGTCTTCCGATCTCCGCGCCTGCACTGGTCTTCGTCGGCATTGTTATGCTTAAATGTATTACGGAAATCGATTGGAAAGATGTTACCGAACTGAGTCCCGCTTTGCTGATCATTTTTGGAATACCGTTCTTCAACAGTATTTCCAACGGAATTATTCTCGGCCTCCTTGTTTGGCCGATCCTGAAAATCGCAACGGGAAAATACCGCGAAATAAAACCGCTCTTCTATCCTCTGGCTATCGCCCTTTATTTATACGTTTTTTTCGTTTTGTAAATTCCGAACAAACAACCAAAAATCAATTCACAATTTAAACCGGATCTGATCAACAAACAGATCCGGCTATGAATTTTTCGTTTCAACATCAAAAAAGAACGTCAAGTCACAAGGTCGATCGGCGGAAAATTTAAAATGAGAACTGTAAAACGGATTGCCGTCCGTTCATAAACTGTTCGGCTCACCTCCCTGACAGGTTCCGTAAGCCCGGAATATTTCGCACTGAATCGAATCGGAAAAAAAGCGAACGGATCCATCGGCCAATAATCCGCTGACGCCTCCCGAATGCTGACTGCGCGCAAAAAAGAAACCGATCTGCTGCCCCCCTTTTGAAGAAAGAAAATCGGGAAATCGGGGATTAGGGGGCAAATAGGTTAGGACCGAAGTAAAAACGGCGCGTCCAAAGATCCAGGCGCAGGCGCGATTCCCTTGATATTTCGTTCCGTTTTGGAGCATGTTTTCAAAATCGGCCTCTTCGGGATCCGTTATTCC
>CAZZEF010000391.1:3017-3243 GCA_964652875.1 uncultured Planctomycetaceae bacterium
CATTTCCGAGATCGCTCAACGATCGGGTCGTCAGAGCCATTCGTTTTTTCTGGATCTCTTCAATCTCTGTTCCGTTGACGATCTGATGATTTCCCAAAAGCGATTCGAGGGACGCCAGCGTATTGGAACTTCCATCGGTCATTGTTTCAAATCCGGTGTTCGATTCGCAGTAAAAAAGACCATCCGTTTTGGTCCTGATGTCATAATAAGTTTTCGAACCCGATCC
>CAZZEF010000392.1:0-3219 GCA_964652875.1 uncultured Planctomycetaceae bacterium
GGCTCCGGTCGTTACCCCGGCCCCGAAAACGGAAGCGCCGAAATCGACTCCGGCCGTTACCCCGGCTCCGAAAGCGGAAGCGCCGAAACCTGCTCCCGCTTCGAATATCAACGATAAAAAAGTTTCTTTTTTAGAAAATATTCTTTCCAATATTTTAGCGGCGAAGACTTTGAAACAGGTTGTTTTCAATTCCGTTTTAATTGACGCCAACGCGGAAACAAAACTGAAATTGCCGTCGGAACAAACAGGAGAAACGAACAAAAACACCGGACAGAATTCCCAAAATTCCGGGTCAAAAAAAAACGAGTCGGCTTCGATTTCCGGTGCGCTGAAAACTCATCCTGGCGTTTATGTCATTGTGAATCCGGATGGAACACTTACAATAACATCGCATGACAAAACCGCGCTGGACGAACTCCAAAAGAAAATAGAATCGCTGGGGGCAGTTGTTTCCAATACGGCCGACAAAAAAGATTCGGTCACTAAATCATCCGCGCCGAACGGAATTCAGTCTGACGGGACAGCCGACCGGATCAGCAAAGTTTCCAACACACCGTCCGCCGATTCCGTATCATCTGACGGTAAAGAAGATCTTCATCTCATGACGATGTTGGACGGTAAACGAGAAGAGGGCCGCAAAAAGATCGTTATGGAAGGCCGTGACTTTACTGTTTATAAAGTTGAGAATGTAAGTGTTTCAATGATGCTTCCGCGCTTGCAAACATACATGGCCAATCGAATTAATCCGGTGAGTACGCTTTCTTCCAGCCCTTACAGTCTCAATCGGGGCATTAATTTCGGAACGATTAATCACGGTCCGCGAATTACGTTTACTCCCGATATGATTATGAACACGATTCATGTTCGCGGGAGTAAAGTTGATCGGGAAGAAACCGGGGCAATGATCGCTGTTTTGGATAAAACAGAACTCTTTCCCGCTCCGATCACCAAGCCTTACAAGGTCCGGGTTCGCAACGCTCCGGTCAATCGGATCGCGCAGCAGGTACTGGTCGTTTTTCAACGAAAATTAATGATGACCCGACTTCCCGGAAATGAAGTTCCGAGAATTTCCCCGAACCCGACGACTTCGACATTGGAAATTTACGCGCCTGAATCGTTGGCCAAAGAAATCGAAGCTTACGTAAAAGAAATGGATGACGAGATCATTAAAGATCCTGTCCGAAAGGTTCATGTCATCGAACTGAAGGATATCAATTCAATGGTCCTGCAGCGGTATATTACCAATTTGCGGCAAACAAATATGATGATGTATTATCCGACCAGTCCCTATATGATGAATCCTTATTATATGTATAATCAAAGAACGTCGAGATCTTTTTGACTGACGCGTCAAAGAGTATTCATCGATCTGAAGTTCCGGCGTAAAAACGACCAAACGAAAATTTTCGTCAGAAAAAACTTGCTGAAATTCAAGTTCATTTTTTAAGGGATTTTTATACTGCTCCTGTTAAATTTTCCAACTGTTGATCCCGGAATTCGACTGTTTTCAACATTGAAACGGAAGTTTATAATAGAATCGGTATATCAATTAGATTTTTATTGAGACAGAACAATTAATATTTAGAACAAGTAAAATTCGTTTATTTACCAAAAATATCAAATAAGAGACAAGAAAAGAAACAGCAAAGAAATGTCTGATCAGTCCGAATTATTTCAAGCGGTGGTTGCGGGTAATCCTCCGGCGGCCGTTCAATCGATTCAGCAGCTCCTTAAAGATGGTTTTGAAGCCAAAACAATTTTGACCGAACATTTAATTCCGGCAATGGGTGAAGTTGGACGCCTATTCGATGAAAATGAATATTTCGTTCCCGATCTTTTGATGGCCGCCAAGGCAATGCAGGAAGCAATGAAAAAAATTGATCCGCTTCTGAAAGGAAACGCTTCGGTAAAAAAAGGCGTTGTTGTAATAGGGACCGTTTCCGGCGACAATCACGATATTGGAAAAAATCTGGTCGCGACGATGCTTGAAGGAAACGGGTTTGAGGTGATCAATCTCGGCGTCAATGTTTCCGCGGAAAAGTTTGTCGCCGAAGTCAAGAAGCGGGAAGGCATTGTTTTAATCGGTCTTTCCGCTCTTCTGACGACAACGATGCCGCAGATGAAAAAAGTAATAGATCTTTTCGTCGCGGAAGGTCTTCGGGATCGAACCAAAGTCATGATCGGCGGCGCGCCGGTTACTGAAGATTACGCCAATCAAATCGGAGCCGATGGTTACAGCGACAGTGCCTATTCCGCCGTCCAACTGGCCTTGAGTTTCGCTTCTTGAAATTTTCAGTTCGAACAAACAATCTGCTGGTTATGAACTCCTTAAAAAAGGGATTCATTCGTTTTTGGACAGACAGATCTGGAACGCGGACGCCTCGTTTGTATTTCGGCAAAGCAGTCATCCCCGCCTGCTTGAGTTATCCTGAATGAACAAATAAAATTAAGGACGGCATACGGCTGCGGAGCTGACTTAAAAAATTAAATTCGAACAATTTATTATTAGGGAAAAGAAATCGCAGCTTGTCTGTCATCGTTTTGGTGATTGGAGACCGGCTGCCAGAAATTTTCCCGTTACGCTTTCCGCGGAGACCGCGATCTGTTCCGGTGTTCCTTCGGCGACGATTCGGCCGCCTTCTTTACCTCCGCCCGGGCCCATGTCGATTATATAATCCGCGTTGCGAATGACGTCTAAATCATGTTCGATGACAATGACCGTTGCCCCGGTCTTAAGGAGATTTTCGAAAACGCCAAGAAGCGTTTCAACGTCCAACGGATGAAGACCGATTGTCGGCTCGTCAAAGACAAAAACGGATTCCGACTGAATTCTGCCCATTTCGCTCGACAGTTTCAGACGCTGGGCTTCGCCTCCGGAAAGACGCGGTGTTTCTTCGCCGAGTGTCAAATATCCAAGACCAAGATCATTAAGCGTTTGGAGCCGCTGATAAACGATTTTAAGATCAGCGCAGAATTTCAGCGCGGTTTGAATATCTCTGTCCATCAGTTCCGGAAGCGAACAGGCATCTCCTGTCCGGTTGACGTATTTGATCCGGTCTGCCGTTTTTGTGTATCGGGAGCCGCGACATTCCGGACAAGGGATCTGGACGTCCGGCAGAAATTGGACATCCAAATTGATCTCGCCTGTTCCGTCGCAAACGGGACAACGTAATTTTCCCGTATTATAGGAAAAATCACCGGATTTGTACCCTTGCTTTA
>CAZZEF010000393.1:0-3192 GCA_964652875.1 uncultured Planctomycetaceae bacterium
TTACCCTATATGTTTTATCGGCCTAAGAGGACAAATACTTTACGTTTTAGGATAGACTCTAAGTGATACATCTAACCGTGAACGACTACATAATATATATTGTTTTCACAGTCGAATATCGGAAAATAAACTTATACAAAGTAAACATGTATTTAAAGAATAGTATAAGGAACCCTTTTTATGTCAGTTATCCCCGAATATCAATCGTTGATGCAGCCAATATTGGAGATTCTATCGGATGGAAAAAAAAGGAATAACTCCGAACTGTCGGAGGAACTTGCAACTCGTTTGGGCTTAACCAATGAACAACGAACCGCGAGACATAAATCCGTAAACGGAGACATAATTTTTATAAAAAACACGTCTTTTGCCTTGAGCTATTTATTTCATGCTGAATTACTCGAATGACCACAAAAAGGGATTTATCGCATTTCAGAAGCGGGAATAAATCTGCTCAAAACTCATCCCGCGAAAATTGATAGAAAATATCTTCAACAAAACTATCCCATGTTTGTTGCGTGGTATTATCGAACGCAAAAAAATCAAAAAGAAAATTATTCGGACGAGTCTCAAACAATCATACAATATTGGATATATGCGCCTGGGGAACAGGCGAAATACTGGAATGAATACTTATTCCAAGGTATAATGGGAATCGGCTGGAACGAAGTGGGAGACTTGAATCAGTATGAAACGAAAGAAGAACTCCGTCAAAAACTTGTTTTGTGTAATTCTGAAAAGAACTCTAATCAGTCAACTGCCGCCGATATGCTCTGGAAGTTTTTTCGTATTATGAGACCGGGCGATATTGTCTATGCGAAAAAAGGCTCACAAGAGATTATCGGGCGAGGTGTAATTGAATCCGATTATTATTTCGATCCGCACAAAGGGGAGCAGACTCATTTTCGAAAAATTCATTGGGAGCCCGGCAATGTACCAATTGAACAAAAAAACCGCTACTTTGTTACACTGGAAAATATTACCAAATATACGGATTTCTGGCAGAGTTATGAAAATGCTTTTGAAAGCGGTCCCTTGCAACCAAAACAAACAACAGTACATTACACACGACAAGACTTCCTTGATCAAGTATTTCTCGATGAAAGTAAATATGACGACTTGGTCTCGACATTGAAACGTAAAATGAATTTGATTATACAGGGACCTCCAGGAGTCGGCAAAACCTATTGTGCCAAGCGACTTGCTTATTCCATGCTTGAAGAAAAAGACATTACTCGTGTTATGATGGTTCAGTTCCACCAGAGTTACGGATATGAAGATTTCATTATGGGATATCGTCCGAATGGTAATGGATTCGAGATCAAAAACGGTCCGTTTTACGAGTTTTGCAAGAAAGCGGAAAACGACAGTGAGCATGACTATTTTTTCATTATTGATGAAATCAATCGAGGGAACATGAGTCGTATTTTTGGAGAACTTCTCATGCTTATTGAAAATGATAAACGTGGACACGAACTTCGATTGCTTTATTCGAATGAACAGTTTTCGGTTCCCTGTAATCTCTATTTAATCGGCTTAATGAATACTGCAGACCGAAGTCTTGCGATTATTGATTATGCTTTACGACGGCGTTTTTCCTTTGTCAAATTCGAGCCTGCGTTTGAGACGGAGTCTTTCAAACAGTATATAGACGATTTCGGCAATCCCGTATTCAATTCTCTTATTGAGCAGATAAAAATTCTCAATAAAAAAATATCGGAAGATGTTTCTCTGGGAAGTGGTTTTCAAATTGGACACAGTTATTTTTGTGGTCCTGAATTCAATGATATTTCGCTCGATCAACTCGAAGATAAACTGGAGGAGATCGTAGAACATGATCTGATTCCGCTTCTTGAAGAGTACTGGTTCGATAAACCTGAAGAATTGAAAGAATGCAGTAACGATCTACGTGGAGCCCTCAAATGAGTGCCAGCCTATATAACGGAATTGTGGTCAAGAATATTTACTATATGCTAACCTATGCTTTTGAAGTATTGCAAGAGCGGGAATATGCCGATCTGGCCACTGAAGAATTTGATCATATCGATGATCTATTGGCCGCGATCCTGATTCTTGGCCTGTCCGGACAGATCAAGAGAGGACTCAATCATGAGTATATTCAGAAAAACGATACGCTTTCAATATTGCGAGGTAAGATTGATCTGTCCACTTCAATCAGGACTCAGTCACTCTTGAGGCGTCAGGTTGTTTGTCAATTCGACGAATTTTCTGAAGATAATTTAATCAACCGAATCTTGAAAACAGCTTCATGGCAACTTGTTCGATCTTCAGATGTCGTATTGAAAAAACGACATAAATTGAAAAAACTGCTTCGTTATTTCGAAAATACTCAATTGCTTGAGCATGTCCGGATATCATGGAATTCACTGCGATTTCATCATAATAACGCATCCTATCAAATGTTAATGACAATATGCCGCTTGATTTTAGAACGCCGCATATTATCAAATGAACATGGGTCGGCTCATTTGAGAAAATACGAAGACGATAAAAAATTGTGTCGTCTGTATGAACGTTTCGTTTTGAAATATTTTCAAAAACATTATCCTCAGTATAAGGCGTCGCCAATTCGTATCACATGGAATCTCGATAACGGTTTTTCGAATTATCTTCCGGCGATGAAGACGGATATCACGTTGAGAAGTGAAGAAAAAACTCTAATTATCGATACAAAATGGTATTCAAAGACAATGCAATATCACGAACAATGGCATTCGATAAAATGCCATTCAGCCAATTTATACCAGATTTATACCTACGTGAAAAATTATGATAGAGATCGATCGGGAAACGTGTCCGGTCTTTTGCTTTACGCCAAAACTGATGAATTATTTACTCCTGATTTCGATTATCAAATCGATGGAAATGCGATAGGTATAAAAACACTTGACTTGAGTGGAAATTGGGATTTGATAGAAACACAATTAAAAAAGATCATTATTTCTTGGAAAACATGATTTCTTTTGAATAGAAGGAACCGGTTTACCCCAAATCGCCGGTTTTCTCATCGTCTTTCAAGAAAGCCCGACTGCTCCCGTTATTCAAACGGAGGTGGATTATCTGGCCTTGATAGGAACTGAAATCAACAATTATATTGACCAATGTGTTAATGCTGCTCAAGATATCGCAGATTTTGCAGATAAAGCTGTCGACGCTTATATTGCCTACAAT
>CAZZEF010000394.1:0-3149 GCA_964652875.1 uncultured Planctomycetaceae bacterium
TGATCGTCTTTGAAAAAAACGATTCAGAAAAATGGGTTCCGCGCGGGAAACAGTTTAAATTACCGGAAAATATCGGGTACGCCGCGTCGGTTTCAACGCCTTGCGGACTGGCTGTTCTCGGCGGCGCGAATGAAAAAGGATTTCTTGATTCCGCTTGTCTTCTCCGATGGGATTCCGAACAGGAAGTTTTGGTGCGGATCCCGCTTCCCCATCTTCCCTCCGCGTGTTCAAACGCGAGTGCCGTCTGGTTTGATTCCCGTCTTTATCTTTGCGGCGGTTTGACCGGGGAAGGAGAGACGGATCGGGTTTATTCTCTTGGCTTATCGAAAACAAATGTTTTGTCGAAAACGTTTGAGAAATGGCGGGAGGAACCGCGTCTTCCCCGGGCGCTCGCTTTTGCTGTTGCCGTCAAACAAAGTGATGGGACAAAAGAAAGGATTTGGCTTGCGGGGGGGCGGGCGAAAAGTTCTGATGGGAGAACGGAATTTTTTGATTCGCTTTGGTCTTGGCGGCCCGGTCAGACACAATGGCAGGTTCACGCGCCGATCCAAGCGGCGAATGGTCAGCGGCGGACCTTGGCGGCGGGGACAGGAACGGCTTGCGGGTCGGCGGGAATTCTTCTTTTCGGCGGTGATGACGGAACGATTTTTCGTCAAAGAGAGGATCTGTTTCGAAAGATCGAACGGTCGGACGATCCGCGGGAAAAAGAAAAACTTCTTGCGGATTACGCCGCTGTGTCGAAAGATCATCCGGGATTTGACCGGACCGTTTATCTTTACAATACGATCACCGGTAAATGGCGCGTTTGCGGAACATTGCCGTTTGAAACGCCGGTAACAACAACGGTGATCGACTTGAACGGTGAATATGTTTTTGCATCGGGAGAAACATCGCCCGGCGTTCGTACCGCCCAGCTTCGTTTTCTCAAATTGTCCGCGGACACATATTTCGGCTGGATTAATTATGGTGTTCTTGTTCTTTATATGATGGGAATGCTCGCGATAGGTTTTCTTTTTGTCAAAGGAAACAAAAACTCGGAAGATTTCTTTCATTGCGGCGGCCGGATTCCTTGGTGGGCAATGGGAATAAGTCTGTTTGCGACCATGCTCAGCGCCATTACTTTTCTTGCCATTCCGGCCAAAGCTTACGCGAACGACTGGAATATGATCTTTTTTAATTTGGGGATCGTTTTGGTCGCTCCGGTGGTTATTGTGTTTTATTTGCCCCGATTCCGTCTGTTCCGGTCGATCAGCGCTTATCAGTTTTTGGAAGACCGGTTCAATCGGATAACGCGCTGGTTCGCGTCGGGACTGTTTTGTCTGTTCATGATCTCCCGAATAGCGATTGTTCTGTATTTGCCCGCGATTGCCCTGAACGTTGTAACGGGCATGAATGTTCATCTCTGCATACTCGTTACCGGACTGGTCACGTTGATTTACAGTACGTTGGGGGGGATGAAAGCGGTTGTTTGGGGCGATGTCGTTCAGGGATTCATTTTAACAGGCGGCGCGGTTGTTTCACTGATTTGGCTTCTCTTTTATACTCAAGGGGGCGTAAGCGGTTTTATTCAGCTCGGATCTGAAAGTCAAAAATTTCATATGTTCGAGCTGTCGTTTAGCGGAACATCGCCGGTCTTTTGGGTTGTTTTGCTTGGCGGGTGCGCCAGTCATTTTATATCGTATACAAGCGATCAAACGGTTATTCAGCGTTACATGTCCGCATCCGATCAAAAGGGATCCATTCGCAGTATTTGGCTCAACGCTCTTTTGACCATTCCGATTACGATTGTCTTTTTCCTTATTGGAACAGCTTTGTTTACGTTTTATTCCTGTTATCCGGAGCGCATGTCTCCGTTACTTCGTCCGATGGATGCGGTGTATCCGTATTATATTGTAACATGTTTACCGCAAGGGATTTCGGGACTTCTCATTGCGGCAATTTTTGCGGCGTCCATGTCGACACTCAGTTCGAATATTAATTCGGCGGCGGCCGCGTTTTGTTCCGATTTCGTTAAAATATTTCGACCGGATCTGACGCCGCCGCAGGAAGTTGCCGCGGCCAGATGGACGGGGGCGGCGGCTGGATTGCTTGGAATCGGTCTGGCCTGTATTCTGGCAACCTGGAACATTCAATCGTTATGGGACCAGTTCAATACATTTCTCGGACTGTTCACCGGAACGCTGGGGGCACTCTTTTTTATGGGCTTTTTTATGAAGAACGTAAACGGAACCGGTGCCGCAGCGGGTGTTTTGGGATCGGTCCTTCTCTTGGTGTATATTCAAAGGGAAACATCAATTTCGTTTCTTCTTTACGCGCCGATTGAAATTGTTGTTTGCTGTTTGATTGCTTTGCTGGTCAGTGTTATTTTTAAGAAGAAGGGGGATTGAGACCAGATCGTCAAAAGAAAAGCCGGTTAACGAAGTCGACCGGCGGAAAATTAAAAATAATGGCGTCATAAAACAATCAATTCCCTTTCGGGGGGACATGAATCAGTCGGTGAACATCATAAGATCTTCAAGAGCGGCGGCGAACGCTTCTTCGGCGGCCTTGTTGGCGGGCCTTTTGGAGGAAAGAGGTGGTTCGGGCAGGGGGAACGGTTTGGTATCGTCTTCATCAAAATCGTTTTTCTGCTGCGCGGCGACGGAGAACATTTGCGATTCGTATTCGTGAACTCGTCGGTTGATCTTGTCTCTATTGACGGTTGATTTGAGTAATTTTTCGATAATGCCGAACAGAGAGCGCACGGTGATCGGCAGTTGAACGATACCGCGAGTGCCGCAGCGAATAGTGTCTTTAACGAATCCGTCCTGCTTTTCACCGAGCATTAAAATTGCGGGAATATAACGGGAATTTTGGACAATGGCGAAATTATTAAACGCTTCAACGGCTTGGATTCCCAAGGTTTGAGCGTTGATAAAAATGCAGTCGACCGAAGGCGAGTCCCCGTATTCATAACGTTCGACCGCGCGTTCGGGATCCGAAATGATGATAAGACGATATCCTCTTTGCTTAAAAATTTCTTTATAAAATTCCTGCATGTCCTGATTGCCTTCAACGATCAGAATTGTTTTTCCGTTAAGATTGGTGTTAGCGGCGGCGGAAGAGACGGCGGCCGGCACCGGCGCCCCGGAAACGGCGGCGGTCATGGG
>CAZZEF010000395.1:0-3106 GCA_964652875.1 uncultured Planctomycetaceae bacterium
AAGATCGAAAAAGAGGGTGTTTATCTTGGTGTCCGGGTCAAAGTTGAGCTTCAAAACGGATCCTCTCCGCAATGTCCGTTCTGTGTTCGGCTCAAGGATCCTTCCGGCGAAACGCATCAAGTGAAACTTGATATTGCTTACGGTGATTGGGTGATCGGCCGGTTGAAAACATCCAGTCCTCATTGGGGCGGCGATGAAAACGGCAAGCTGGAGTTTCCCTGCGGTTTTGAAACTCTGATTATGGACAAGCCGCAATCCCCTTGGCCGGAAAAAGGAAAACTGACCGTTTACGAGATCCGATTTTTTAAACGTCAGAAAACGGAACAGGTCATTAACGCGTTGATTCCCGGATATGATCTTGAAAGTGCCAAAGATCTCTTTTACCGGACAGTGCCGAACTCAACGGATCAGACTCTCAGCAGTATTCAAGAGGTTCCTCTTGAAATCAAAAAGCTTGAAAATTTCAAGGACCGCAATGTTGAACTTTCGGTTCGTCGTCAGGTTAACGGAGAAATTCTTCCTTCAAAACGAGTTTCACTGAGTGAATTCAAGACGTTTGATCTTTCACGTCAAGCGGGTATTGAATCTTTTCTGATCGAACCGGTAATAAAAGAGGAAAACGGAATTGAAAGATTTTGCGCGCCGATGAAATTCTCGTTCGCTGTTCTTCCGGAAACCAAAAAACTCAATCCCTGGTTTGGGGTCTGCACTCATCGCAACAGCTTTTGTCTGGATCGGGTTCCCCGGGCGGGCATCGGCTTTATTCGCGATGAATTTTATTGGAACGGTGTCGAACAGGAAAAAGGAAAATACGTTTTTGATTCCCGATCGGATGAATATTATACCCGCACCGCCAAAATGGGCGTTGAAATTCTGATGATCCTCGATTACTCCAATAAATTTTACGACAACGGAGATTTCCCCCATTCAGAGGAAGCGGTGGCTGCTTTCGCCCGGTACTGCAAAGCGGTTGCGGAACATCTCAAAGGGCGTTGCCGTTACTTCGAGATCTGGAACGAATGGACTGGCGGCTGCGGAATGAGTCATTGCACAAAAAATAAAAACAATACGCCTGAAAATTATGTCAAAATGATCAAAGCGGCTTCTGAAGCGATTCGAAAAGCTGTTCCGGACGCCTATATTATTGGGGGCGGAGGCGATCATCATACCGCGCATTTCAAGGCAATTTCGAAAATGATGGAACTCGGCGTCATGAAATACTGCGATGCGTTTTCCGTTCATCCTTATGTTTATCCCCGCGGACCGGAAAAGGCCCAATGTCAGGAAGATCTTCAAAAAGTTGTTGACGTTATGAAAGCCAACGGATGCCAACGCCCGAAACTTTGGCTGACCGAACATGGCTGGCCGACTTATCGGAGCTTGACAAGAGATCCGAAAACGGACGGACTCTCCCTGACGCTTGAAGATTATTCCGCCTCAATGATGGCCCGATCCGCGATTATTTATAAAAGTATGCCGGAAATAGAATCATATTTTTGGTATGATCTTGAAAACGATGGCACCGATCTCTATTATAATGAAAACAATTTCGGAATGGTTTACAACCGTGTTTACGGATGTCCGCCGAAAGCGTCTTATGTGTCGATGGCAACGCTGACCCGTCTGTTCAGCGACGCAAAAGTAACGGTCAGTGATAAGTATTCGACCGATACGCGCCGGGCTTATTTGATCGAAAAGTCAAATGGTCAAAAATATCTTGCTGTCTGGACGACTGAAGGATCCGAACCGTTCGATCTTCCCGATCGGCCTGCCTTTGGCCTTTACGGAAATGCTCTTTCCGTTCATGAACGAAAAGCGTCCGTCCGTCCGATCTTTTTCGAACTCGACAAATAAAAATTTGATTGTTATGTCTGTTGAGCTTTTTCGATCCAATACCGGAAAACCGCCGGTTCATGAAGTCGTCCGGCGGGAAATTTAAAGAAGGACAATATAAAAGGATGGCGGTATAATAGCTGCCAGTAATTTTAACCCTTGGCCTAAACAGCCGGGTAATGGATTGAATCATTTTATTTATCGAAATTAACTTGCATGTTATGTGTTTGAAGCGGAGTTCGGGACAGAGAGAATTCAAGAACAGAATATATAAAAACAGGACAACCAGATGCGTTCATTATATTTATTACTGATTTTATTTTTGGTTCCGTTTTCTTTTCTGACGGCGGAAGAATCCGTTTTGGACACCGCTCCAGCCAGAAAGATCCTGCTGGAAGAAGAAATTGACAAGATCCTTTTTGTCGAACGGGCTGTTTGGCAGTCGACTCATTATTATTCCGACTTTATTGACGGATCGAAAATATTCGGAACGCGTCTTTGCGTTCTTGATATTAAAACCGGCAGGATTCGGTCACTGGTTCCGCATCTATCCGGCGGTTTGATCGGACATTGCGATCTTTCGTTCGACGGGAAAAAGATCGTTTTTGATTACAAGGCGAAAATCGGGGAGGGCTTTCGGATCTGGTCCGTCAACATTGATGGAACCGGTTTGAAACAGCTGACCTTTCCTCCGGATGATGAAGACAGGCGAATAACGAAAAACAGTCATCGTCTGCGGCTTGAGTATTATATGGCCCAGACCAACGGGACGCGCAATCTTCCGGTAACCGTCGAGGCCGATCGTTTTTATTCGCATCATACCGACGACATGCAGCCCTGTTGGCTTCCGGATGGCGGAATCGCTTTTGTTTCGACCCGCTGCGAATACAGTATTCTTTGCGATGACAATGATACTTTGACGACCTCGCTTCTTTATCGAATGAACGCGGATGGCTCAAAAATGGAAAAACTGTCCAATAACGCGCTGAGCGAAGCGGTTCCTTCTGTCTCGGAAGATGGAAGGATCATTTATACCCGCTGGGAATACGTCGATAACGGAGCGGTCAGTAATAAAGGCGTTTGGATCGTTCGTGCGGACGGAACCGGTTCGGAAGAGCTTTATGGCTCGAATATCGAATTTCCGGCGGTTCATTACGCGCCGCGGACCGTTCCGAATACCGGCGGCCGAATGTTCGTCTGCGTTGGGGCTCCTCACATGCCCGCTCCGTTGGGATCAATTATTCTTGTCGATACTTCCGTCAATCGCCGGACC
>CAZZEF010000396.1:0-3100 GCA_964652875.1 uncultured Planctomycetaceae bacterium
GCAACGATGTAGTTGTCCTCGTATATCTTGAAGAGTTCCTTCATTTTCGCTTTGACAAGTTTCGACGTTGCCAACGCGTTGGCGTCGGGCAGAAGATAGATCGACAGTCCGACCGCTTCCCGACCGACATAATAGCAGGTCACATCGGTTGAAACGGCGGAAAGATCGACCGACGCGACATCCTTGAGTCGGGTCACTCGTCCGTTCTCTTCCGTTCGGACAACAATGTTACCGAATTCTTCAATTGAAGTTAGCTGTCCTTTGGTTCGAACGGTAAACTGAAAAGCGACCGGATCATCCAGCGGCGGCTGTCCGATTTTACCCGCGGCAACCTGAATATTCTGTTCTTCAATCGCTCTTGAAACATCCGTAACCGAAAGATTTCGGGCGGCCATTCGAGTCGGATCAAGCCAAACCCGCATACTGTATGATTTCTCGCCAAACATCGTTAGATCGGCGACCCCCGGAACACGAAGAAGAACGTCCCGAATCTTGAGCCAAAGAAAATTGCTGATATAAGTCTGATTGTATTCACCGGTCGGCGAAAGAAAAACGAGACTCATTAAATTGTCCGTCTGACTTTTTCGAACAGTAACACCGTTCTGACGGACAATGCCCGGAAGTTTCGGAGTCGCCAGCGATACTCTGTTTTGAACAAGGACCAGCGCGTCATCGACGTTGGTTCCGATCTCGAACTGAATGGCAATCGAAACGGATCCGTTGGCACACGTTGTCGTCATACAAAGCATGTTCTCAACGCCGTTGATCTGCTCTTCCAAAGGAACGGCGACCGATTGCGCCATTGTTTTAGCGTCCGCTCCGGAATACGAAGCATTGACGACAACTTGCGGGGGAACGATCTTCGGATACAGCTCGACCGGCAGACGAAAATAAGCCAAGCCTCCCAAAATAAGAATTATAATGGAAAGGACACAGGAAAAAATGGGCCTATCGATAAAAAAACGCGAGAACATTTTTGTTCCTTTTTATTCTTTCTTTTTTACCCTAAATATTTTCCTTGACCGACCCGGACGGACCTTGTTTTCTTATTTTGATCTTTTCAACGACTTTTCCATTTTTAAGAACTGTTCCGTCTTCCCGAATCACTTTAACGGAAGAGGACGCGTCTTCTTTAAGAACCGGACTGATGGAAAGATCCGGACGAAGACGAAGAAAGTTGTCGGCAATTACCTGATCTTTTTCCTTTAGACCGCCACGAATTACGCGCATGTTGTCATCCTGAAGCGTTCCAATCGAGACGCGCCGAAAGCAGGCCTTGTTTTTCGCGTCGGCAACGAAAATGTATTTAACGTTTTGATCCGACTGAATGACCTCTTCCGGGATCAAAAGTGAATCATAAGGTTCTGTCGTCGGGATCTGAACATAAACAGGAAGACCGGGCATCATGTTGTAAACCCCTTTTGAGATCGGAGGATTTTTATAAACCGAGCGCATTTCCAATGTTCCCGTTTTTGAATTGACCTGCGGCTCAACGAAATCAATTTCGGCGGTATACGGAAATTTATTTTCGTCAGAAGTTCCAAACCGAATCGTTCCGAGCGCGGGTGTTTTCCCCTCGTTTTCCCGCATTAAATGACTGGGAGTCAGACGCAGAAGTGTTCTTTCATCAATATCGAAAAAGACATAAAGCGGATCCATCGCAACAACAGTTGTCAGCAATGACGATCGGGCGGTTACTAAATTCCCGATCGTCAAAAGTTCCCGGCTGGCAATTCCGTTGATCGGCGATTTTATTTCCGTATAATCCAAATTGATCTGCGCCTGTTCCTGATCCGCAAGAGCCGACTGATACTGCGCGTTGCATTCGTCCCGCTGCGCTAGCGCCAAATCATATTCCGCGCGACTGATCACCTTTTCAGGAAGAAGTTCCTGCGCGCGAACCAGTTCCGCTTCCAACCGTTTAAGTCTCGCCTGACAGGCAGCCACTTCACTGGTGCATTTATCGAGAATGGCTCGATATTCTCTTGAATCAAGAGTAAAAAGAACATCTCCTTTTTTGACTTCTGTTCCCGGAGTAAAATGGATCTTCTGAAGATACCCCGTTACCTGTGCCCGGACCTCAACCGTTTCGACCGCCGCTGTTCTGCCGATAAAGGTTTCATGATCGACGATCTTACGCTTTTGCGGAACGATCACCGATACTTTTAAAGCTTCCGCTTTGGGCTCCTGCGTTTTCTTCCGTCCGTTCATTATCCAATCGCAGCCCGATCCCGGCAAAAGCAAGCCGCATAAAAAGAGCAGAAATAAACAGGAAGGCATGCGTAATTCATTCGTTGTTTTCATGGCTGGTCTCCGGTCAATCCTTCCCTGACAATCAGCAGATCCTTCTTAAATTTTTATGATCGCGCATTTATGATCACGCGTTATTGCAAATGGCAGGATAATTTCAATTGCTGGCGGGTATTTTTTAAAATCTGTCTTAATAATTTTTATACTGACAACATTTTAATCTTCCGTAACTTCCATCGACTGACTTCGTAAATCGACGGAAGTTTGGACCTGAAAACGGAAAACTTAAATGAAACCGGCATATTCTCTTGTCTATAATATTAATTATACAAGAAAAAAACGATTTGTCAAAATATTTTTTACTCGAATCAAAACCTGCGTTCATGTGATCTTACTCAAACAAAAACATACATTCAAGCGATTCCGGCTTGTCGTTTTCGCCAAGATCAATTAAATGACGCATCGAATCGTTCCATTTATGTTTGAGTTCACTCCGGGCAATGATCTCCCGGCACTGATCGGGATCGTCCACTTCATAATAAGCGAAAAGATCGGTTCCCGAAAGCCATATCGTATAATTCCGATAGCCCGCCTCTTTAAGCAGAGCCTTCATTTCCGGCCAGATCTCGCGATGTCGGCGCATGTACTCTTCTTTTAATGAAATATCTTTAAGTTTCCAACGTTCCGCAACTCTCATTATTCACCTCATTGACAATTTTATATTAAACACGACATTTATATTGACACAATAAAACGTTAGCGTCATTTATTCAGGCATTAGCGTCGTTTATTCAGACGTTAGCGTCATTTATTCAGGCATTAGCGTCGTTTATTCAGACGTTAGCGTCAT
>CAZZEF010000397.1:0-3092 GCA_964652875.1 uncultured Planctomycetaceae bacterium
AAAAGAAGGAAATTCTCGGCTTTTTCGATACGCCGGAACCGGGAGCGGATCCAGTGGCCGTCAAACTGACCGATCTTGATCTTCATACAGCCGCCAAGGCCGCGGTTGCTCTCGAAAAATTCATTGAAAAGAAAAAACTCGATGGATTGGCTTATTATTATGAAGGGGGAACCGGAACGGAAATTCGTCAGGTTGTTACCAATCTGATCGTCGGAAACTCTCTGTTGACCGGCGCTGGATTTCCTATGTGCGGCGAATTCGACATTAAAACCTGTGTCGCGATGATGATTATGGATCGACTTGAAATCGGCGGAAGTTTCGCTGAATTTCATCCGATCGATTTTGTGCGCAATACCGTTTTGGTCGGTCATGACGGTCCTCATCATATTAATATTGCCGACAGAAAACCTGTTCTGCGAAGTTTGAAAAAATATCATGGAAAGCCCGGAAGCGGTGCGTCCGTTGAATTCAATATCAAAAAAGGTCCGATCACCATGCTGAGCATCGGCGTTAAAAGCGATGGTAAATTCAAATTCATTATCGCAGAAGGTGAATCGAAAGAAGGTCCCATTCCGCCGACCGGCAATACCAACACGCATGGATGGTTCGGCGATGACGTCCGCGATTTTCTCAAACGCTGGGTTCACGAAGGCCCGACTCACCATTTCGCGCTCGGAATCGGTCATCATGCCGAGACGATTGTTAAAATCGCGGAAATACTGAACATAGAATATGTTGTCGTCAAATAAATTATTATCCGGTGCCGATGGGTTTTGGGGTGCTGCCGCTGTTCCTCTTGAAAAATCGGGAAATAATTTCTTCAAAGACAGTCGAAAAAATCGCGACGCCGACACGGAAAATAAAATCGTTATAAACAAAGGAAAGAAAACCAATGAAAAATTATCTCCTTCTTGCCCTTGCCGTTTTAACGGTCGATATGGTCTTGATGACCGCTTCGACTCAGGCACTTGAACCGGAATGGACCTATAATCAAAAAGAATTCGCGTCCGTCCCGATGGAATACCGGCCTTGGTGTTATTACTGGTGTCTGAAAGGAAATTTTACTGAAGAGAAATTTACCGAAGATCTTGAGGCGATGAAAAAGGCCGGGTTCAGCGGTTTGCTCTTTTTCGATTCCCGGGGCTATCATGAAGATCCGGAATTACATATTCCTGTTCCGATGGATATTAAATACGAGTTCATGAGTTCCGAATGGCAGAAAAAAGTAACTCATATGATCAAAGAAGCGGAACGGCTTGGAATGAAGGTCAGTCTTAATCTTTCGAATACGGGGGGGCATTTGCGGGGACCTTGGGATTTCCGGAATGAAGGACCGCGCGAAATCGTCTGGACCGAAGGGAATGTCAACGGTCCGAAAAAATATTCCGTCTCAATGGTTACTCCCAAATCGGCCAGTCATCAGAACGAGAGCGCGCCCTATTATATCGACGTTGCGCTTCTTGCGGTCAAGCTGAAAAGCGGAGCGGTGCCCGGTCGGGAAGTTGTTCAGTTGAATGAAACTTGGGGGAGCGCTCTTGAACGGGCCGACGGATCCGTTGTAATTGATCAGGTGATCGATATTTCCGATAAAGTTAAAAACGGAAAACTGGTTTGGGATGTTCCGAAAGGAGCCTGGAAGATCATTCGTTTCGGCTCGCAGGTTATTGGCGATTACGGAAGTGTTGATATTCTCAATAAGAAGATCATTACAAAATATTTCGATAAAATCGGTACTAAAATGCTTGATAACGCGGGAACTTCCGCGGGTAAAACATTGGCCAGTTTTTATAATGTCAGTTGGGAAGGAAGCAATCCGAACTGGACAGAGGGATTTGACGAATTTTTCAAACAGACCCGCGGGTACGATATTAAAAAGTATCTTCCGGCCTTACGCGGTCTGATTGTCGGATCTGCTGAAGAAACCAAACGGTTTTATATTGATTTTTACAGAACGATCAGCGACTGTTTTTGTGTTAACTGCTATCAGCAAATTGGAAAATTGAGTCACCAGCGCGGTGTTTTATGGCATAGCGAAGACGGCGGTCCCTGGCAGCGGAACGCTCCGATGTTCCGTGAATCCGATATGCTCACCTTTTGGGGGCAGAACGATTTTCCGCAAGGAGAATTCTGGGTTCAGGAAAAGAAAAACAGATTGACCCGATCCAATATGAAATTCGCTTCCAATGCCGCTCATATTTACGGACAGAAATACTCTTCCGTTGAAGCGTTCACTCACATGACATGGCATTGGACGATCTATCCCGACATTCTCAAAGTGGCCGCCGATTCCAATTTGATCGACGGAGCCAACATGTTTATCTGGCATACCTTCACGAATTCACCCAAAAATTTTGGCAAGCCGGGAATTGAGTATTTTGCGGGAACTCATGTCAATACCAACGTAACCTGGTTTGATAAGGTTTCTCCTTTTACCCGATACATTGGCCGATGCCAGTATCTTCTCCGCAAAGGTCTTTTCGGCGCTGATTTCTGCGTTTACGCCAGTGATAAAAATTATACAGGTTGGGGACGCGGAGAGAAATGGAATCCGAAATCGGATCTCTTCGCTCCGAAAGGGACCGCTTACGATCTGCTGGACACCAATGTTTTGGTCAATCGTCTGAAATATGAAAACGGACGGCTTGTTCTGCCGGACGGAATGTCTTACCGCTATTTTGTTTTGGATCCGATGGAAACCGAACTTCCCGCCGCCGCGTTGGAGAAGATCATTTCCCTTGTCAAACAAGGGGCGACGTTGATTCTTGGTAAAACGCAACCGGTCACTGAACGGGGACTCAAAAATTATCCGGTCGGAGATCAGAAAGTTGTGCAGCTTGCCGCCGAACTTTGGGGAACCGGATCCGAAAAAGTCCGGGCATTGGGCAAAGGAAAAATTTATTTCGGTCAGACGATTGAGCAGGTAATGACATTGGAAAAACAAGCGGTTGACTTTGACGGTCCATTTGAATATCATCATCGAAGCCTTAAAGGGAGCGATATATATTTTGTTTCCGGTAATGGCGGATCGGCCGATTGTGTTTTTCGTGTTTCCGGAATGAAACCGGAACTTTGGGATCCGATGAATGGAACTG
>CAZZEF010000398.1:0-3083 GCA_964652875.1 uncultured Planctomycetaceae bacterium
CGGAAGCGGTTTCGGCCAAAGAAGCGGGCCGGGAACTGATCGACATTCGAACTTTTTGGGCTCCGGACGCTCAATCGCGTCAGGATCTGATTGATAAGATCGATGAACTTCTGGTTCCCAACAGGAAGAAATTTGGGTTCGGCAAGACAGGAGTTTTATTCACTGATTTGGAGAAGAACACGGACAAGAATTTTGATCCGAAATACCATCAAGCGGTTTTTGTTGTCACCAGCGCGCCTGATTTCGCGAAGCTGGAAGCTTGGCATGACAAATTATACACCGGACTTGACAAGGCGCAAATGCTGAATAAATCGACCAAGGAGTCGGTTTATTTTGAAATGGAGGCGGCACTTCTGCGCGCATTTCCGCATTTCCCGACGCTGCAGGTTCCGACTCTCTCTCCGGACCGCGTCCTGCAGTACCGCTGCTATTTCAGCCCGAACCCGGACCGTTGTTTCGCCAAGAGAAACATGTTCGATGTTCGCGGGGAATTGACTCTTTTTCAAAAGTGCGGTATGAGTCCTGTCTTTTTCGGCGAAATGCTTTACGGAAATATGATGCCCAATATTTCGTATATGCTTAGTTTTAAAAATGAAGACGCGCGGACGAATGGCTGGGATCAGTTCCGAAATGCCGATGAATGGAAGGTTATGAAAGTCGAAAAAGAATTTGAAGACACCGCAACACGAATACGAAATCTTGTTTTGCGTCCGTCCAAAAATTCGCAGATCTGATTTATTTTGATGTTACGGCCCGGTTTCGAACGCACCATCATTCGATTTTATATAAATTTATATGACAAATTTTAACGAAATTATCAATCGGCAGAATACGGGATCGATAAAAGTCGATTTCAATAAGGAATATGGTAAACCGGACGGATTGATTCCGCTTTGGGTGGCCGACATGGATTTTCGATCGCCTCCTGAAGTTCAGGCGGCGATTCGATACGTAGCCAATCATGGGGTATTCGGTTATACCCATTCGAAACCGGGGTATTTCGAAGCGATTGCCTATTGGTTCAAAAAGAATTTCGAATGGCGGATTGATCCCGAATGGATTGTTCAAACGCCGGGGGTCATGTTCACGATCGGTCTGGCGATCCGGGCGTTGGTTCCGGAACAAAGATCGGTCATGATACAAGAGCCGGTTTATTATCCGTTTCGTCAGATCGTCCGGGAGAACAAACGTCAGCTGATTGTCAATCAGCTTGTCCTTGAAAACGGATCTTATACCGTTGATTACGAGGCGTTTGAAAAAGATATTGTTGAAAACAGGGTAAAAATGTTTCTTTTATGTTCGCCGCATAATCCGATTGGACGCGTTTGGCGAAAAGAGGAACTTCTTAAAATGGGCCGGATCTGCATCAAACATAATGTCTTGATCGTTTCGGACGAGATTCACGCGGACATAATTTATCCGGGTCGTCATCATCGTATTTTTGCGACTCTTGGAACGGAATTTGCAGCGGATACTCTGATCTGTACTTCTCCGTCGAAAACGTTCAATATGCCGGGCCTCCAAGTTTCGAATACCTTTATTTCGAATCGTTTTCTGCGCGAGCGCATTAACGCGGAAAAGAGAAAACTTTTTTATTTTGAACTTTCGTCAGTAGCGCTGGCAGCGACGGAAGCCGCTTATCGTTTCGGACAGTTTTGGCATGACGAATTGGTCGGTTATCTGACCGGCAATCTTGATGTTGTTGAAAAAGGACTGGCTGGTACAAAGATCAAGCTGATTCATCCGGAAGGAACCTATCTTCTTTGGCTCGACTGCCGAGAGCTTGGTCTCACCGACGATCAATTGGATCTTTTTTTTACCAAGGCGGGACTTTGGCTTCATCGGGGTATTTTGTTCGGCAACGGCGGGTCCGGTTTTATGAGAATGAACATCGCGTCTCCGCGTCCGGTTATTCAAAATGCCGTTGAACGAATTAAAACTTATTTGGCAAGACTGAAGCCTCGTCCGCTTTAATCGGACAAAATAAAATTTACGTCTGTTGATATCTCGTTTTTATTATCGGATATAAAGAACGGCGGCGCCTCTCCGCTGTTTTTTATTTTTGTTTGTTATTCTGAGAAACGCAATCGAGTCCTGTTGGGAAATTGAAATTTTTATTCGGAGATCTGTCGAAATGAAAAATTATTTATGGATATTTTTGATAATGTTTCTTTTGCCGTTTGACCTTTCAGGGGCCGAACCGATTCGGTGTCAAGGCTGGTCCCCCTTTCATTTGCAAGGGATCGCCAGTGACGGACAGTCGATTTTCTGGTCGTTTACGACCATTATTTATAAAACCGATTTTACCGGAAAGATCCTTTTGAAAAAAGACGTGCCGTCTCATCATGGCGACCTTTGCTGTCATAACGGTAACATTTATGTGACCGTTGCCCTTCATCGGTCGAAACCGGAAGGGGTCCGGGAATATGATGCCTTCATTTATGTTTATAAAACTTCCGATCTTTCTTTAGTGAAAAAATATGATATTTCGGATTCTATTACAGTCGGCGTTGACGGAATCGAATGGGTTGACGGTAAATTTTATGTTGGTGACGATAAAGGAAAAGACACGCAGATCAAGCATAATGTCATTCTTGTTTTTTCACCTGATTTCAATCTTCTTGAAAGAAAAGAGGTTCCCGGCTGGACTTGGTTCGGAGTTCAGACCATTACCTGGTCGAACGGTTATTTTTGGTTGGGAAATTATATTCGTCAGCCCGGAAAGCCAACACTTCAGCTTGATGAGAATTTAAAATTCGTTGCCTGGCATCGCGCCAATATCGATATCGGAGCGATTGCTCTTCCGAAATCACCGGAAGGAAATCCCCGACTCCTAAAGGCCAAAATGATCGTTTCGCCCGAAAAGAAACATTCCGCGGAACTTGTGCCCCTGATTTTGAAAAACGGAGAACTTATTGAAGAATAACGAGCCGTTATCCAACAGGCGCTTTAAGTAAAGCGCCTTGACGGGAGGTCGTTAAAATACGACACCGAAAACTGTCCCGAACGTAAAACCTTCTTTTCGCGATTCTTCAAAAGCGTAATCATAACGCAATTCGGGACGGATCACAAAATGTTCATTT
>CAZZEF010000399.1:0-3053 GCA_964652875.1 uncultured Planctomycetaceae bacterium
TTAAAATAACGATCGGTTCGATTAAAAATGCAAGTGGTTATCTTCTCCAGTATTTTACAGGGACAAAAACGCAAACGGTTCAATATGAATATTCAGGGACGTTTACTCTGTCCGGATTTGAGGCAGGGACCGTCTGTTCGTTTCAGGTAAAAGCACTGGGAGACGGAATTTATCTTGATTCCGTTTCTTCTGAAACAGTCCAGGCAAAGACCTATTCCCGGTTAATCGAAGCAATTCCCGATCTTTCGGTCAAAACGCAAACTTTTCTGGACAGCAGAATCGTCCTGCTTGAAATTTCTGATTTGAGTACTTGGAATAATCAGGTCGAACAATGGACGATTCAATGGGGGGACGGTTCCGAAACGACCGTCGATCCAAATGGTTTCAGATGGTCGGTTTTGCATTATTACCGTCAGACAGGTCAATTTACGATTTCCGCCGTTCCGGGTAATGTTGCCGAATCTTTGAAAAATTTACAGTTTACGGTCAATACGGTCATCGTGCCCTTGCAGGGATCCAACGGTTTTCTGTCTTCCGAAAGAGATCCATCGTTCTTTGATGTTCAGAATAATAACAGAACCGACGGCAGGGTCTTTGAGGATCTTGTTGACAATGCTGTTGAAATAAATTTATTCGAGAGGTCGCTTGACGATCCGCAAGAGAAAGATCAATGTTCTTTTGACCCTGAAACGGAAAAGGCATTTGAATCCGCAGCGGCTGCAGGAGGCGTTTTTACAGAAGACAATAATTGGGCAGTTCTTCTTTCTGTACTTGACGCAAATGATGAGGAAGAGGAAAAGGATTTTACCTGTCTGATATAAAAAACGACAGGTACGTTTCCGGTATTGGAAGCCGGATCGGTACCTGTCGTTTCAGTCAAGGTATTCGGGACAGTTCCGTGATCGGAACGTTGAAATTAGTTTTCAGTTTTTAAAACATCCTGCAGTTTTGGAAGGGATCCGAGATCGCCTTCGGGAGCTTTTTGTTCCGGAGCAGCGGCGCTGTTGTTGCCGGCGGGAACAACGGTCGGGTCAGTACCCTGAATTTGCGGATAGGTTCCGCGGCTGACGACTTCGGGGAGCGTCATTCCGTAATTGATATAGGTGCCGGAGTCGCGTTCTCTTGCCCGACGGTAAGCGTCGAAGTAGGCTTTCGTGTTCCAAGGACCTTCGGCGAGTGTTACGCCGTTGTATTCAAGCAGTGAACCTTTACGGTAGTTCAGATTGACAATGGCCAGATTGTAATCGATAACCATTCGATAATAGCTTGTTTCGGCGTTGGCCAGCTGCTGCTGCGCTTGCAGAACTTCGTATAACGTTGTTTTTCCAACATCGAAGGAGGCGGAGACAGCGCGGAATTCTTTTCGGGCGGCACGCAAAACACTCAGATAATCTTCGATCAAGCGGTAGGTGCGGTCGAGATCCCGGTACAGATCGGACAGGTTATGAACCAGTTCGAGTTCCTGTTCCTGAAGAATGGCTCGCTCACGGGCCAGCATGAGTTCGGCGTTGCGAACGGAGGCCAATTCCCGACGGAACCCGATCGGAACCTGGGCATTGATTCCCAGCGACCAATCTTCGAATTCGCTGTGTGTCATACTTCCGGCGGCATTACTTGTCTTATTCGTCGAGTCGATCAGATCGTGTCCTGCACCGTGAATGTTGTAACTTCCCTGCAGATCAACCTGCGGAAGAAGATAATTTCTTTGGGCGATCAGCTGAAGCTCGTATTTTTTGATATTCCATTTCTGTTTGCGCAACTCCGGCGATCGGGTCAGGGCTTCCGCGACGATTTCATTCCAGTCGTATTGAACGCGGGCGATCGTCGGTTCATCGATCGGTTTGATCAGACGGCCGTCGGTCGGAGCAATGCCGATCATATAACGCAGCAGCTGTTCATTTTTGTAAAGATTGCTTTGCGCTTCCTGAACGGAGACCTTGAACCGCTGATAGTTCTGCTCGGCTTGAGCGATGTTTTGAGCGGTACCTTGAACGTGACCGACCGCGTATTGCGCGTTGACGGTTCGCCAGGACTGCAACGCGGCATCCAAACCGGCGCCGGCCGCGCTCAAACTTCGGTAAGCGTAATACAGGTTCCAGTAAGTCTCTTCGATATCCTGAAGAGTGTTCCTAACGCCCATTTCGAAATCGACAAGAGCAATGTCCGTATTGATGCGGGCGATCATGACTCCGTTGGAATTTCCAATGGATCCGTTCGGACCGGCGATTCGGTTGTATTCAACCCCGGCGCCTCGAAGAAGAGGCTGGGTGAAACCGGCTTCAACATAACTGGTCCAGTAAGACGGATAATACCGACTGGTTCCGTTACCGTAATCGTAACCGGAGCCCGCGGTGGTGTAAACGTTACCGCCGGTAGCGACGTTTTTGGACAGAGTCGTCTGGAAGGTCCCCGCTTCTTCCCGTGTACCGAGATAAGAAGCCTGGCCGGATGAAGCGCTGTAATTCCGATAAATGTCATTGCTGTCCCAACCGATTTTTGAACTCCAAACGGCGTCAAAAGCGGAAAGAGCAGCCTGAACTCCGGTTGAAGGATTGGATTCGACAAGCGCCGGATCCCAAACCGTCAGCGCGGCGTTGGGTGAGGTCAACAGAAGACTCGGGACACCATTAACGCCCGAGGAAGAGAAACTGACACCGCTTAACTGACGCAGGATCTTGCCGTTGTCCAAAGCCATTTGACGGACTTCATCCAGTGTCAAAAGCCATTCTTCTTTCGGGTCCGGATTGTCAAGCGTCAGTGGCGCCAGTGTTTTACAGACGTCATCCAGTGACGGTACTTCTGTGTCCGGATACTCGATTTTCGTTTGTTCCGCAATGTATTGGCTTGCGGTATCTCCTCTTTGGAATAAATAAATTGGCTGCTGCGGCTGACATCCTGTCAACGCGGCAAGGCCAATTATTATCGAGAGGATCAATTTGATTTTTAACTGCCGATTCATCGGTAACTTCCCTGTACTTTGGTACCCTCGTTTCAGGGAGAACAGATCACTCTGTCTAAACGATAGGCCCTTATCCTTGACTTGTCTGGATATG
>CAZZEF010000400.1:0-3053 GCA_964652875.1 uncultured Planctomycetaceae bacterium
CCCAATCGCAGTCCCAAGTAACATTTGGCCCCGGTTCGCCGACTCCTTGCGATTCCCAATTGCCCGGAACAATGATTTTTCGAGTTCCGGACCAATCGAAAATTCGGTTGCCCCAACCCGGTTCACCAACGCCTAAACGATAACGCCAAACATCAATTGTTTTAAAGTCCCATTCGCCGCTGAGCGAAATGAATTTTGAAAACGGCGAACGGACCACCGGATTGACGACCGCTGTTGACGCCTTCATTCCCCAATCGGCTTTTTGTTCGATTGTCGTTTGAGTTTGTTTGCTGGTTGTTTCGTCGGCGGTCAGAACAGTATTGGCGAAAACGGTCAAGAGCAGAATTAATTCGACCGCAAAAAAGAAGGCCGAAGGTTTACGAATGGTCATTCGCTTTTTTGGGATAATTAAAGTCATAAACATCTCCCTTGTTAAATTTATTTCTTTTGTGTGTTTTGTGTATTTTAGACAGACTTCGTTGTTTTGATTTGCTTTTATTTTAAATATTTCGTGATCTCCGCCGATTGACTGCGTGAAGTGGCGGTTTTTTTGACGTTATAACGGAAAATTCATGATGGAATTGGTATAAATTCTTTATTGGGCAATTCATCATTAATATTAATTTATTGAATTGTACCAGTTTGGAAATTAAAAATCAATCTCATACGGGAAAAAACCTAAAAAGTCCCTATTCTTTTTTTTCGTTAAAGATATTTTAAGCGGTGAACCGATACTAGGAGAAATTTATAAGAGATATATAATGTAAATTGGAAAATATATTGAAGATAACAGAAATTAACAGCAGTGTCTGGTGAACAAGAGATGTTTTTGAAAACGAGAAACAGCGCAACAGATTGCAAAACAGTTTGATACGGCGCAACAGACCGAATAAAAATATTAACAATAAGAGATTTTTAAGTAATTTAGAATTTAGACAGGCGGATTCAATGGACATTTTAAAGCGGCTCGAAGGAATTAAAAGTTTGATCGGCAATACCCCGTTGCTTCAAATCGATTTTACTTGGCGCGGCAAACCTCGAACTATTTTTGCGAAGGCGGAATATTTAAATCTGACCGGATCAATTAAGGACCGAATGGCTTATCATATACTTCGCAAGGGATACGAAACCGGAATGCTGAAGCCGGAAGCTCCTATTGCGGAGGCAACCAGCGGAAATACGGGAATATCATTTTCCGCGATTGGCCGGGCGATGGGGCATCCGGTAACAATATTTATGCCGGACTGGATGTCGATTGAACGGCGTAATTTAATGAAATCATACGGAGCGGAGATCCGTCTTGTTTCGCGGGAAGAAGGAGGTTTTCTCGGATCGATTCAGCTTGCCGAAGAGATGCAGAAGAACGATCCGTCCGTTTTTCTTCCCCGTCAGTTTGACAACGAAGACAATTGCGAAACGCATTATCTTTATACGGGGCCGGAAATTATCGCCCAGCTGGCCAAAGTTCAGCGCGGACCGGACGCTTTTATTGCCGGAGTCGGAACCGGCGGAACGGTAATGGGGGTTGGCCGATTTATTAAAAAACTGTTTCCGCAGTCGGAAATTCATCCGCTGGAGCCCTCCAATTCCCCAACGCTTTCGACCGGATATAAAATTGGCTTTCATCGCATTCAGGGGATCTCCGATGAATTCATTCCGGCGATTCTCAAATTGGACCAGCTTGATTCTGTTGTTGAAGTTGATGATGGGGATGCGATAATAATGGCGCAGAAGCTGTCCCGGGATCTCGGACTGGGCGTCGGTATTTCCGCCGGCGGAAATTTTCTCGGTGCGATGAAACTGCTCAACGACATGCCGGAGGATAAGGCGGAAACGGCAACGGTCGTTACTGTTTTTGTTGACGATAACAAAAAGTATCTTTCAACGGATTATACGAAAGACGAACCGGCTAAACCGCATTTTTATGCTCCCGATATTGAACTGCTTCAGGTAACCGCGATTGGAATGTAATTGTTTCCGTTTTTGACGTTTCAAATAAATTTGAACGTAATTTTATTCTTAACCCCAATCTTGTCAGAATATACTGTTAAATATATAATCAATAGTATGTTCTGACATTTTTTGTAAAAACAAAAGCTTTTTGAAATATCGAAAAAAGCGCGGTCAACTTGATATCAGGAGAGAAGCTCATGATCGATAAAAACAGATTTTTTCTGATCCTGGCTTGGGCTTCCTGGGCGCTGTTGTTTTGGCATGGTTTGGGCGGATGCCGTTTTCTTAACGATCCGAAAAGTTTTTGGAGCGGATCCAGGGGGATTTCCGCAAATTTTTCTTCTTTCTTTCCGAGAACGGGATTCCCGTTGATCCTTTCTTTTTCAAACCGAACGATTGAATCTTGTCCATTCCCCAGAAAGTTGGACCGATCCGCCGATCCGAATCATCGGCAGAGGAACCTTGCCGGGTTCAGTTGCGATTCGTTTCAGAAAACGGAATATTGCGGATCGGCGAACGGGCGGATCGAAAAGAAAAAGGCCGGAGCCGGCGAAAATGTTTTTTTCGTTTCGGCGGAGTTTCCCGCAACGAAAAAAGAAAATCGAACCTGCTTTTTATGTAAACTGCTTAAAACAGGTGTTCCTGTCCCTAAATGCTCTTGTTTTCTTGATCGCGCTGGGAATGACTGGAAAATAATTTTGCCGGATCTGATTGTCTTTAATCAGGGACCGCGCTTTTTCTTCGATTCTTTTTGTTTGAACCGGTCAATTCTTTATGAACGGTTTTTGATCTGATTTCAGCCGGTTTTAATCGCGCATTGCTGTTTTTCGATCTGACGGCAGAAGATCTTCCGGTCAAGGAGATCCGCCGACGGGAAAAGATCAGTTTGATCGGTTTCATTAATTTTCCGGTCTCTGTCCAAAGAACAGTCGATTTATGAAATCAATCGGCCGTATTTCAATAATTTTAAATAAGGACAGTTAATACTGATTCAATAATTCCTGTTCAAGAAGAGCAGATCTTGAAAATTTGAGTAAAACCGATAATTTATACTGGTTCCACTTGATTTTCCGGGAATTGGTATTGACAGAAAAAGTCAA
>CAZZEF010000401.1:0-2585 GCA_964652875.1 uncultured Planctomycetaceae bacterium
GTCGTCAAAAAGGCGCTGCACTTTTGCCCGATCAATATTTTTAAGATTGATTTTATGATTTAAAACATAATTGAACGTGCCCGGCTGCGTTACCGGTTCTCGGAGGAGTTTCGCGCCGGCCAGTTTCGCAAGTGTCCCGTTTCCGGTGCAATCAATCATCTGTTTGCAGAAAATTATCCGGATCTCCCCCTGTGCCGAAGTTATCAGTTTCCAATTGTATTGATCCGGTTCGACGGAAATTTTTGATTTTTTTGTATCGCCGAATCGAACGGCTTCAGCGGATACGGGCACTTCAAAATATCGAATTTCAACTCCCGATTGCGCGCAGAGTTCTTCAGCGACGGCAACATAAACAGGAATATTGACGTTTATTTGATGTTTATAATGCTGACGACCGGTCGGAACGGAAAAGTCAGGAAGTTTTGCGCCGGTCAGTTCCGTTGTTTTCAGAACCCATTCCCAGCCGATGCCGGAAATGATCTGTTTTCCCCAGGCATGAAAAAGTCCGGGAAAATTTACTCCTCCGCTGGTAGCCTGTCCGCCGGGCTGAAATCCCGATTCGATCAGAATTGTTTTTGCGCCGATTCTGGCAGACTGAACCGCCGCGGGAACGCCAGCGGATCCGGCCCCGGCGACAACAACGTCCACCCAAACGGAGTCCTTGATTTTCAACGAGACTGCGGATGAGTCAGATTCGATTATTTTTACAGCCGCGAAATTCTGAATCTTTTGGGACAGATCATCATTATTTGTTTTCTTGTTTGGATTATCGGACGCGGAAATATAGTGTCCGTTATTTTCCAAAAAGATCAAAAAGAACAAAAGGATTGGTAAAATTGAGTAAAATCGTTTCATGAACACCCTTTCCAATAATAATGAACAAAGATCGCCGCGGAAAATAGTTCAACGGCGACAGAAAAATAACGGCAGTATACAACAGATCAGAAAAACAGTTCCGTTTGTCAACGAACAGCGCCGGCGTTTCCGATTTCTTTCTTATTGATGATTTTATAGTTGAAATGTTCCGGATCAGCGAAAATCGGTTTGACTATTTTTGAGTTTTTGTCATTTCCGGTCCGTTTGCGGTATTCTTCAAATCCAACCTGATTTTTATTGACATCCCAAGAGAAGAGCTGGTTTTCTTTTTGAGGATCCGATCCGATGGAGTTGTCCCACCAGATGTTATTGTCAATGTCAAATTCGCCGATGCGTCCGTTATAATACCAAATCAGGTTTTGAATGGAATTTGAAAAAACATTGTTTCGAATGACATGATCAATTTTTTGAGTTTGAAGTCCGTATCCGAGCAGATGTGTTCCCCGTTTGTCAGGACGTTGCCGATGTCCCCAGCAGTAACCGGAATCGACGCAGGTGTTGTTTTCAAAAACGACATTTTTAATAACGGAGTTTTTTTCGGAGAACCAGATCTCATAAGACTGCTCGCAATGATGAATGACATTGTTACGCCAAATGATATTTTCATTGACGACTTCACCTCGTCCCTGAATGGTCATGGCGACATCGTAAATTTCGGAGAAGTTGTTATTTTCAACGAGGCAGTTTCTTCCGCCGCCGTAAAATTCAACGCCGTTTCCGTATCGGGTGCATTTCCCGTTTCGGGTATAAAGATGTCCGCCGCCGATCCAGGAAATATCGCAGTTACGAATCGTTATGTCGTTGGCATGCAAACCGCCGCCGCCAACCCCGTGAGCCGCACCGTTGATCATGTCAAAACCGTCAATAACGGTATGCGCGTTCATACTGAAAATATGACGTTTGAGTGCCGCTTCGATCATTTCATAACGCGACGCCGGATTAACCTCGGAATAAAAATAAACAAGATTGGTCTCCGGTTCATAATAATAATCGGCCTGTTCTTTAAGTTCTTTGACGGACCAGCGCTTGAAGCCGGCGAATTTGTCTTTTTTTCCTTTTTCGATCAGGATCATATTTCCGACATCGATATTAATGCCGTTGGATTCAATATCGGCGAAATAACCTTCCAGCGGAATAAAGGAAAAGACGCAGTTTACCGGAAAAACGGAACCGATGAAAAAGCTGAGTCGTCCATCCTTTTCTTCTTTATTGGTTATAAAGGCGATTTCGTAATCTTTCCATTCAGTGCCGATCTCAATTGATTTTTGAGTCAGAGTACCGAGCCCTCCCCAAGGCGGAAAACGTTTCATCAGTGCAACGTCTTTAATGGAAAAGGGGGCGGTCGCTTTTGCCCGGAATTTTAAAACAAACGCCTTGTCGGAATTAACGGCAAACGGGGCCAGCGTGAACTGAATATTGGACGCATGTGGTCCTCCTTTCAGACAGGTCAGGCGATATTCTTTCTGTTTACTGGACGGTGATTTGAAAAGTATTTTCGCGCCGCCGTCGCAGTAATAATGCCATCTTGTTTGCGTAACCGCTTTGCAGTCCGTTTTCTGTTCAGAACGTTTCATCTGATTGGTAACCCAAATATTATTCAAGCCGGGAACCTTGTTCCAGTCTGTCTCCTTGATCAGCGGAACACTGCCCGAAATGATCGGTTTGGCTCCGGTTCCATAAGTTCCGTAAGTGATCCGTTTTTCAACGCT
>CAZZEF010000401.1:2595-3051 GCA_964652875.1 uncultured Planctomycetaceae bacterium
CGCTGCCCGCTTGACAATGAATATTACCGCGCCAAAAACCGCCCTTGCGAAAAAGAACGGAATCGCCCGGCTTGAGTTCGGTACTATTGACTTTCTTAACGGTTTTCCAAGCCGCTTCCGGCGTGATCCCGCTGTTTTTGTCATTTCCATTTTGATCGTCGACATAATAAACCGACGCAAAAAGATTTCCTGCGCACATAAACAAAGCAGCCACCAGCGCGGTCAGTAATTGTTTCATTGGTTATTCTCCTGATTGATTGACTCTTGTTCAGATCCCTGTCTCCGACTCAACGCGGACACGGGCAATAATGTTTTACCCGTATTTCAAATTTAGTCAGGACAGGATCCTTTTTGAATATCAAATTAGAAGCAGTTTCATAACTTGTTTTTGACGTTCATGAGCTTACAAAATACGAGGTCATAAAATCGAAAATCGGGTTATGAAACGATTTCTAA
>CAZZEF010000402.1:0-3049 GCA_964652875.1 uncultured Planctomycetaceae bacterium
CCCAGTCCGCCCCGTGTTGGCCGGTTTTCCACTTTCGCAAAGAAGTACCCGCCCCGATCAAACCTTCGCGTCAGTCACCCGCTGTTCGAAACATGAATCTTTATCCAACGCCGAGTCGAATACTGTTGCTAAATGGTCATTGTTATCCTCCTTGATTTTACTGCGATTCCTTCGCCATATTTTTTAATGCAACAAGGAATGATAGCAAGACTATTCACTTTTATCTCCATTAATTCTTTCTTTTAATAGAAATATTCTCCCTTTTCGTGCGTGAAATTTCCACCACCTCCGGTATTTTATCTGTCCGTTCCTTGTCTATTTTAATCTCCAGTTTATGAACAAGTGGATTACTTATTGTGAAAATGACGTGCAGACAAGCTCTCGCTGTTGACAAGCCTTTGCCGTTCGCGTAAAATAGGCTGTTTCTAAGGGGGAAGTATCAGGCAACGCCTCGAAGCGACCTGCCGGAGACCTGAGAATCAGCGAAGTAATTTCCATTCCAGAGGAACCTCGGGAAGGAATTACCATCCGGCAATGATTACTTAGTTGCCCCCTCTAAGAAAATCCCTTGAATAGTCGTACTCGACTATTTTTATCTTATTTTCGCTTTGTCGTTATCTATAGTTCGTGTCAGAAAGCCTTATTAAAAATCCTGAACAAAGAGGTAAAAAATGGAAGTGGTACAAATGAATTGGATGGAATTTTACTCGGCGTTGGCCACAAAACTGTTGACATATAAGACCGACCGTCAGAAGCTGATTTCGAAGATTCAGAGTGTCTTTTCGTCTATCGAAAAATTGTTCCCGACAATGGATCAAGATCGTGTTTTAACCGATCTTGATCCGTTCACTCTCTTTGGTACCTTTAATAAAGGAATTACCAACTCCAACAGGATCACCATTCTTAAAGAAATCGCCACTAAATTTGGGATTGAGGCGCCCATTCCAAAGAGCTTTGACGGCATTCCGGTTCTGAACAATATGAACGCGGTGTTCTTTGCGTTCAGAGAAGAACGTGACCCGGACGACATACAACATTTGTGGGATGTTTTTGAGGCGGCGCTCACATTGGCCGATACCGATAATCAAGCCAATCGTGAACATTTCGTTCAGTGTTACAATACGGCTCGAAAACAGAAGTATGTAAAATGGAAAATCACGATGGGACTCTATTGGATGCGTCCCTACGCCTATATCAACTTGGATGAAAAGAATCGAACGTTTATTGCCAACAGCGACAATATGCCCGCCGATTTCGTGACAAAATACGATGGATTCAAAACTGTTCCTGACGGAGAAACATATCTTGCGATCTGCGATGACTGCAAGAATATTTTGAAAAACGGTCCTTATAAATATAAAAATTTTCCGGAATTGTCCTGTTACGCGTGGATCGCTTCTAAAGAAGGGGATCAAAGCAAAACTTCCGAGTCCGAAAATAGTGGTCTCTCTAAAGCAGCTCCTCGGCGATGGATGAAACCGATCATTCAAGCGTTACGTGATTTAAATGGAGCAGCCACACCACAAGAACTTTACACAAAAATTGCTGAAAACGAAAATCTCAGTCCAGAGTTTCTTGCGGAAACCACGCCTAAAAAAAAGGTGAGTGTGTTTGAGACACAGGTCGCTTTTGCACGATACTACCTTGCTTTTGGTGGTTATATTGACAGAGATGTTCCTGGAAAGTGGGTACTTACGGAAAAGAGTAAAACCGTTGACATGACAGACGAACTGGCTACGGCCATTATTAAGGACTACAACAAAATCCATAAAAAAGATTCAGTACAAAAACAGAATCTTGACGATTTCACCCCTGCGATGCCGACGAGGGAATCGAGAGCATTCATTACTGGCTCTACTCCCCGGGTGAGAATGCGTCTCGGTGGGAGGAATATTATGACTTGGGAATCATGGCGATTGGATGGGACGAGCTTGGCGATTTGTGCCAATATCCTTCGCGGGAAGAGATAAGACACAAGATGCAAGAAATGAATGATTCCTCCAAATCCTATGTAAACATTTCCTATGCCACTTGGCAGTTTGCCAACGAAATGAAAATTGGTGATGTTGTATTTGTCAAGAAAGGGAAGTCTAAAATCGTAGGTAAGGGGATTGTTACATCCGACTATGAGTACGAGGATGAACAGAGTGACCATTATAAAAATACCCGACAGGTCGATTGGACTGTTAAAGGTGAATGGAATTGTCCGCACACGATGCCAATAAAGACATTGACGGACATTACCCAAGATACAGAATATGTTGAGACTTTAAAAAATCTCATTGAGGAAGAGGGTACGGAGGAAGAGGAGGTACTGGTCAAAAAATGTGATCCGTACCTTCGCGAGGATTTTCTTGAAGAAGTTTATATGTCCGAAGACAACTACGATGAAATAGTCGAGGTATTGAAAGAAAAAAAGAATATCATTTTTCAAGGAGCACCGGGAGTCGGTAAGACATTCACCGCCAAGCGATTGGCCTATTCCATGATAGAGGTTAAGGATACAGAACGTGTGATAATGGTGCAGTTTCATCAAAGCTATTCCTATGAAGACCTCGTTATGGGGTTTCGACCAAAGGAGAGTGGCTTTGAACTTAAAAAAGGGACATTTTATAATTTTTGCAAGAACGCCCAAAAAGATGAAGACAATGCTTATTTCTTCATTATTGATGAGATCAATCGCGGGAACATCAGTAGAATTTTCGGCGAATTGTTCATGCTGATTGAAAAGGATAAGCGAGGCCCCGGAGTGCAACTTCAGCTCCTTTACAATAACGAAAAATTTTTCATTCCGAAAAATGTCTTTATCATTGGAATGATGAATACGGCCGACCGGAGTTTGGCGATGATTGATTACGCATTGCGCCGACGATTTGCCTTTGTCGATCTGAAGCCTGGATTTGAAACCGATCAGTTCAAAAAATACCAAAATGAACTGAATAATCACATTTTTAATGATCTGATTGATCGTGTTAAAGAATTGAATGCGGCAATTACCGATGACACGTCCCTGGGTGAAGGTTTCTGTATTGGTCACAGTTATTTTTGC
>CAZZEF010000403.1:0-3048 GCA_964652875.1 uncultured Planctomycetaceae bacterium
CGGCTGTTAAAACAAGCCCCCGCGAATTGGCGTTGTTGTAAATCGTTTTAGAGGGATAATAAAAGCCGTCTTCGAGATAAACGATTCGGTCTTTTTCCGCGATTTTTTTATCAGAAACGAAATCAATTCCTTTCTGAATCGAAAGAAATGGTTTCGCCTTGGATCCGTCGTTGGAGTCATTTCCTTTGGGGGATACGTAACAGGCGCCTTGAAGAAAGGAACTGGTCAAAAGCAGTCCCCCAAAAACGACGGCGGTGAGAATCGCCGTTGATCCCCGGCCCCAATAGTCCCGAAATAAAGCAGTATTTTTTAATGACATAACAAATTTTCCTTTGAGGTTAATAGAGAAAAACCGGTTTTATTTCAAAATCATTGAAAAATAAAACCGGCTTATGTTTTGTATTTTAGAGAACAGGGGCAGATTATGAATTCGACCCGTCAGAATTACGGAAGATCATAATACAGAAATAATCAGAGTTCTTTGATGAAGATATTGCGCCATCGGATTTCGCCGCCGTGTGTTTGGAGCTGAATGACTCCCTTGTCGCGCAGCGGTTTGCTCCGGTCCCAATAATTTTCCAGCGGAGTGTCTTTAACGACCTGTTTGCCGTTGAGCCAAATGTTACAGACATCGCCGACAAGGCGAATGCGGAAGCTGTTCCATTGACCGAACGGTTTGTCCGCAAGTACAAGCGGGTCTCTCATGTTCTTTTTATTGTTCCAAAGACCGCCGGATCCCTTGTCGGCACCGAGATTCCATTTGCCGCCCTCTTTGGTGTAATCCCAAATTTGAACTTGCGGCGTCATGCGAAGATAGATCCCGCTGTCCGCTTGAGCGACTGTTTTATAATCGATCAGAAGTTCAAAATCCTTGTATTCCTTTTCCGTTGTCGCGTAAGGACCATTGCCATTATTGACCAGTTCGCCGTTTTCAACATACCAGTCTTTTTTGAATTCGGCGTTCCAGGAGTCCTGTTTTTTAGCCCGATCTTCCGAAGACATATTGTCAAGAACGTAAGGGTTCATGTCGCGCTGAATTCCGATCCAGCCGGTCAGATCCTTTCCGTTAAACAAAGGGGTAAATCCCTTGGGAGCGTCCTGCGCCTGAAGCGATGACGCAAAAATCAATATCCCGAACACTAAAACGGTCAATGCGGAAATGCGTTTCATCAGATTTGATCCTTTTCAAAAATGCCATTTCTGTTAATATTGTTTTCAGCAGGCAACAGACAATCGGATTGAGACCGTTGCTGTTTTCGAGCAAGATGAAAACGAAAATTTTATACGATTCTCTTTTTATCTTCCGCGATTTCCGGCAATTGGCTTTATGAATCGGCGGATCTTTATGCGTCGGAATAAAATTTCTGTTGTAAAACCGGCATCAATCGTCAAAATTGAAAGTTTCTCTAGCCAATATTTGAAGATATTGTTCTTCCGGCCCATGATCCGCAAGTCCTGTTTTGTTTCAGACAGGGAAATTGAAAAATCAATCGGTACCGGCCGGCGAATTTGGTTCCGGGTTTACAGAAAATAATTATATTCCTTAAAAATACGCAAGTCAAGATGCCGAATCGCTGACGATCGTTTTCCGTTGATCTTTTTTGATCAATTGATTTTCGTTGAATTAATTTAAACCGTCATTGTCGGGAATATCCGGTTTTTGTGTCAGGAAAGGGAGCGAAATAACGAAACGGGCACCGCCGAACGGAGAACTGTCAACGGTGACCGATCCTTTATGTTCCTGAATGATCTTATTGGTAACCGCTAATCCGATTCCAGTTCCTCCGCTTTTGTTTTTGGAGAAGAAGGGACGGAACAGCGTTTCCCGCAATTCTTCCGGAACACCCGGTCCATTGTCGTCGATAATGATCAGAACGCTTCCATTTTTTTCCGAGAACAGAGACTGAATTCTGACGTGACCGCGGTTGCTTTGGGCCGTTCCGGAAGAGATCTCTTCCTCTTCCTCGCCGTCGTTGAAACAGTGATCCGTCTGTTCCATTTTTTCTTCCTGTTCCTGTTCGGAGAGTTCGCGCATTTTCAGGCAAACGGCGTCAATGGCGTTGGACACGAGATTGGTAATCGCCCGATGGATTTGTTCTTTATCGAAATAGAACGGGACCAGATCGGGATGAAGTTTAAGATCCAAATCGATATCCGATTCGAGACACCGGCCGGACATGAGTTCATGAACATCAGTGAGAACTTGATTCAAATCGTTTTCTTCAAAATAGGGCTGTCGTTCTTTACTGAAGGTCAGCATATCCAAAATGAGATCGGAAATTTTCTTTTGGTTCTTCTCAACAATCCCCCAGCCCTTTCGGATCGAGTCTTCGTTATGACTGTTCAAACCGAGTTTAATAAGATATCCGCCGCCGCTTATTCCCTGCAGAATATTTTTTATATGATGTGAAAGAACGGCAACGGTTTGACCAATGGCGGCCAGTCGTTCGCCCTGCATCATGCTTCGGTAATATCGGGTGTCTTCAACGGCCAGCGCCGCCTGATGACCGACGGCGACCATTAATTTCAGATGATCGAACGTCAGTTTCCCTGTCGGAATATCGGGAGTCGATGTTCCCGATTCGCTGGCTATTTCCGCCGGAGGAGACTGGATCAGATTGGCTTTGAGTGAATTCTTGTCCGTCTTCTCATTGGCCCGGTTCAAAAGATCCTTGGTCTGAATGGTGATGTCGATGTAAATCATTCCGACAAGTCCGTAACGGCCCTGCATCGGAACGCAGATCGCTTCCCGAATTCCGTGCCGCAAAATACTCGCGGCGGAATCCCAACGCTGATCTGACGGCGCGTCACTGGTGAGTACTCCTTCATTTTTGCGAAGTACATAATCAAGAATCGTTCGGCTGATCGTCATTTCCGGTCGTTCATTGGATCCGGTCCGAACCTTGGAGACTTGCGGTACCAGCTGGTTTTCTTCGGAATTATAAAGGAAAATACAGGCCCGATCGACTCGAACACCATCGAAGATCAGATCAATGATCCGGGCCAGAAGGTTGTCAATGTCCAAGGTCTGACTGACGATCAGTGTTG
>CAZZEF010000404.1:0-3029 GCA_964652875.1 uncultured Planctomycetaceae bacterium
CTTTTAAACTTTTTCGCTGATCGGTCTTGAAAAATATCCGGGCATAAATCCGGCGGGAGTCGCTGAATAGGTGAATAAGGTCCTTATAGAGGCCAACTGGGGGCAAGCAAAAACTCCGGCGGGAGTCGCTGAATATTTCAAAGGCGGATCAGTTGATATCGTTGGTGTATACTATTTTTCTGATCCGATCTTGGAAGAACGCCGTTTGACAAGATGAAAGGAATTTATAAAAATAGGACAGGTTAACAAGAAAGTCGGTTATAATTCTTAACCGACGATTGATCGAGATCGCTTTCGATTGTTCTGTTCGACTGACGAAAACCCCCGAATATCAAAGCTATACCAATTCCGGGATGAATTTTCCATTATAACGTCAAAAGAACAGCCAATTCACGCAGTCAATCGGCGGAGATGACGGAAAATTAAAATAAAATCAGTATAATATCAAAAGAAAGTAATCAATTCATATAATAAACTTGTTCAAAGAAAGATTTCGGCAAGAGAAAAAACGCCGGGCAAGCGGATCGGCGGCGGTCAGGCAATTTTTGTAATTTTTTCCTGAACCGGAAGGATCGGACATTTGCTGCTGATCATTTCTTCGGTAATAATGAAGCGGCTTCCCGGCCCGTATTCAGGAAGTTCAAACATTGTTTCCAACATAAGCGCTTCGACAATGGCCCGCAACCCCCGGGCGCCTGTTTCCCGTTCAAGCGCCATTTTTGCGATTGCCTGAAGTGCCCCCGGGGTAAATTCCAAATCGGCGTTTTCCATTTGGAACATTTTTTGATACTGCCGGACAAGAGCGTTTTTCGGCTTGCTCAAAACATTGATCAGTCCTTCTTCATCAAGCGGGGCAAGCGGAGCAATTATCGGCAGACGTCCGATCAATTCCGGAATCATTCCGTAAGAATTAACGTCTTCCGCGGTAACTTTGGAAAGATAGTCAGAATCCTTAATCGGTTCGTCGCCGGAAAAGACCGCGGAAGAAAAGCCAATCGCCTTTTTCCCCAATCGATCCTGAATGATGTTGTCGATTCCGACAAAAGTACCGCCGCAAATAAACAGAATATTCGTTGTGTCGATCTGAATATACTGTTGTTCCGGATGCTTGCGTCCCCCTTGGGGCGGAACGTTGGCTACTGTACCCTCCAGCATTTTCAGAAGCGCCTGCTGAACACCTTCCCCGGAAACATCTCTTGTAATCGAAACATTTTGGTTTGTTTTCCCAATTTTGTCAATTTCGTCAATATAAACGATTCCCCGCTGCGCCGCTTCAATGTCGAAATCGCAGGCATGAAGAAGTTTCAAAAGAAGATTTTCAACATCTTCGCCGACATAACCCGCTTCCGTTAATGTCGTTGCGTCACCAATTGCAAAAGGAACATCAAGAATTTTCGCCAGTGTTTGCGCTAACAGAGTCTTGCCCGATCCTGTTGGACCGATCAGAAGAACATTCGATTTTTCGATTACGACTTCATCATAATCAAATTCGCCCATCATTCGCTTGTAATGATTGTGAACAGCAACGGCAAGAACTTTTTTTGCGAATTCCTGACCGATAACGTATTCGTTCAGTCGCCCGACAATTTCGCGGGGAGTCGGAACTCCGGAAAGAAGTTTGTTCGATCCCAACATTCGCCGTTTTTTTTCCTTCATTAAAATACTTCGGCAGAGTTCAATGCAGTCAGCGCAAATAAAAACTTCGTTCGGACCTTCGACTAAAGGTCCGACTTCCCGGAAGCTTTTACGGCAGAATGAACAAAACGCAAGGTTTCGTCCAAAGCCGTTATCGCGATTGAAAGACATAAAACACCTCTTTAATTTTTAACGAGCTAACCGGCGCGCTGATTGCGGCCCGGTCGTATCGTCCGCTGCATTTCTGCTGAAATATCTCTATCTATTTTATATCGTTTCGGAAAAAATAACAAGTCGTCTTTATTAATAAAAAAGATCTTTATTGCGATTTTAAAAATTTTCTTCATAATTCACCGCGATAAATTCCCTTTTATAACTTCAGATAAAGTATAGCTTTAATGATCCTTGAAGCCGCCTTCAAGTAATTTTCGGAGTATTTCTTCCTTATCTTCTTCATTTGAGCCAGCTTTTTTATTTTTGTTATATTTTTTATTTTTTGCCGTCTTAAGTTCGACTGTTGCCAAGCCGGTCAATTCATGGGAAAGCAGCTCTTTGATTGAGTTAAATTCTTCTTTTGTCAATTCACCCCGGTCATACATTTTTTGAAACCGGACAAGAATAGCGTCATTCGATTCGGGCGCTTCGCTTGCGGACGAACGAAGCTTTTTCAAAATATAAAAAGCGACCGAAATTAAAACCGCCAGCGCACAAAGAACAATAACAACTCCGGCGATTTCTTCAACGGAAATATCGGAGAGTGACCGCTTCTTTCCCGAATGCGCTTGAAGGGAGGTAACCGCGAAACAAACAAAATAGTTAATATATATAAACATTTTGTATTAAAAGAAATATACTGGGTTGGGTTCAGGATTAATCTGTTTATTGGGAAAAACTTGATTTTTTTGAACTGTTGCAATGCGTAAAACCGAAACAAACGGAATATTTATGATCGGTCTGTTTTTTCCGGAGAGAATGAACCGATTATTCGAAAGTGATTATGTATTTTTTTTCAAGGATGTTCGGAGGGGTTCCATGTCCAGTAAAACGGAAACAGATCAACATTTAAAACTGCGGAATAACTTTGTTTGCGTGACAATATTAGTTATATTGGTCTCGCTGATGGTTTTTGCCGCGAATCTTTTAGCCGGTGAGTCTTCGTTAAGTATAAACGAAAATTCCGCTTTAGGCAAGAAAGAAAAACAAAAAACCGCAAATTTGTCCGATTCGTCCAAAGAAATCGGCAAAACTCTTTCCGGACAAAAGAGCAAAGATTCGGAAGACGTCAAAAGTATTATTGTTCCTGACGTTGCACCGGCCCGGATCTTTCAGCGAAATTTTACTATTCCGTTCAACGTTCTTAACGCGGGCTCGGACAGTTCTGATCCCGCCGTTGA
>CAZZEF010000405.1:0-3012 GCA_964652875.1 uncultured Planctomycetaceae bacterium
GTCTCCTCTTCTGACAATGAAAATCACGCAAATATTGAAAACAAAAATCAAACCGGTTCTGATGACGGAGAAAAGACTCCGACCGAATCAACCGCGACTGAATTGACCGTTTCCGAGTCCCCTTCCGTTGTCAACGAACAGTCCGCGGCCTTGCTGCTGGCGATTGAATCGGAAGATGATGATCTTATTTTTGAGCCTGTCGCGGAAATACTGAATGATCTTCCGCTGGTCGCCGGAAAAAATGACCAGCCGTTTTGCCCGACAGACGCTCTTGTACTCAATTTAATACAGGAAGACGAAAACGATCAAAATCAAAAACAAAACCGGCTGTATGAATCATTGTTAAAGACTTCGGCGGTAAATTCCGCTGATCGGACCGCGCAAGAAGTTTATTTCGAAAGTCTTCTTGACGAGGTTTGCTGATCCCTTATAATATCTTTGTTAATTTTTTGAAGTTAACAAAAAACATAATTAAAAATCGTTTCGTCCGAATTTCGGCGACTCAATGATGTTCTTATACGGACGACATTTTAATTTTCCCGTTTTTTCAGCCGATTGACTTGGCGAACCGGCTTTTCTTTTGACATAAAAACAGGAAAATTAAAGCGTTGCCGGTGCAGTGTTCGCTGCTCCTAGCGCGTCAAAAGAGTTTCGAATAAAATTGATCCGGAGATCGGAAAATATTTTTCAGGTCAAGAGACAGATAAAACGGCGGATCGGTTCAAGGAACAAAGCAACAGCGTTGACAACGCGAAAAGACCAACTGAAATAAATTCTTTTTTGATTGCCGGACAATAAAAGATCCATTAAACGCGATCTTTTAAAAGGAGACCGATCTGATCTGATAAATGACCGGTTTTAAAAAAATCTTTTTAAACCGACCTTCAAAAAGGGTTCGTCCTGTTATAAAAACGATCCGCGACGTTAAAACGATCCCGGCAACGGGAGTATAAAGAAGCGGACTATATCCTTTTCGCGAGAGATCAATGCTTTTCCGTTTGCTGAAATAAACGGGAAAGGATTCGCAACAATGTCAAAGATGATCGTATTTCATTTGACAATAATACTCATGAGCGGCTTGGCCGGTGCATGGATATTCAAGAAATTTAAATTTTCGACGCTGATCGGTTTTCTTCTGGTCGGAACGATTATTGGGCCGGGCTGTCTTGATCTGACCGGAGTCCGCGCGCATCGTCAGCAAAAGGAACGAATCGCTGCCGAAAAGGAAGAGGCAATGGACAACGCCGTTGTCGTTATTGCCAAAGACAACGCCGGAGCGGATTCCTCCAGAGAAATGAAAAATTTGGACGATCTTGTCGCTGTCCCCGGTCCTGTCGCCGATCTGGACGAACCCGGTTCCATCGGCGAACGGGTTGAAAAAATTTCTCGAACAATGACCGAAAAAGCGAAAGCGGATCGGGCCATTTTGGAAAAGGAAACGGACGAAGAGGCACTTAATCTTTTTGCGGAATTTGGAGTTATTCTTCTTTTATTTGCGATTGCTCTTGAATTTTCTCTGGATAAATTTCTCGCGATGGCCCGTTACATGTTTGTCGGCGGCGTTTTGCAAATGACGTTATGTATTGTTCCGCTGGCGTTTCTCTGTCATGCCGTCGGTTTGAACTGGGGAGCGGGCATTGTCATCGGTTGCGTTGTCGCTTTGAGTTCGACCGCTCTTGTTTATAAGAGTATGGACGAATGCGATCAGGCGGACACCAAGAACGGACGCGCAACGCTGGGAGTTCTTTTGTTTCAGGATATCGCGCTTGTTCCGATGCTGCTTTTGGTTCCGATGCTGTTCTCCAACAGCGGGCGCGATCCGGCGGAATATTGGGGCGGATCTCCCTGGATCGACATGCCGGTGAAATCGTTGATCTTTTGCGGTATCGTTATCGCGGGACGTCTGTTCATCAAGCATTTTCTGGTTCCCCGGCTGGTCCGTCTTAAAACAAATGAGTTGGTAATACTGTTTGCCATTGTTGTTTTGCTTCAGATGTGTACGCTGGCCAATATGCTCAACTTGACACCGGCACTCGGTGCGCTGGCGGCCGGAGTTATGCTCGGCGAAAACCGTTTGACGCATCAGATCGACGCTCTTGTCCTTCCGATGCGGGAATCGTTCTCGGCTTTGTTTTTCATTTCGCTCGGAATGTTAATGGACTTCGCGCATGTTTTTCAGCATCCGATCCTCTGCTTCGGCGCCCTTGTTTTGGTTATTGCCTTTAAATGCGCCGCTTCGTCTTTGGCTATGATGGCTTTATGCTTTTGGCCATCGCTTATTCCGCCAAGGCTCTTCCGCTGAACGTTTACAATACACTGCTGTTCGTCTCGGTCGCGTCGCTGGTTATAACGCCGAATATGGTTAAATTCGATCTGTCCAAAGTCCCCGTCATCGCCGACAAACAGGAAAAAACAGGACTTGATCCGACGATAAAAATGTTTTTGAAAAACGGGCATGAACATGTAATCGTGATCGGACTGGGACATATCGGCGCGACACTGGCCTGTCAACTTGAAACGATGGGAAACAGTCTTGCTCTTATCGATTTTAATCCTCTGAATCTTCAAACGTTTGCGCAGCAGGGCATTCCGACATTTGCGGGAGACGGGGCCGATCATGATCTGCTGGAAAGCGCCGGCATTCGAAAAGCTAAACTGGTTCTGGTCGTTGTTCCCGACGATCGCCAAAGTTTGAATATTGTTCGTGCCTGCCGGGATCATAATACCTCCTGCGTCATTTTAGCCCGATCAAGATACAGTCTTAATATTGGCGCTCTAAAGCGGGCTGGAGCCCAACTGGTGATCTGCGAAGAAGCCAACGTTTGCGATAAACTCATGACAATGATTACCGAAGAAGCGGTTTAAAAACGGTCCGTTTGTTTGGAACCCGTCCGGGAAATGGTCCGTATATTTGGAACCTGTCTGGGAAATGGTCCGCTTGTTTGGGATCTGTCCGCAAAATGGTCCGTATATTTGGAACCTGTCTGGGAAATGGTCCGCTTGTTTGGAACC
>CAZZEF010000406.1:0-589 GCA_964652875.1 uncultured Planctomycetaceae bacterium
CTTACTGCAATCTTCATGGATTATGGGAATGCCGTCCGCAGATCTGACCTGATCTGATTTCCGATAGAGATGATTTTGATCGTTACTCTGTTTTAAACCGTCTCATTTAAACTTTCGTAATCCCCCCAATGGACTAAAATCGGCTGTTCTTTGGGGGGATTGGTATTTTATTTTTGAATCGGCGCAACAAGGATCAGACATGGCTCAAACGGTTTAAGAGAAACGGAGATCTGCGAACCGTTTTGAACAGCTTTCGGACCGAGTTTTGTTTCGGTCAATTTAACATCGTCGGGCAGATCGAAAACGGCAGTTTTCGGATTCGGGGCGGTATTGACAGACAGGATCCAGGTACCTTGTTCAGATCCGTAAAGACGGAAGATCGTTTCGGGATCATTGTTTTTCGCGGCATTGATTTTTAAAGGATCCTTGTCGGCAAGCAGGATCGGGAATTGATCGGCGATCTCTTGAGCGACAGTTTTAACTTCGTTCCAGCGGACCTCGAACGGCTGCCGGACAAGAGCTTTTCCGCCGTTGGCGATTGTTTTGTCCATTTTGTAAAGATCGTAAAAGCTGTAAAAGATCAAGCCGT
>CAZZEF010000406.1:599-3002 GCA_964652875.1 uncultured Planctomycetaceae bacterium
ACATGCCGCGCATTTCTTCAAAAGTTGGAGGTCGGCTGTTCTTTTTTTCACTTTCGGTATGCCGATAGCTGCCCCAATCGAAGATCTGCGGTACTTCCCAAACGGCGCGGTATCCGAAGGCGGCCTGATGCGTTTTTCGAGCCCAATCGGCGGCGGTCGAGGCCGGTTTGGCAGGGATCGGATAGGGGTCGGTTCCGATTACGTCGAAGGTCGGAAGATAACTGCGGATTTCGTTGATTTGATAAAGAACAACCCAAGTTGGACGGCCCGGATCAAGTTCTTCCATTTGATCGCGGCGGGCGGTCAGATCGTCGATCATCGTCAAAGGAAGTTCGTCATTGATGTACCAAGCCAGTATTGCGGGATGATCCTTCATGTTTCGAACGGTTTTTTCGGTTCGTTCGTTTCCCTCTTTCATGGTGTTCGACTGCAATCCGGGGAAATTGTCTTTGACACTGTAAATGACTTTCAGTCCGTGCGCGTCCAGATTGTCGAGCGCGTTCCGGCTGATCGGCGCATACGGCATAATGCAGTTGAACGCGGATTTTCCGATCAGTTCGACATCTTTTGCGGGCGCTCCGCCCATATAAAGACCGAGCGGGAAAAATGGTTTGCCGTTATGAATTAGACGCAAGTGTTTGTCGATATAGCTGACGCGGTCGGGAAATTTATCAATTCGGGTAAAGGAACAGGAGACTGTCTCGATCTTTTGCGAATTCGGATTGATCATTGAGCAGATCAGCTTGTATTTTCCGAGAGGAAGCTTTGTCGAATCGAAAGAAAAATGAAGATAATCGTTTTCGACGGTGTTAGGTTTAAACTGCGCGGTCGTTTTACCTTGACTGTCGATCAGTTCAAGTTTGGGCTTAAGCGTTTTATAATCAGTGGTTTTACTGATCCTGTTAAAACCGGCGCAAACCTGAACCGGTCCGCCGATCGATTGCTGACGGTATTGATCGGTGGTCATTGCCGAAAAAAGAGGGGGAATGTAAGCGTTGATTTCAACATCGTCGAACCAGGCTTTACCGGTTCCCCCTTTAGTGACGTAACAGGTGATGCTGGGCGAAGCGGCGTCTTCAGGAACAACAGCCCGGGCAAAAATTCTGGTCCATTTCTTTTGTGTTCCGCCGATCCCGGAAGCATAAGATCCGCCGTACCAGCCGCCTTCTTTTTTTGACCATTCAAGACAAATGGCCGCGCGTCCATTTTTGATATTTTCCGTTTTGACCCAAACAGAAAATTCAACACAGTCGCCTCCTTTTAGTTTTGTCTTTTGTGAGGAAAGACTGTAAACTTGATCGTTTCCTTCCCATTTCAAACAGGCGTTTCCGGTTCGGGCCTCTCCTGTTGTGATCTGAAAATACTTTCTGGATCCGCCCCAGCTTTGCGGGCCCCCTTGGGCATCAGACACTTCAAAGGAAGGATTTTTTAAAACTGTTTTATCCGAATTTTCGTCCGCGAAAAGGAACGGAAGCGAAATCAGAAACAACAGCAGAAGCAAACATTTTTTCATCATGTTATGATCTCCGATTTTTATATTTCAGAAATTTACCGCGAACGTTATACCGATTCCATTATGAATTTTCCGTTATAACGTCAAAAGAACAGTCGATTCACGCGATCAATCGACGGAAATAATGGAAAATTAAAAATAAAAGCAGTATAAAAAACAGATCAACAGTCGCGGTGTCGAAAAACCGTCTTAAAATGTAAGGTAATGATATCAAACCAATAAAAATCGCAAAAGTTCATTCAAGGAAATATTTATTCGAAAATTCGGTGAATGGCTTTTTTTAACCGTTGGAATGTCCGGGTGGGAGTCAGTTCGCGGCTGAAAAGCGGAAACAGCGGCATTGGTACAATTCCCGCCGGACCGCAAAATAGTTTTGTTTCATATTGAATTTTCCGGCCTGACGCCAATGAACAGCCGAATTGCGGAGTCCATCGGCGGAAATGACGGAAAATTTAAAACAGAAGCAGTATCAAAATGAGGACAGTATAAAACTGACTGCGGATCAGGTCAATGAAACGACTGATCAAGGGCACGCATCAGATTGACGCCGTTTTTATGAGCGTCTTCCGGAGTGAGGTAATAGTCGGTTTCGCCTTTTCGATTGACATTGTATTCGATCAGGACATGCGGAATACCGAGTTCTTCCCAAATTTCGTCCATAGATCCGGTTCTTTGCGGATTGGGAATTCTGGAAGTGATAATTCGGGCCCGATTTTTCGGATTGGTCAAAAAGAGAGGGGCCGCTTCCATTTTTTCTTCGAATTTTTTATACCAGTTTAAATAATCGTTTCCGTCTCCGTTTGTCTCAAGGAGATCGTAACCGGTTTGATGATCATGAAGATTGAAAACGACAAAAACAGGCTGAATTGCATTGGTTAAGACAATTTGTT
>CAZZEF010000407.1:0-1236 GCA_964652875.1 uncultured Planctomycetaceae bacterium
CGATAATTCCGATCTTCTTCTTAAAATTCAATCGATTCAAGACAACGATCCGCAAGTATCTCAAAAGACGGAAACTTTCAGAAATTATTCCGATTTCTCACTTGTTCCGCCCGATAAAATGCTGACGCTCGCCAAGGCTTCTGTTGCCCTTGACCGGATCATTGACGAAAACGCGCTTGACGGAATCGCGCTGCGCTGCTGGTTCGATCTTGAACAGACCCTGAAGATCAGTCCCTGCGTCCTGTTAAGCGAACTGAACGACCGCGGTATTCCCGCCGCCTGTGAACTCGATATCGCCAACGCCGTCTCAATGCGCGCCCTTCAACTGGCAAGCGGCGAACCAGCTGCCTGTCTCGATTGGAATAATAATTACGGATCCGATCCCGACTGCTGCATTCTGTTTCATTGCGGATCCATTCCGCAAAAAATGATGCGACGAAAAGGATGCGTTTCCGATCACTCCATGTTCTCCAAAACACTCGGACCCGGAAACGCGTTCGGATGCAATGTCGGAAGAATACGGCCAATGGACTTTACGTTCGCCTCAACGGCAACCGTCGACGGAAAACTTCTCTTTTATTCCGGACAGGGAAATTTTCTGGAAGAAGAACTTCCGCCCGAATTCATCGGATGCGGCGGTGCGGCCCGTATTCCCGATCTGCAACGAAAGATCAATCGGATCGGTAAAAACGGTTATCGTCACCATGTCAGCGTTACTTCCGGATTTTGGGGGCCCGCCCTGAACGAAGCGTTTGAAAATTATCTCGGTTATAAAAAAACAGATCTTTGACGTTTTATACCGATTCCATCATGAATTTTCCGTTATAACGTCAAAAGAACAGCTGATTCACACAGGCAATCGACGAAGATCTCGGAATATTAAAGCAGTATATTATATTCGGATCATTGCCGATCTTAAATATTTCGGTTTCATTATGATTTTTCGGAATGAACCCCAAAAACTCCCGATCGACGAAGACAATCGGGAGATCTATCGAAATATTTTCAATGCCGACAGGCCCCTCTGTCAACAGAAGGACGACTATCATTCTTTAACAAAAGTAATCCGTATTACGTCCGACGGTTTGCGAAACAGAAAATTTTCTTCTGCCCCCAATAAAGGAATCTGCATAAAATGAGTTATCTTGGAATCGATTTCGGATCCAGCGGAACAAAAGCGGTCGTTTTTGACGAAAACGGTCATGAACTCGCCTCCGCCCGGCGCGGCTATTCTTT
>CAZZEF010000407.1:1246-2941 GCA_964652875.1 uncultured Planctomycetaceae bacterium
ACTCCCCGGCCCGACTGGATGGAACTTGAGCCGACGACGGTTTTGCGCGCCGCGGAAGAAGCTATCGCGGAAGCCGCCGCCGCCGTTAAAAATACCGATCCGATTCGGGCCTTGGCCATTTCCAGTCAGGGCGAAGCGTTCACTCCGCTGGACGAAAACAATCGTCCGCTGGCCAACGCGATGATCTCCGGAGATTCCCGGGCCGCATCAATTATGAACCGGTTCTGCGATTCCTTCGGTCAAGAAAAGATCTATCAAATCACCGGTCATACCCCCTCCGGAATTTTCACGTTGGCCAAACTTCTTTGGCTTGCCGAAAACAGACCGGAGATCCGTCGAAAAGCGATAAAATTTCTTTGTTTTGAGGATCTTCTTATTAACGATCTTTGCGGATCGGCGTTCATCAGTCATCCGCTGGCCGGAAGAACAATGCTCTTTGACGTTTCCGCGCATTCCTGGAGCCGGCCGATCCTTGACGCCGCCGGATTCCGTAAGTCGGAATTCGCCCTCCCTGTTCCGTCAGGAACCGTTGTCGGAACGATCCGACCAAAACGGGCAGAGGATCTGAACCTTTCGTTCAACGCTAAAATCGTCACCGGCGGTCATGATCAGGTACTTGGAACTCTCGGCTGCGGCGCCTGGTCGGCGGGAACGGCCATGTATGCCGCCGGAAGCGTCGAATGCCTTGTTCCCGTTGTCGATCATTTGATCTTTTCCGATACACTGCGAAAAAGCAATCTCTGTTCTTACGATTTCGCCCTTCCCGATAAATATGTTTCCATTGCCTACTCTTTGACAGGAAGCAATCTGCTTGAATATTTTATGAACAATTACGCGCGGGATCTCAACGGTGATTATGACCGTCTTCTTGCGGAAATGCCCGATTCCCCCTCCCGGCTTTTGGTTCTGCCTTATTTCACTCCGTCCGGAACCCCTTATTTCGACAATGAAACACCGGGAACCGTTTGGGGCTGGCGGCTGGGAACTTCCCGCGGTGAACTGCTCAAAGGACTTCAGGAAGGAATCGGATTCGAAATGAAACTCAATCTTGAACTCCTTCAAACCGGCGGTTTCAAAATCGATAAACTGATCGCCACCGGCGGCGGATTCAAAAGTTCCCAAACGCGTCGTCTTCATGCCGATCTGCTTGGACTTCCCATTCAAACCGCCGATGTTCATGAATCCGGATGCCGGGGCGCGGCGCTTTTGGCTCAATCCGCCGATATTGGAATCCCCGTTGAAGATCTTCCGCATTCTTTCCCAAAAATCATCGACGAAACGGAACCGAATCCAAACCGGTTTGATCTCTATTCCGAACTGTTCGAACACTGGAAAAAGTTCGCCAATAAAATCCGATCCGAAAATTTTCAAATCGACTGATCAGGTTTTCATTCGTCGTTCGGTCATTTTTCAATCGTTGACCCGGCTCCTTTCATTATAATTGAAATTTTTATCAAATACAATGAATTTGTTTCATCGCCGCGTTCTTAGAGATCGTCCGGATAAATTTATCAGAATTTTCAGACTATACCGATTCCATCATGAATTTTCCGTTCCAACGTTAAAAGATCAGCCGATTCTCGCAGCCGTTCGGCGAAATACAAAAATGAGAGCAGTATAAAAAGGGGGATTGCGGGGAACTTGTTTTATTCCAATTTCATTATGAGAATACAGTTCCAACGTTAAAAGATCAGC
>CAZZEF010000408.1:0-2940 GCA_964652875.1 uncultured Planctomycetaceae bacterium
CGATTCTTTTTTCATCGTGTAATCCCAATAGGCGAGCGAGGTAAAAGTTGTAACGAGGATCGTTCCTTTAGCGGTAACCAGAATACCGGAGTCGCGGTCATCGGTCGGACCATCGTAAATAGTCTGGGGCCAGGTCCAGGTTTTTCCGATGTCTTTTGAGCGGAAGAGATCAACGCGTCCGAACGGGCAAACATGATGTTCCCTGCCTCCGGAAGAAGAAACGAGAAGCTCGTCGTCTTTGGTAATCGCGACCGTTGGCCAGCCGTAATAATAATTCGGCTGGTCGCTTATAATACCGGTGCGAAGAATTTCATTGGTTACTTTCTTTTGAGCGGCAAAAACCCGGGGAGTTCCCGCCAGCGAAATCAAGGCCGCCGCGCTGACGGTTCGACCGATCATGTTCCGGCGATTCATTTTTGAATTACTCATAAAATATTTCTCCTTGCAGATAAAATTTTTCAGGTCCATTCCATTTGATCTTTCCGGTTCCAATACCAAAAGAACAGCCGATTCATGCAGTCAATCGGCGGAAATGACGGAAAATTTAAAATAAACACAGTATAATATCTATAAGCTTATCAGAAGTTTTTGTCAATTGCAAGCTTACCGGGGATCTTTTTATATGGACAGTATTTTTATTTTCCGTGTTATCCGACGGTTGATCGATGAACCGGGACTCGTTTGTACTGAAACGAATGGTCTTTAATGAAACCGGTGCCATTATAAATTGTCGGAAGACATTAATGATGGCTTTTCGATTGATTCGTTTTTTTAAACAATGAAAGAAGGAAGAAGAGGTCAAAAGAAAAAGAGAATTTAGAAGAGATCTTCGGCTTTTCCGATATTTCGACGCAGTGTTTCCGTTGTTATCGGTTTAATATCTTGAACGGAGTTTCGGAACAGGGAGAGAAAGTCGGACCGGTCAATATTTTCAGCGCCGAAACTTTCGGTAACAGATGTTACCATCTGGGTATCAAGCCATTGAAAACCGCAGTTTTTTAAAGTGGCGATCATGGACAGGAGAGCGAATTTCGACGCGCCGCTTTCATAAAAGAACATACTTTCCCCGCCAAAAAAACGATCAATACCGACTCCGTAAAGTCCGCCAACAAGTTTTCCCTGATCGTTGTAAGCTTCAAAACTGTGTGCGTACCCCCAATTATAAAATTGAAGATAGGAGGAAATGATCTTTGAGGTGATCCAGGTTCCCTCCTCCGGACGTTTAACGGAGGCGCAGGCGTTAATAACACTCTTGAAATCGAAGTCAATTTTAAAAGTAAAACCGCAATGCCGAATGAACCGTTTCAGGCGCGAATGAATATGCAGGTTGGAAAAGAATAAAATTCCCCGATTCGGGGGGGAAAACCAAAGAACCTGCTCTTCCTCGCAAGGCCAGGGAAAAATGGCGTGCGCGTAAGCGTCCAGCAAGAGATCGGGAGAGATCACATCGCTGTAAGCGAGAAGACCTTCGGGATCTTGTGAATGACAGGGATCGGGAAAAACACTCGGCAGATCAAACATCGTTTAAATAACTCATCGCATAACAGGAAGCCGGAAAAAATAATACGATCAACAGCAAACGATAAAACAGAGGGATTGACTAATTTGGGTGTTTTATTGAAAATGTACTGATATCGTTATTTGCAGATTCTGTTTTCAAGTCAAAAGAACAGCCGATTCATACAATCAATCGGCGGAACAACAGAAAATTTAAATGGTGACAGTATCAATATAATTAGGAAGAAAACTTGGAGTCGTCAGGCAGAGATTGTTCAACCTTTTCGATGAATTTAGTGTCGATATTGTTGTTAATAAGATAGGAAACATTAATATCTTGGGAAAATTTATCAGGAGGGGCGCAATGAACGGCATCACCGGGAGCGAAAGAGAGGGCGGCCAGTTCAGGAGAAGGAGACGTTTGAATGATTTGCTCTTTTTCATAATCCCGATTGACCGCTTGGGAGCAAAATCGGGAAGCTTGATGACAAGCGTGAGCGAATGAGTTGTCGGCGATGATTTGATTACTGGAGGATGAAACAGATTCAATGTAATCGCTTTCGCAGTCAGAAGTTATAACAATTTCATTCTTTTTGTCCATGTTTTGAATAAACATAAATTAGAGACTCCTTGAGTAATTTGAATTAAATAATGAACATTTTAATGTGTCATAAAATCGGTTTATTAAATTTTATGAAGCAGGAAACAAATTGTCAAGTTTTAAAAAGGTTATATTTAAAGATATCTCCAAAACTCTTTCAAAAATACGAGTTGCCGCTGATAAATAATGTATCTTACATACATAAATAGTTATTGTAATATAAATACCGGGTTTGTTATTGTATTTTAATACAAAAAATATAAAAAACATAATTTATGAAATTAAGCTGTAGATATTACCAAAAGCGAATCCCCCTCCCTTGCCAAATCGCTCATTTATGATCTAATTAGTAATGATTGAGTATATTTTTATTGATATTGTCTTTCCATAAAAGGATTTATATACTGTCAGTATTTTTAAATTTCCGCAATTTTTGCAGAAGACTTCATGAGTTGGTGTTGTTTTTTAATAGGAGCGCGGAAGATTAATAAGGAGCGGTATAAACGATCCGGAGACGGTGTCGGTTGAATTAGAAAAAACTAGAAAAAGGAGTAAGGAATGTCCCAGGATTCCGCCAATGTTGAAGTTGGTCATGAAGAAAAGAAGGTTCCTGCCGCCAAACCGGTCATTTTAGGACTGATTGCGGTATTTATTATTTATGCTATTTTGGCATTCAAGGGGCTTCCCCAGCAATGGGGAGATGCTCAACTGCCGCATGAAACACCGGCTGCCGTTGAACAGGCCGCCGCACCGGCTGAAGTTCCGGCCGTTGACAAAGCGGCTGCTGATAAAGCGACTGCTGATAAAGCGACTGCTGATAAAGCGACTGCTGACAAAGCGGC
>CAZZEF010000409.1:0-207 GCA_964652875.1 uncultured Planctomycetaceae bacterium
TCGAATACCATTTTAAACTGGATCAGCCGGGCGTTTACGATTGCCGGATTTCTTATAATCCGAATCCAAATCGTGCCGTCAACGTTCCGGTTGTCGTTGTTGCTGACGGAGAAGTCGTTCTCGAAAAGAAGGTCAATCAGAAAATCGCACCCCCGATTGATGAATTGTTTGTTTCGATCGGGTTGATCCGCGCCGAAAAAGAGATCG
>CAZZEF010000409.1:217-2933 GCA_964652875.1 uncultured Planctomycetaceae bacterium
ATGCGGTTTTAGATAAAATTGACCTTCTGGGCAAAAAAGAGATCGTTATAAAAATTGATACCAAAGGAACCGATGGTCATGTCATTGTTGACGCGGCCCAGCTTCTCAAAAATAAATGAACAAGGGACTGTTCCTCTTTCGTTTTTTATTTTCCGTATTTTGACCGATTGACATTGCAAACAGGGTGTTCTTTCGGCAGGGATACGGAAAATTTAATAATGAAATCAATATAATAGTCCGAAAGAGTCTTGAAATGGATTTTGTTTCTTTTTTTGAGAAATATCGATGATAAAAAGACAAGATCGAGGAATGGAATTAACAAAAATTTGACGGGGATTTCCGTATTGCGCAAGTGAATGCCGGAGATTCCGTAAAAAGGAGATCGATTTGATAATGAAGAGAAGGATCATATTTTCGTTGATGATGGTTTTATGTTCGGCGGTTTGCTGTTTCGGTCAAGTGATTGACGATTCGCCGACACGGGTTCAAACGACGCTTAATCCCGGTTTCAAAGAGATCGGAACGCTGATTCCGAAAAATGTCCATCAGATCAAAACATCGCAATGGACGCTCGGCTGCGAAACGATCGACCGCGAATATTCGGATTATAACGCGTTTAAAGAATATCTTCCGGCTCTTGGTATCAGCAGGATCCGTCTTCAGGCAGGCTGGGCGCGCTGCGAAAAGGATCCCGGCCTTTATGATTTCGCCTGGCTTGACAATATTATTAATGATGCCGCGTCCAAGGGAATTTCCGTCTGGTTGGAAACCAGTTACGGCAATCCCATTTATCCGGGCGGAGGGGGAAGAACACTTGCCGGAGGAATGCCGACTTCTCAGGAAGGAATTGCCGCTTGGGATCGCTGGGTTACTGAAATGGCCCGGCGTTACAAGGACAAAGTTCAGGACTGGTGCGTCTGGAACGAACCGGGGATCCGCGGCGCTAACGGAAATGAGCAGATCTGCGATTTTAATATTCATACTGCCCGTATTATCCGCAAAGAAATTCCCAATGCCCGAATTGCCGCGCTGGCGCTTAGCTGGCCGAAGAAGGATATCATCGGACTGCTTTTAAAAAAACTGAAAGAGTCGAATGAACTTGATCTGTTTCATTGGATCGTTTATCATCATTATACCAAGAATCCCGATACTCCGTATCCGCTTGTTTTGGAGACCCGGGAACTGGTTAATCAGTATAATCCGAAGATCAAACTTTGGCAGGGTGAATCGGGAGTTGAATCCGAATGGTGCGTATCCGGCGCGCTGTCCCGATATCATTGGACAGAACTGACGCAGGCGAAATGGGACGCCCGGCGAATGCTCGGCGATATTGGACACGGATCGGATTCACTCATTTTTACCGCCGCCGATCTTGATTACCGAACGACCTTTTTTCATAACGGACTGGTCCGTTACGGTTTGATCAAAACGGCCGGTGCGGATCGGGCCAATAAAGTTCTTAAAGTCAAAACCGCTTATTATACCGTTCAGAACATTGTTTCCGTTTTCAATGACGCGGTCGGCTGGACACCTGGTTTTGCCTGCGAATCAGAATGCGTAAAGGATCTTGCTCTTTTCGGCTTCTTTGATAAGAAAACAAAAACGCCGATTTACGTTTTTTGGGATAAAACAGATATTCCCAAAGAGGAGAATATAACGCAGCCGGGCCGATTCAAAATTGCGATGAAACCTTTTGAACATCCGGTTTGGGTCGATACGGTTTCAGGGCGCGTTTATGAAATTCCAGCGAAAAACATTAAGGTAAAGGACGAGATGGTGACGTTCGAAAATATTCCCGTTTACGATGCCCCCGTTTTTATTACCGACAAAAAAATACTTGATATTGAGCCCGCCGCCGCTTATCTGTTTGAACTTGGACAAGTTGAGGAAAAGGCCAAAACAGATAAACAAGTCAAGAAGTGAATTTGAAATTTTTATACTGTCTTCCTTTGAAAATTATCGCTGATTGACATTGTGAATCGGCGATAATTTTGATCTTGGGAAGGAAGTTTCATCATGACACTGGAATATCGAACGGTAAAATGAAATTTGAGATCAAACGCTGCGGATTCGCCGACTGGGAAACAATACTTCAAATTCAGGAAGAAGTTTTTTCGGATCCGTTTACGCGAAAATGTTTGCATCGCAATACGCCGGAACTGCTGAGAGAATGTCTTTCGGATCCCCATCTGACCTTGGGAGCGTTTTGCGGGGATTGTTCTTGCGCGGACAGTTCGATGATCCGTTCCGGCAGTGCGAAACAATTGGTGCACAGGACTGGATCTTCCCGGCTGGCCGCTTTTGGTGTTCTTTATGTTCCAACTTCTGAAAATCATTTTGGAAGATATCTTCAAATACCGAAAAGCAAATGGCCGGGAATCGCCAATTTAAAACTTGTGATCGTTCTTTCTGAATACCGGGGGCAGAGGCTTCAAAAGACTTTGATGGAGGCTTTAATTGAACAGGCGGAAAATCGGGGACTGCGCGGACTTTATTCAACGGCGCACCCGGACAATGTTTACAGTATTCGGAATATTCTTAATGCCGGTTTTGTTTTTAAAAAGAGAATAGATGCTTACGAAGAAAATTTACCTCGTAATCTTTATTTTCGGGATCTTTAACGCGGTCAATCAGCTCCGATTTTTTGGAGGAACCGGGAAATTTTATACTGCTCTCATTTTTGTATTCCGCCGAACGGCTGCGAGAATCGGCTGAT
>CAZZEF010000410.1:0-2924 GCA_964652875.1 uncultured Planctomycetaceae bacterium
AGCCAAACTTCAACACCGGCAATTCCTCCGATCATGGGCGCGACAATCGGGATCCAGGCGTATCCCCAATCGGACGATCCTTTGGTACCGATCGGCAGAATCGCGTGCGCCAGCCGGGGACCAAGATCCCGTACCGGATTGATCGCAAATCCGGTCGGTCCGCCGAGACAGTAACCAATCGCCAAAATCACCATTCCAACAGTAAAAGCGGCAAAACCATCACCGATAACGCCGCCGTAAGGGGAAAGGCCCATAACAACAAACGCCAGAACAAACGTCGCGATAAATTCGGTCATAAAGTTGCAAAACGGATTTCGAATCGCTGGAATTGTACAGAAAATTCCAAGCTTGGTGATCGAATCATCAGTTTCCTGAAAATGTTTGTAATAGTTCAGAACAACAATCACCGCTCCGCAAAACGCGCCGGCCAATTGCGCAATTACATAGCCGGGAACATCGGCCCAAGTTGTTCCTCCGATTCCGTGCATCGCAAAAGCCACCGTCAAGGCGGGATTAAAATGCGCGCCGCTGATTAGTCGAAACATAAAGACAACCAGTCCGACACCGACCGCCCAGCCCATGATCACCGTTCCAAACCCGCAATTCAATCCCTTGCTCTTGACAAGATTCGCATTGGCGCAGACTCCGCAGCCAAAAATAATCAAAAACATCGTTCCGATAAATTCCGCCAGACATTTTTGTGTCAACGTAAATTCAACCGCTGTCTTCACCGCTTCCGTCGATACTGGATCCATAAGTTTTTCTCCGTTGCTCCATGTGAACATTTCCCGCGCAACATTCCCGGCATTTGTGTTTCGGTAAACGACAAGGCCGATCTGTTTTTATACTGTTTTTACTTTAAATTTCTCGTTATTTTCGCCGATTGACTATGTGAATCGGTATAGCGTTGCCGCGCTGATCAGGGACCGGCGCCGACTCTTCTTTCTGTTCACAGACTGTTCATTAAATTTTATATTGTTTTAAATCTTTAAAATTCCAATCAGGATCGTTCAAGGCCAACGTCTCGTCCGCCGAACGGCAGGAATTTGATTTTAGTATAACAAATCCTTGAAATAAAATCCATAACGCGCATAAAAATATTTCCATTTTCATTAAAATTTAAAGGCATATTGCTTTTATTTTAAATTTTCCGTCATCATCGCCGATTGGCTGCGTGAATCGGCGATTCTTTTGACGTTATAACGAAAAAATCATGATGGAATCGGTATAAACGGACGATCCGCAAGATCGCGTTAAATATTGACATCCGAATTTCAAACTGATACAATAAAAAAGTTGTTCAGGAATTAACCCGGTTGAAGCAACGAAACAACAGTTATAACAATGAGGTAAAATAATGAAAAAAGTGTCACGACGAACATTTTTAAAAGCGGGCGCCGCGTCCCTGACTGCGCTTTCGGTCCAAATCCCTTCGATCGCGTCAAGCGCGTCACCGAACAGTAAACTGAATCTCGCCTTTATCGGCGTTTGGGGGCAGGCACGCGAAACAATGCGCGGAATGAAAGAGGAGCAGTTTTACGCGTTCTGCGATGTCAGCTCCAAAAATTTGGATCTGGCCGCAAAAGCTTATCCGCAAATGAAGGCGAGATCTTATTCCGATTACCGAAAAATGCTGGAAGAAATTTCGGACAAGATCGACGCGGTTGTCGTTTCGACGCCGGATCATACACACGCGCCGGCCAGTATTGCGGCCATGAAGCTCGGCAAACACTGCTATTGCGAAAAACCTCTGGCGCACAGCGTTTGGGAAGCGCGTCAAATGCAGCTGATTGCGGCGGATAAAAGACTTGTAACTCAACTGGGAACACAGCCGAACTCTTATAATAATTATTATCAGGTCGTTGAATATATTCAAAGCGGTTTGATCGGCGAAGTCAAAGAGGTTCACGTCTGGACCAAAACGGGAGACGCGACCGGTTACGTTGCGGGAGTCGGCGGGGTTAAAGACGTTGGCATGCCGTTGGGTGTCGGCTGGGGACAGGATCCATCGCAAAAGCTTCCCGCGCCCATGCCTGTTCCTGCTGAACTTAATTGGGATCTCTGGCTCGGAACCAGTAATTTTGTTCCTTACAATCTTTGCTATGTCCCGGCGAACTGGCGCCGATGGTGGGCTTTCGGAAGCGGTCAGCTCGGCGACTTCGGATGCCATTATATGAACCTGCCGTTCTGGGCTCTTGATCTGACCGACTGCCGAACTGTTGAAGCGTCCGGCCCTGCGGTCAATCCTTTCGCCTGTCCTGAATGGCTTCGCGTTAAATTCACCTTCGCTGCCCGACGAAACTTTCCCGCTTGCGATTTATATTGGTATGACGGACATGATATTCCTGAAATCGACGAGATCTGTGTTAAAAACGGCGTTCCAACGGCCTCCAGCGGAATCCTTTTCATCGGTTCCCGCGGCTGTCTGTTTGCCAATTATCAAAAACACGATCTGTTTCCGAAAGAAAAATTCACCAATTTCAAACCGGCCGCTCCTTGGATCCCCCGCTCGCCCGGTCATTACGCCGAATTCATCGACGGATGCAAGGCAAACGATCCCTCACTGGCCAAATGCCCGTTCGCTTACGGCGGCCGTCTGACAGAGTCCGTTCTTCTCGGACTGGTCTCCTACCGATCCGGTAAAAAACTTCATTGGGATCCGCAGCATTTGACAACAGGCATTTCGTCCGCCGATGCACTGCTCAAACCCGCGTATCGAAAAGGCTGGGAATTTTAACGCGGCAACTCCGCTTTAACAAGTCTCTTGGTATTCTTTTGCTTTTTCACTTTAACGCCGGTCGTTTTTTGCGAACCGGTGTTTTGGTGAACAGGTCGTTATTTGGTTCCGACTGAAACACTTTTTTGGGGCTTAACGCGGCAACTCCGCTTTAACAAGTCTCTTGGTATTCTTTTGCTTTTTCACT
>CAZZEF010000411.1:0-2902 GCA_964652875.1 uncultured Planctomycetaceae bacterium
TTTCCGCAGGCACCCAAATAACAAGAAGAAACGCGATCAAATAATGAAGCAACGGAAGTTTTCGACCGTATGCCAAAAGAAAAAGTCCAACGATCCAAAACCAGATCCCAACGGGAAAATCAACATTAAAGTGATAGATCTGCGCAATTTGCCAAATGTTCACGCCGAACAGGATCCCTGTAAAAAAATAACAAAGTTCGGACAAAATTCCTTTGCGCGCCGCTTTAAGAATCAAGCTTGTTCCCCAAAACAGAACAAGTGATCCCGAAGCAATAAGTGTTTTATAAAAAGGGGTTAAATAATTCCAATTGTGACAAAGGAGTAAAAAAACCGCAAACCCGAACATAAGAACACCGAGACTCAAAAAAGTAATCAGCCAAAGCCGACCGCGGTCTATTCGATGTTCCGGAAAGATCTCATAATTATCCAATATTCGATCTTGCTGACCGGGCCCAAGCGTCCCCCGATCCGTTAAAAAAGAAAGTTCCGAAGCCAGCCAATAATATTGACTTTTCTTAAGTTGCCGTTTATCCATTTTCATTCCTTCCGCCAGCGGCCTTTTGATTTTTTAAGTCGAAGTGAATTTTTCCAGTTTTACAGCATCATCATTTTAAACTTTCCGTAACTTCGCCGATTGACTCCATGAATCGGCCTTTCTTTTAACATTAGAATGAAAAATTCGGAATGAAACCGGAGATACGCAGTAAAAAAAGATCTTTTTGTCATAAAAAACAGGACCGAACATTTTCAGCTTTTAACAGACTCAGTTCTGTAAAAGAGGAAAACGTCCGGTCCCTTTGCAATCGAATTTATACCGATCCGCAAGATCAACTTTCCGAAAATTTTTCGAGACAAAGCCGTTTGCGGTCGATCATCTGGTTTAATTCATTAATCGGCCGTTAAGAACAAAGAACCAAAGTTTACCAGCCGTAAACGATGTTCGACTCAATCACGCGCCGGGCGGAATCGAGATCGGATCCGGTCTGCTGCATGTAAAGACGAATCGCTTTGACTTTATCTCCGGACGCTTTGGACAGGCAATCGCGGGCCAAGTCACAAACTTCGACTTTACCGGTAATACCGAGAACTGACTTGGAGATCACCCAAGCGTCACGAGGCCGTTTTGTGATCCGAACCGCCTCTTCCGACGGATAATTTTCATAAAGGATTTGACGGGCCTTTTCTTCGTCTTCAGCCCAGGTAATAACGATATGCGAATAGGTTTCAATTTCAAATAAAGGCATAATTTTCTTTCCCGAATTTCTATAAAACATAATGGGCAGCCAAAGCAGCCCAAACATAAAACAATAACATCCAGCCTACTTCTTCAGCAGTTTTTCAGTCATATTTTCAATAGATCGATCTGAAGCGGAAGACGATTCCTCCGTTTGATAACTTTCGTTTTTATCTTTGGCTTCCTTTTCCAGCGCTTCTCTTTTAGCAACTTCTTTTTGAGCGGTTTCAACATATTTTGAACCGGCATCCACCTGATCTTTTGAAAAATAATTTTTTGTATTGACCGAAAATTGATATCGGATCTTTTTGGCGGCCAAATCATTGAACGAGACTTTGCTTTCCTGATTCCAAACGGCGGCCTGCATCGCGACTTGATCGACTTTTTCATCCCCAAGCATTTCACAAAGAACTTGAGTCGTTTTGTTTTCGGTATAAGCGCCAATCGGGACTATTTGATATTTGCAGGTAACGTTCGGTTCCTTTTTCCCGTGTTCAAGACAAACGGTCCGGACTTTTTGATGAACGGACTTTTCCGGAGCGACATACCATCCGCCGCCCATTCCGCCGCCGCCCATACCGCCGCCGCCCATGCCGCCGCCAACGGATTGAGAAGCTCCGCCGCCGGCACCACCTCCAGCACCGCCGCCCATCCCGGGACCCATTCCGCCCATTCCACCCATACCGCCCATGCCGCCTCGTCCGCCGCCGAAGCCCGGCATGTCAAACTGGCCGACAACATGAACGCCGGCAAATGCCGCGGGCATGTCAACTATTAAAGGCTTGTCCGTCTTATTTTTGACGCTTACGGTCGCATCCATTGAGTTGCGAGTCGTTAATTTTACGTCTATTTGTCCTTTTTCCATCGCGGTGAAAAGCTGGACATGTTCTCCTTCTTCCTGATTTTTCTTTTCCGCCGACCAAGCCGCCGCCGAATAAATCGACAAGGCTGACAGCGCTAACATCAACATGAGAAATCTAACCTTCATTTGTATTCCTCCGAGATACATTCTGTCCCTGCTCTCAAAAACAACTGCTTTTGAGAGTATTCTATTTTTTATATTTTATCGTTATTATTATTCGTGTTCGTCCTTGTAAATTTTTACAAAAAACAATTTTCTTTTTAAAATCCAAACAAACTTTTTACGAAAAGAACGAACCATTTACTATGATAATCAGAAAAAGCCAAAATGTCTATCATTAATACCCGATTAATTCGAAAAAAGGAGCGAAAAAAAGACTTTTATTCAGATTTTACCAATTGGACACTCTTTGGGTTCCTTTTTTTACAATCGTTTCGCCTTTATGATCGACTCCTTGTGAACTTTTCGACGGCAACCATTCTCAGCAAACTCAATCCTGAAGCGTAATGGATCTCTTTTCCAATTGCTGTCCGATTAAAATGATTATCTAAAACACAATCAACGAAAATAAAAACGGGGACCGATCTTTTTCGATTTGTCCCCTTTCAAGCCCTTTATTTCATTTGTTATACAGACAATATTTAAATTTCCGCCGATTGTCCAGGCAAACCGACTGTTTTTTAACTTAGGACCTATAACAAAATGGTGAATCAGCAAAATTCAAATTCTTTTATTATACCGATTCTTTTATTATACTGATTCCATCATGAATTTTCCGTTATAACGTCAAAAGAACAGCCGATTCA
>CAZZEF010000412.1:0-2854 GCA_964652875.1 uncultured Planctomycetaceae bacterium
GATGCAAGGAGAATTTTATGCGGTGTTTTAAACGATGTTTCAGTTCACTGATTTTATTAACCATCTCCATTTTACTCTTTTCGACGGCAGGATATGGACAGACCAAAGGAAAACTCCTCGAATTTGACGATTCAAAATTCGCGCCAATGTTTCCGTTCCTTGTCGAAAAAGGGGCCCCGGACAATATCACCAATATTCAAACCTGGAACGGACCTTGGAAAAAAGCAGGCGAAAACGGCTTTTTAAAAGTTGTGAACGGACGTTTTACTGACAGTACCGGACCGCGTTATTTCTTTGCGACCAATCTCTGTTTTTCAGCGAACTTTCCCTCGAAAGAAAAGGCGGAACGCCTGGCGGCAACTCTTGCCCGATTTGGCATCAACGTCGTTCGTCTTCATCATATGGACAAAAGTCACATTTGGGGTAAAAACATCAGCCGCACTAAAACGGAAATTGATCCCGAACAACTTGATAAACTTGACTATCTGATTTATCAACTTCATGAACACGGGATCTATGTCAATATCAACCTGCACGTTTCCCGTAATCTTGATGAATTGGACGGTTTTGAGACTTCCGACAAAGTCAAGTCATTCGGAAAAGGACTTGATAATTTTGAGCCGCGAATGATCCAGCTGCAAAAGAAATACGCCAAAGATCTTTTGACTCATGTTAATCCGTATACGAAAAAGGCTTACGTTAATGATCCGGGCGTTGCGATGATTGAGATCAATAACGAAAATTCCGTTGTCGCCAGTTGGAGTTGGGGAAATCTCGACGAACTTCCGGAATGTTACAAGGCGACTCTGCGCGGCTACTGGAATGAATGGCTCGCAAAAAAATATCCCTCCGACACCGCTCTTAAATCCGCTTGGCACGAACGTTCCGAACCGCTGGGAAAAGAGTATGTGCCCGAAGGATCTTTCAACGAAAAATCGAATTTTAAAGATTTTACAAAAAACTGGTTGATACTTGGAAAAGAGAAAGAGAATTTCACCGTTCAATTTTTGAACGACGATTCTCTCGGATCTGTTATTATGAAACTGAATGTTATCAAAAGGGGGGAAAGTCCCTGGATCCCGCAATTCAACCGTCAAAAAATTACTGCCGAAAAGGGAAAACTTTATACCGTAACGATCAAGGCGCGTTCAAAAGACAACGGCCGCGCAGGCGCCGCCTTCTGTATGTCGCATGACCCCTGGCAGCCGATCGGCCTTCATGCGTCGATGAATTTGTCGCCCGAATGGAAAACATTCTCCTGGACATTTACCGCAGATGCCGACGACAGTTTGACCCGTTTCGCAATCGACGGTTTTGAGCCGGGTAAATCTTATGAATTCGCAGGGATCTCGTTTAAAGAGGGGGGTAAAATCGGTCTCCCCGAAGGTGTTTCTTTAGCCGCAAAAAATATTCCTGTTCCGGAATACAAGGGAGAAAATAAATTTTTTCTCACCGGAACTCCCGGCGCCGACTGGACCGCGTTTCTTAAATATATCGAAGAAAAATACTGGCTCGATATGTATCATTACGTCAAAAATGATCTTAAAGCGCAACCGCCGGTCACCGGAACCCAGCTTCAATACGGTTTCTGGTACGCGCAGGCCAAACAGGATTATTGCGATATTCACGCATACTGGAACCATCCGAATTTTCCCAACAAACCTTGGGACGGTAATGATTGGGTGATCGGTCAAGAAGCGCTCGTTAATAAAATGACCGGCGGTTCAACCCTTACCCGACTGGCTTCCGTTCGTGTTCTCAATCGTCCATTAACGGTCAGTGAATATGATCACCCTTACCCGAATCTTTACTGCGCGGAAGGAAATCTGTTAGCCTCCGCGTTCGGCGCTTTTCAGGATTGGAGCGTTCTTTATCAGTTCGCCTGGAGTCATTCCGACAATTATGAACCCCAGACAAATTCCCAATTTTTTGACTTCTGCGGAAATCAGGCAAAATTGGCGCACGCTCACGCCGCTTACGCAATGTTCACAAGAGGTGATGTCCGCCGCGGTCCCGGCCGTTATATTTACTCTGTACCCATGAGCGAAAACAAAGAACTTGAAGTCATGGAAAATTCTCTGACCAGTTATCATCGGGAGTTGAAAGATCTCAACCTCAATCCCAAACTTTCTCTGGCTGTCTATTCCGGACTTGATCTGATGGACCTGAAAGATCACAAAACCGCCGAATCGAAAAAAGGCCGCGTTAAAAATATCTCTGACTGGAAGGATCTTCCCGCTTCGCTCGGATCGCCCGAAAAGAATTTGGTTAAAAACGAATTTAAAGAGATCTTTTACGGATGCGAAAAAGACAAAGGATACTGCACTGTCGATACTGTCGGAACAAAACTCTTTACCGGAATGATCGCCGGACGATCTTTTAATTACAACGGTTTGACAATTCAGCCGGGTCTAACCCGACTTGATTGGGCAACGATTTCCGTCGTTAAAACGGATAAAAGCGAAAAAGAAAATATCAGCGCAAACGGATCGTTTCTTCCCGGCCGATATCTTGTTACCGCGACCGGTCTTGTAATGAACACGGGCGCGAAAATTGTCGAACTGCCGGGAAAACGTCTTTCTTTGGCCAAAAATTACGGCGGATCAATGGGGACCGCGCCCGTCCTTTGCGAAGGAATCCCAATGACGTTTATTCTGAAAAATACTGCGCCCGAAAAGATCAAAGTTTTCGCTCTTGACAACAAAGGAAAGCGCTCTTTCGAATTGAAAACAGTCCAATCGGCCGAAGGCGGAAGCGCGGTTGCGTTCGGGCCTGAAAACAAAACCGTTTGGTACGAAATGATTGTTGAAAATTAAATGTTTTCCCAACAATTTTGATCTGTTATTAGAAATCG
>CAZZEF010000413.1:0-507 GCA_964652875.1 uncultured Planctomycetaceae bacterium
CATTTTATGACGAAATATTTTCATTGGATCCTCGCCTGTCCGGAAAAGAAATTTCTTAAAACTTATTGGGAAAACAGCCGCGGCGGAGATCTTTTATGGAGCTGTTTTCAGCTTTACAATATAACCGGTGACCCAACACTGCTGAGAGCCGCGGAAAAAATCAATCGGAACACGGCAGACTGGAAGCAGGAATCGTCACTTCCGAACTGGCATAATGTGAACATTGCGCAATGTTTCCGGCAGCCGGCCATTTGGTGGATGCTTTCGAAAAAAGGATCCGATCAAAAAGCGGCTTACAACAATTTTCGATTGGTTCGATCCTGTTTTGGGCAGGTGCCCGGCGGTATGTTCGGAGCCGATGAAAATGCGCGTCACGGATACATTGATCCCCGTCAGGGCATCGAAACTTGCGGGATCTTCGAGCAAATGACCAGCGATATGATGCTTCTAAAAATCACCGGTGATGCGTTTTGGGCCGATCATGCCGAAGAAGTCGCCTTCAACACC
>CAZZEF010000413.1:517-2852 GCA_964652875.1 uncultured Planctomycetaceae bacterium
GCCCGACTTTAAAGCGCTGCGTTACCTGACCTGTCCGAATCAGGTGGTCTCCGACAGTAAGAATCATCATCCGGGCATTGGGAATAAGGGCCCGTTTATGGCGATGAACCCATTCAGCAGCCGTTGCTGTCAGCATAATCATTCACACGGCTGGCCCTATTATATTGAAAATCTTTGGACGGCAACCCCGGACGGAGGCTTGGCGGCCGTTCTTTACGGTGCGTCCCAAGTCAAAGCAAAAGTGGCGGACGGATCCGAAGTTGTCATTTCAGAACAGACGAATTATCCATTCGAAGAAGAAATCCGCTTTACCGTTCAACTCAATAAAGAAAGAGTTTTTCCGTTGTATTTTCGTCTTCCTGTTTGGTGCGACGCAATGAAAATCGCGGTCAATGGACAGGATCTTTCAATTGCGGGCGCGTCCCCAGCCAATCGTTGGCTGAAGATCGAACGAACCTGGAGAAACGGCGACCGGATCGCTCTTCAAACGCCGATGTCTTTTTCTTATCGTGTCTGGCAGCAAAATAAAAACTGTATCAGTATTGATTACGGCCCGTTGACCTTTTCGCTCAAGATCAAAGAACGTTATCAGAAAACAGACGGACGGACCAACGCGATGGGCGATTCCGGCTGGCAAAAAGGGGCAGATGCGTCAAAATGGCCTTCGTTCGAGATCTTTGCCGATTCCGACTGGAATTACGGTTTGACCGATCCGGCGGAAATCAAGGGACTTCCGTGTTTGCAATACCGGTCCGCTTCTCCCGGTTTGACGATGTTCAAATTTAAAGCGGACGAGCAGAAAAAGCTGACCGCCATCCAGTCCGATAAGACAAAAAATCCGCCGATTCAACTGATCAAAAAATCCTGGCCGAAAGACAATTTCCCTTGGACGGCGGATTCGGTTCCCTGGTCGATCGTTCTGACCGGCAAAAAAATTCCCGGCTGGAAAATCGATTCTTTCGGACTATGCGCTCCCGTTCCGGACAGTCCTGTCGAAACAGATCAGCCGAAAAAAGATCTCGAACTGATCCCGATGGGCGCTGCCCGGCTTCGAATTTCCGCATTTCCTGTTGTTGAATAATATTTCAAATAAACCGGTCCGACTATAATTTTTCGTTCCAACGTCAGCAGAAATATCGAGTCATGAAGTTCATTGACGGATCTAACGAAAAATTAAAAAATATAAATAAGTATAAAATCGTTTTAACGGGATTATTTCCCAAAAGTTAAAATTCAAGAAAGGCAAAAATGAAATTGAATTCATTTGTTTTTTTTCGTTTCACCGATAATCAAGATTCTGATTTCAAAAGAAAACCGGAAAGGACCGCAAAAAATATGACGCGCGGCCATTTAAAAATATTCAAGCCGATCCTCCCGGCGATTGCCGTTTTAATAATGACGGTTTTAACGCTGGCTCAGGAAACAAGTCAAAAAATCGATCTTAACAGCCGCAAATGGTCGAACACGCAGGGGGCACTGATCGTTTCATCGGACGAGAAGATCCTTTATGACGGAAAACCGTCGATGCGAATCGAACATACTTCCGATTTGGACTGGACTGTTTTTAATGATGAGATTCCCGTTAAAGCAGGGGAGATTTACGAGCTATCCTATTATATCAAAAAGAATGACAGCGCGCCGGTCAACATGAGCGTTGCAGTTCGAAACGGCAAAGAAGTAATCGATTGGATTTACGGAGAAGCGCACCAAAACAGTCCGACCGATTGGAAAAAGGTTTCGAATAAATTTGTCGTTTCCGAAGAGATGTCGTCCATACAAGCGCGTCTGGTCGGATCGGGTAAGGGGATCTGTTGGATCGCCGGGGCGGAGATGAAAAAAGCCGGTACGCTCAATTTGGAGAGCAATAAAAACATTTACAAACTTGAGAACGATTTTCTTAAGGTGTCTTTTCTTGCCGCGGACGGATCGTTTTCCGTTCTCGATAAAAGAACAGGACGTCTTTGGGAACAGAAAACCGGCGTCTCTTTTTGCGGATCCGTTAAGAAATCAGATCGCTCGATCACTTTTTCCCTGATCGGTTTTCGGTCTTATTCCGAATACGAGGTAACCCTTGAACTGGAAAGGGATCTTCCGGAACTGATCGTTACGATCGACAAGAAAGACAAACAGGCGCCGATGGCGGAACTTCAGTATCCTCTTCCGTTTTTTTCGAAATTGGGCGACCGGCTTGTCATTCCGATGAACGAGGGAATTTCCTATCCGGTCGAAGAGGAAAAAACCGGACTTGGCTCTCTGATTTTTTACGGAGGTCACGGACTTTGCATGTCCTTTTATTCGGTAATGGAAGATAAGACCGGACCGATCGGCGGGGCAG
>CAZZEF010000414.1:0-2838 GCA_964652875.1 uncultured Planctomycetaceae bacterium
TAATTTCCGGGCTTAAAGAGCCGATTGGATCCCCCGTCCGTCGGTTCTGTTTTTTATACTGATTCAATCATGAATTTTCCGGAACGCAGCCGGAAGACCTCCCAATTTACGCAGTCAATCGGCGATTATGATGGAAATTTTAAAATAAAAGCAGTATAAAACGCAGTCAGAACGATATTCCCGCCCGGGTTAATTTCCGGGCTTAAAGAGCCGATTGGATCCCCCGTCCGTCGGTTCTGTTTTTTTATACTGATTCAATCATGAATTTTCCGGAACGCAGCCGGAAGACCTCCCGATTTACGAAGACAATCGGGAGAGAGGACGGAAATTTTAAAATGCCGACGGTATAAAACAAATGAAAATAAGTTTTTTCAACGGCCGTATTTTGGGCGGTCAGACGAACCGGACGGGAACGGTTACGTCGGCAACGGGAACGCGCATCAGCTGCCGGACCAGCATCTGTCCGATTCGTCGTCCGATCTGTTCCGGACTGTTGTCGGATAAGATGAAATGATAGGGGGGCTTGTCCGCCGCCGGTCCGTAATAATAAAGAAGAATAATATCAATGTCCCGGCCCGGAAGAAGTCCTTTTTGTTTGATCTCCTGACAAACACATTCCGCCTGACGCCGGGTGGCGCAGAGGAACGCGTCCGGAACAGACGGCTGCGACAACATTTTTTTTATGACGGAGCGAATGCAAAGATCGGAGGCGGGCAAAAAGACGGGCGGACGCAATCCGCAGATCGATCTGTATAAACGGTCCAAAACGAGCTGATCGCCCGGTAAGACAAGTTCGCGTCCTAAAAAAACGATATCGTTTCGTTTCTTTAGCCGGAGATGAGAAACAATTTGAACGATCACTTCGTCATGATCTCTTTCGAGCATGGGTATTTTTTCGATTCCGGGGTATCGTGTTCCGTGAATAACGGCGGGAAGTCGACTTTGTTCAATGAGACGCTGGACGGCAAACGGCGCGCGGACCATAACGAATGTTTCGGTGAACCCGCTTCCGAGTGAATTACGAATGAGAGCATCGACCTGATCTTCTTCATGACCGGGAACGAGGAAGCAGTGTTCGACGGACCACCAAGGGCATTCGTCCTGAATGCCGGAAAGAATGCCGTCGTTTCCAATTCCTTCGAGTTGCAGATATTTTTCGTGAACGAGAAAACATGTTTTGACCGCTTGCCGGGAGTTTTGCGGTTCCCGGGCCAGAATTACCGAACCGCTTCGCTGATGTCGGGCGATCAGACGGCGTTTTTCAAGAAGCTGCAATGCCCGATTGGCTGTTGAAACCGCGACGCTCAAAAAACGAGCCGCGCCGCTTGCTGAAAAAAACGGATCCCCCGGCAGGAGATCATTTTTATCTATTTCATTTTCCAATGTTCGGGCCAGTTCCGATATTTTCGCGAACTCGTTGGTTTTTGTTTTCATTTTTTTCTTTTCCGATTTGAACTTATGAGAATTTCTTTTTATTATACTTTAATATTTCTTATGCGCAAGATATATTTCTGATAATACAGACAGATATAAATACAATATAAATAGAATAATATATATTGATCAGTGGTTTACTAAAAGGGATACGGAAATAAATATTTCCGGTAATAAACAAATATATCTGATTTTATATTTGCAATTTATTCAGTTGTTTGTATAATACAGCAAGGATAAAAAACAAAAGGCTGTCTTTTTTTTAATATTATGTTATAGAATTTCAAGCGGTGTTTTGGGATTTATTCATATACCGATTCTCTAATGAAATTTCCGTTATAACGTCAAAAGAGCAGACGATTCACGCAGTCAATCGACGGAGATGACGGAAAATTTAAAATACAAGCATAATAATAACCTTGCCGGTCCGATAGCTGACCGGTTCAACGCGGAAAAGAGGAGAGAAAGATTGACGATGTTACAAGGCCTTATCAGTGCGGTTTATACCCCGTTTAATAAAAACGGTTCCATTCACTTGGAGGTTATTCCCGATTATGTTGAGTATCTGCTGACGAATAAGATGAAGGGACTATATATTTGCGGAACAACCGGCGAGGGGGTCAACATGACCATTTCGGAACGGGAAAAAGTGGCCGAAGCGTTTATTGACGCGGCCAACGGTCGGGTTCCGACGGTCGTTCAAGTCGGGGCGAACGCGTTGCCTGACTCTTGTCTTCTTGCCGCGCATGCCGAATCGGCGGGAGCTTCGGCGATTAGCGCCAACGCGCCGAGTTATTTTCGTATTACCAAAACGGAAACGCTGGTCGATTGGCTTACCGAGATTGCCGCTGCAGCACCGAAGACGCCGTTCTATTATTATCATATTCCCTCTTTTACCGGAGTGGATATCGATATGACGCTTTTTATGGAGCTGATGGAAAAGAAGTGTCCTCAATTTCGCGGGATCAAATATTCCGATATCAAGGGGTTTGTTTTTCTTGAAGCGCTGGAGTATCATGACAGAAAATACGAAGTACTTTGGGGCTGCGATGAAATGCTGATGGCCGGTTATGCTTTGGGGGCCGCCGGAGGGGTTGGAAGCACTTACGGTATGATTCCTGATGTTTATAACGCTCTGCTTGAAGCGCTGGCGGAAAATGATCTTGACCGGGCTCGACGTTTTCAGCTCAAAAGTTGGAAATTTGTTAAAGCGTTGCTGAAATATTCGCCGGTTCATCCCAGCGGAAAGATTGTCATGCGGCTGCGCGGCATTGAATTGGGGCCTTGCCGCCTTCCGTTTACGCCGCTGGATGAAACCGCCGCCGCTCAGCTTGCGGAAGATCTGAAAAATTTGGGGTGTTAAGTGCGGCTATTTTTAAAATTTATGACCGTTTTGTCGGTTTT
>CAZZEF010000415.1:0-2379 GCA_964652875.1 uncultured Planctomycetaceae bacterium
TCTCATCATTACCGTCTCATTTAAATTTTCTTTGTTTTTTATCGTTTATAATATAATAAATCCATTTTTAGAATACTAAAGCGAATTCATACAATTGATACACCAAACAAAAAACACTCAAATAATACTTGAAGGGGCCATCTGAAAGATAGGGGGGGTTAGATCCATTACGTAAAAATAAACAAAAAAGATCACCCCCCCAAAAAAACGTATTAGACGACCGGACAGAAGAAAATTATACCGATCCCTGCATGAATTTTCCGTTATAACGTCAAAAGAACCGCCAATTTACGCAGTCAATCGGCGGTGAGGACGGAAAATTTAAAATATATGCAGTATAATTAAGTCCGCTCTGACAGAACAATAAAACCCAATCAGCCGAAAGAAAAACGAGAAACTGGGGCAGTTCAGCCGATTAAAACAAACAAAAAATTCAATCAGCCGATCCGGACAAAAAACAAGAATGAATCAGCTGATCAAAATAATAAATGGATCGCGTGTCACCAACTGGACAAATCCCGGATCTATTTTCTAACCGTGTTCCAGGTTTTAAAAAGGACAAACGACCCGACAGCGGAAAGAAACGTCAGAAAGATCCCCAATGAATAATTTCCGTAAAGAAACGCGCCGACCGCAAACAGGGAAGAGTAAACGGCAATACATCCGATAACGGAACAAAGGATTCCCAGCGGAACAGTCCAGCCTTCCGTTTGAACAAGTTCGTTATTTCCCAAATCCCGCTCCTTTTCAATGACATGTTTCCAGCCTGGTCCGCCCGGATTGACCTGTTTCAGAAATTTTTGAAGCGTCTCTTGAGAAGTGGACGGCGTCAGCAAGGTAACAATGACCCATCCGACAGTCGTAAAACCGACCCCCAAAAGGAGTTGTGTTCCGGATCCAAAATTGATCGCATCGGGAAGTTTTCTTAGACCGTCGTCACCGACAACCGACCAAAGCGGAAAATGGATCATTTTGAAATAGACCGCGGAGATCAAAGCGAAGATCATCGCGGCAATTTCGCTGTAAGCGCTGATGCGCCACCAGAACCAGCGGAGCAGAAAGATCAGTCCGGTCCCGGCACCGATCATGAGAAGAATTTCAAAATTTTGGACCGCGCCTTCAAGAAACATGGCCAAGGTACACGCAAGCGCCATTAAAACAAGGGTCCAGATCCTTCCCTGCCGGACCAGTTGTTTTTCCGTTGCGTCTTTATTGATGAACCGATGATAGAAATCATTCACCATATAAGAGGAACCAAGATTTAAAAGGGTTGCGATGGTTGACATGAACGCCGCGAACAGCGAAGCGATCATCAGTCCGAACAGACCGGCGGGAAGAAAATTGAGCATTGCCGGATAGGCCATATCATCCTTGAGCATTGACTCCGGAAGACCGGGAAAAGCTGTTTTCAGGGACTCAAGATCCGGGTAGACGATCAGGGAAGCCAGCGCGACGATGATCCAGGGCCAAGGCCGAACCGCATAATGACAGAAGTTGAAAAACAATGTTGCGCCAATAGCGTGAGATTCATTTTTCGCCGCGAACATTCGCTGAGTTCCGAAAGAACCGCCGCCCGGTTCCGCGCCCGGATACCAAGTACTCCACCATTGAACCGCCAGCGGAATCAGAAGAAGGGCGATTACCGAATCCTTGTCGGCAAAGTTCGGCAAAACCGAAAGTTTATCGACAACGTTCGGATTACTCAAAAGTCCGGACAGTCCGCCGACTTGCGGAAGATACAAAACATAGATCGCCGCGGCAAAGGCTCCTGCCATTGAGATAACGAACAGAATGAAATCCGCCCAAATAACGGCGGAGAGCCCCCCCATTACGGTAAAGAGAACCGTCACAACGCTGGCAAATAAAACCGTCACGATCGGATCGATCCCCAACATAATATTCAGGATCTTGATAATGGCCAATATGACATTGGCCATAACAAAGGTATTAAAGATCAGACCGAGATACACGGTTCGGAATCCCCGTAAAAATACCGCCGGTTTTCCGCTGTAACGAACTTCATAAAACTCAATGTCCGTCATGACATTCAGACGACGCCAAAGTTTCGCGTAAATAAAGACGGTTGTCATTCCTGTCAGAAGAAAGGCCCACCAGCACCAGTTGCCCGCAACGCCGTCTTTGCGGACAAGACCGGTTACCAAATTCGGCGTATCGGCCGCGAACGTTGTTGCGACCAGCGAGAAGCCGAGAAGCCACCAGGTCATATTCCGTCCGCTTAAAAAATATTCCGATGAGTTTTTACCCGCCCGTCTCATCGACCAGAAACCAACTCCGAGCATTGATCCAAAATAAACAATCAAAATAATATAGTCAAGCGCATGAAGATTCATAAGATCCCCTTGTTTTTCTTTGAAAAAT
>CAZZEF010000415.1:2389-2823 GCA_964652875.1 uncultured Planctomycetaceae bacterium
CATATTATATCACGTTATTGAAATATCGCAACCTAGCAAAATCCTTATTTCTTTGAAAAATATCGATAAAACGCAATTCACACCAATAATTTCATTAGCGCGATTGAAACTATTTCAGTTCGGTAATATACCGAATTAATAAAAATTCCGTTTCGTGTCAATTTCGGGGAAACCGCCGAGCCGCGATGTCAAAACGGAAATGATGAAAATTTTAAAAAACAGTATAATAATAAAGTCCGGATCGTGAAATCAATCTTTCTTTACTGGCGCCGGAACATACTTATTGAGTTTTCCCATTCTTGAGCAGAACCAAAACAGATCGAAAACAGGATGCGTTTCCTCTTCTGTTTGCGCGATAATGTCGACGAGCGCCTGTTCCGATTTTTTTCGTTCCGAGGCTGTTTTCTCTTTCAGAAGATCCTGCCGCATTTGAC
>CAZZEF010000416.1:0-2819 GCA_964652875.1 uncultured Planctomycetaceae bacterium
AAAAAAAGGGGGGAATTATACAGTTGCCTTTTAATTTTCCGTCGATTAATTTCATGAATCGGCTGTTCTTTTTGATCTTGGAACAGAAAAAGTAAAATATAACTGTTGTATAAAAGAAAATCGGTAATTTATCTGTTTTTATTTATTTTAAACATTAAAAAGATCTTTTTTTTTGACCTCTTTTTCCGATATTAACATAAAAATATATACGTTATACTGTCGAAGTCTGAAAAATTTTGATTTTTTGCCGTTTGACGTTATAATTCGGCTTTTTAATTTTGGAAGAGGAGAAAAAGAACGATCAGTATTGATTAGCGATATAATTATCAATAGTGAATTATAAATAATAATAACAGTAGTAACAGTTGATTTAATGGATAAAACGCCGTTTGAGCCATTTTATACAGTCAACATTTTGATTTTCCGTATTTTTTGCCGTTTGACATTATGATTTGGCGGATCTTTTGTCGTTGGAACGGAAAATTCATAATCTCACCGAAAAAGAGCAGATCGAGAGCAATAAAAGGAGTCTGTTTATGCCGTCGGATAAATTTAAAGATTTTCTTTTTTCCTTTTTTGACAAAGATCATTGGAAGCTAACCGTAATTCTTCTTTATGCGTCAGTGATGCTGACATTTTGGAAATACATACCGGGAGCGGGCCTGTTTGCTGACGGGACGGGTAAAGTTTTGATTAATCCTGACAGTCTGACACCGACGCTTTTTATTTTAGGGATGAAAAAGATGATGGCGGCGTTTGTTCTAATGGGGCTTATTCCCGCGCTCATCGTTAAATTCGTTTTCAAAGAAAAGCTGGCCGATTACGGACTTTCACTCGGAATTAAAAAAAGAACGTTTCGGACAATATTATTAGTGGTTCCGTTTATGATTGTTGCCGGCTGGCTTAGCGGCAGGGATGATTTTATGTACTCGGTTTATCCGATGAATCCTTATGCCGGATGCGGACAGATTGCGTTTATTGTTCATTCACTTTGCTATTTACTCTTTTTTTATTTGAGTTGGGAGTTTATGTTTCGCGGCTTCATGCAGTTCGGACTTATGAAGAAATTCGGACTGCCCGGGGCCGTTTTGGTCCAGACGCTCGCATCGGTCATGCTGCATTACGGCAATCCTGTTCCCGAAGTTTTGATGAGTGTTTGCGCGGGACTCTTTTGGGGATTTTATTCGTATCGGACCCGTTCGATCGTCTCCGGGACTTTTCAGCATGCGGCGATTGGTATCGCGCTTGACGCCGCGTTGATCTATTATGCGGTTTAGCGCATGTTTAGGAAACAATTATTCGCCGTGTTTTATATTGCTTTTATTTTAAATTTTCCGTCCTCTGCGCCGATTGACTGCGTGAATCGGCAGTTCTTATGACATTGTAACGGAAAATTCATCATGAAATCGGCATGGTTTTTTGTTTCAATATTGCAAAAACAGTCGATTTGCGGCGTTGTTCGGCGGATAAAATAAGTAATGACGTTTTATATGCTCTGCTTTTTTGAGCGGGATCGTCAACGGCTTGATCTATTGACCTTTACCTGCAATTTGATACAATTAGAATATATTTTCTGAATGACGAAAACAACTTTTTTCGGACCAACGTATTTATGAAATTATCGCATTTGATCAAACTTTCTCTGTTTGGCGCGGGCACGATTTTATTTCGGCGTAAAAAACCAATATTGGGAACGATCATCTTAACGGACCGATGTAATCTTCATTGCCGTCATTGCGCGGTCAATAATATAATATCGGTTGATTATTCGGCGGATCAGATCCGATCCGAAATGAAAACGCTTTATCAGAGAGGAATAAGAATTCTTTTCTTTTGCGGAGGAGAAACGTTTTTTTGGCGCGATGGTGATCTGACGGTTCGGGATCTTGTGAGTGAAGCCAAAAAAATGGGTTTTTTTCTTGTCAATGTCGTAACGAACGGAACCTTTCCGGTTGAACTGCCTGAAGCGGATCTTGTTCTTCTCAGTCTTGACGGAATGAGGGAGAATCACAATATCATTCGCGGCGACACCTTTGACCGGATCATGGACAATTTGCGAAAAACATCTTCGACGAATATCTGTTTTTACATGGCGGTCAATAAAATCAACAAGGATGATCTTGCTGGTGTCTGTCGACTCGCGGAAGAATTGCCCGCTGTCCGGGCAGTCTCGTTTAATTTTCATACGCCCTATCCGGGAACCGAAAAACTTTCTTTGAGTGTTGAGGAAAAAAAAGAATGCTGCCGGACGATTCGGCAAATGGTCCGCGGCGGTTCGCCCGTCTTCAATTTAACCAGCGCGTTTGACGCAATTGTTCATAATCGTTTTCCGACTCCCTGCCGACAGTGCGTTGTTATGGAAAACGGCAAACTTTCCGTTTGCGGAAGATGTGTTGATATTCCGGGACTTTGCGAACAATGCGGTTATTTTTTCGCTGCGGAATACTCGCTTGTTTTTCAGGGAAATATCCGCGTTATCGCCGACATGTTGAAAACTTACCTGAAGTATATTTGATCGATATTTCAAATAGATGAATTTTCTTTATATTGGACGAATTCATTTTTATCGGTAATAAGGAAACAAAATGAAAAGTTCTTCTCTGCTTCGGATCTGGCTGACCAAATCATTCAAACCGTTTGTTTTTAATGATCGGAACAACCTCCGTCTTGATTTTGAAAAGATCGATCCGTTAGGTCTGTATATTCATATTCCGTTCTGTCGGACGATTTGTTCATTTTGTCCTTACTGCAAAATATCCTATCAAAAAGAACTTGCGGATCAATATATAAAGGCGCTCCTTGAAGAAATCCGGATGGTC
>CAZZEF010000417.1:0-2801 GCA_964652875.1 uncultured Planctomycetaceae bacterium
GCTAGGGATGCGTCGTAGACAGTGTCTCCGACACGAACGATAATACCGCCGATCGTCTCGGGATCGACGCAGGCTCTGATTTCCGGTTCACCTCCAACAATAGCGCGGAGTTTTTCAATCAAAGCGTTTTCTTCCGCCTGATCAAGTTTTTCCGCGGTCGTAACGGTAACCGGAATACGGCCTTGTTTCTGATTATTCAGCGAATGAGTCTGCCGGTGAATGTCGCGCAGCAGATCAAGGCGTCCCCGCTTGGTGAGCGTTTGGAGGAAGTTTTTGAACATCTCGTTCGAACCGCCGAAAATTCTGCTGATGATCCGGGTCTTTTCTTCCGGTGAAACCATCGCGGAAGAAAGAACCTCTTCAAATTTCGGCCAGACGTTAAACACGTCCGCGATCAGGGAGTCATATTCCTCAAGAACGGTATCAACCGGAACACCTTTCGCCTCGCAGGCGCCGCAGAGAGCTTCAGCATAAACTTTCGCCAGCTGCTCCCTGGTGACATCCGCGTTAAACTCCGCGGCAAATTGCGCGTCTTGTTCTGGAATGCTGTTCAGTGGCATGATTTCTCACTCTGTATTAATTAATGGATCCCGTCCAAAAAAACACGGATCCTTTTTTATTTACCTTAAAAACGTCCTGTTCAGAGGACCGTTTAATTGACTGCCTCTTAAAGTACTGACGTTTCTTTTCGAATATCTTATTTCTTCGAAAACTGTCTCATGGCTCCGTTGATCAACTCGGAATGTCGTTTCGAATCGATCTCCTGCTTGAGGATTTTTCCCGCAAGATTGGTCGCCAGATCGGCACTCTTGGAAGCCAATTCCTGAAGAGCAAGATCCGTCGCCGCTTCGATCTCGTTAAGAGCCCGTTTATGTTCGTTTTCCGCTGCCTGTTTCGCTTTCTGAATGATCGTATCCGCCGATTTCTCCGCGTCTTCCTTGGCATTCTTCAGCATTTGTTCCACTTCCTGTTCGGAGCCCGCAAGACGCTGCTGGTATTGATCCAGAAGCTGACGGGCATCCGCGTTGGCCTTTTCCGCAGATGCGACTCGATCGGCCAGCGATTGCTCACGCTGATCCAGCGCGGTGGCGATCGGTCGAAACGCGAACTTTCCGAGAACCAGAACCAATCCGATAAAAACCACTGCCGTCCAGATCGCAAGATCCCGTTGGAATGATTCAAGCGGATTAAGTCCCGAACCGCCCTCTGACGAGGCAAAGGCGCATTGCGTCATCGCCAGACAAAGGACAACAGCAAAACAAACAACAGCGGTTGACAAGCCCCGGACGGGCTGCGTCGCCATGGACGAAATGGTCTTGAAGGCTTTTCGCTTCATGTTTGTATCCACCTGTTTTTGTCTCTTTTTCATTCCCGATACGACAAAATTATTAAAAGATCTTTTCTTCTTATCAATTTCAGATGCGGCAATTCAATCACCGCCTGAAATTATTATATCAATGGCCAAATCTTTTTTATTGTCTTTCGGGACGAACTGGGATTATTTTGGGTTACTTCCGCCGCGAACAGGCCAATCCTGTATTTTATGGCGGCGGAGCTGTTTCTTCAAACGATCCTTTTCTCACAAAAAGACCGTTCGACTTTCTGTTCCCGATCGGTTATTATTTAAGAGCCAGGAGCAGGCAAATGATCAGTGCAAAGAAGGTAACACCTTCGATGAGCGCGGCGGCGATAATCATCGCGGTCTGAACACTTCCGGCAACTTCCGGCTGACGAGCCATACTTTCGACGGCGTTCTTTCCGATCTGACCGATACCGTAAGCGGCACCGATAATAACCAAACCGACACCAACGGTCAGCAGATCGATAAGGGACTTGGATCCAGCGGCGGCTGCGGCAGCGGCATCACCTTCAGCACCAAAAGCCATGGCCGGAAGGAAATAGGCAACGATGGAAAGGACGGTGGCGATTTTCACAAGTCTGTTCACGTGAATTCTCCTTAAAAAATCTAAAGTAATCGGGTTCCTGAGGTCTTTTCAAATCAGGGCCGGAATTTTCATCCCGGTAAACGGTACCAATCCGAAAAACCTCATTTATTCTAATAACAAATTTTTTATCTTATTTATAACAGGAAAACGTATCCTGTCGAAATAATCTCTTTATTTTAAAACAATTCTGACCAGCCGGTCAATTCTGTTCTTATCATGAATTTTCCGATCTCTCGTCAAAGGAACGGCCAAGTCACCAACTTCCCCGGCGTTATTACGGAAAACTTAAAATGGACAGTCAAAATACTTTTCATAAAATGGAAAGTGTTCGAGATCAAACCGCGGCAAATCTTCAAGGTACAGAATGGAAAGCGCGTGTCAAAGATCATTAAACAGGCGCGGATCAATGCGTCAATCAATGCTGATGCTGGGCCATTCCGATAAACAGGGCGGAAAGGAAAGTAAAAATGTACGCCTGCAAAAACGCGACAAACAGTTCAAGACAGCTCAGCGCGATACTCATGGCGACACTGGCAAAGGTTACTCCGATCCAAAGAATAAGTATATTGGCTGTTCCCGCAATGAATGCGAGAAAAACGGCGAGTACCAAGTGACCAGCGAACATGTTGGCCAAAAGACGAACGGCCAACACGACATGCTTAATTAAAAGCCCGACCACTTCGATGACAAAAAGCATCGGTTTCAGAAGAACGGCCATGACCGCCGGAAGCTGCATCTTCGGAACCTGTCCGATCCAGTAGCCGAACACTCCAAACTTCTTCATCCCCGAACCAATCACGACCAAAAACGTCGAGACCGCCAATACAACAGTTACCGATAGCGACCCGGTCGGAG
>CAZZEF010000418.1:0-2780 GCA_964652875.1 uncultured Planctomycetaceae bacterium
CGTTTTAAATTCGGAACAAATTGAATTAAAGTCAAAGATCCGATAACGTATTTCCGGCAAATTCGATTTTTATTTATGACCAATTAAATTAATTTGACCAGTTCACCATTCCAACGAAACATCCATTCAACCGAACACCAAATTCACGCAATTGAATGTCAAGCCGATCCGGGCCCTAACGGATACAATTCAAATATATTATTAATGAATCAATAAACAGGACTATCAGAACAATGATCAACATCAATCACCAATTGACCGTTTTATACCGCAATCAGAAAGAAATTTCCGTTTTATCTTCCGGTCATGTCCGGCAATCAAATAATTTTTCGGTCAGGAACCGGAACAAACAGAGAGCGGTCCGTTTGATCGGATGCTTTCTTCTGGCCGTTCTTTTTATCGCGGGAGGCTGCGATAAGTTCAAAAAGAACGATCCCAAACAGACGCCCGTTCCCGCATCGGCTTCCGCCAAACCGATCGAAGCAAATATGATCAATCCGGTCAAACGGCAGGTAACCGATTATGAAGAATTCACCGGACGTTTAATGCCTTTCGATGAAGTTGACGTTCGCGCACAAGTCGACGGCACCTTAATGGAATGCACTTTTAAAGAAGGGGGTAAAATGAAGATCAGTCCGCAAACAGGGGAACCTGTTTCGCAAGAGATCATTCCGCCGTCCGCCTCCGGTCCGTCCGAAGGATCCATGAATCCCGTCCTTTCAAACAATACCGCCGCTCCGTCAATCGCCGCCGGGGACAAGACAAACGCCGGGAACAGGACACCAAACATCGCCGGTCAATCCGGTGTCGGGAAAACGAAACTCAAAACGACGGCGGAAAATACTGTTACGGCCGCCGCTGACTTTTCCCCTCAAAACTCCGCCGGGATCTCGTTCAACAGCGGATCTTTTTTGAAATTTCATGAAGGAAGCGAAGTCAAAGAAGGCGATCTTCTTTTTGTGATCAATCCCGAATTATACGAAGCGGAACTGGCGGCCGCGCAAGGAGACCTCAAAGTTCTCGAAGCGCGTAAAAAAAGACTCGAAAGTGAATTCAAACGATCGGAGGAACTTCTTCCTTCATCAGCGGTTTCAAAGCAGGATTATGATTTGGCGCTGGCCAATCTTCAGGAATGCGACGGAGAAATCGCCGTCGTTCGGGCTAAAATTCTTAAAGCGCAAATCAATGTCAATTATACAAAAATTTACGCGCCTATCGACGGTTATGTCTGCAATTCAAAAGTCTCAATCGGTAATCTGATCCAGTCGAATTCGACTTCTCTCGTCCGAATTGTCAAAATTGACCCGATTTTTCTTTATTTTTATATCGATGAAACAACGGTACTCCGACTCAAAGAAATCGCAGATGCCCGAAAAAACGCCAATCCCGGATCGGTCATTGAACCGGTTATCGAATTTCGCCTTTCCGACGAACCGGAATTCAATCATCAGGCGAAAATCGATTATATGACCCCCGCAATGGATCAGGCAACCGGAACCCGACTGGTCCGCGCCGTCTGTCAGAACCCGAAATCGGTCAGCGGTGAACGCCTCTTTCATCCCGGAATGACCGTTCATCTCCGGATCTGCGTTACCGAAAAATACGACGCGCTTCTCGTTCCTGAAAAATCGCTCGGAATGAATCAGTCGACTCATTTCGTTTACGTCTTGGGGAAAAACGGCAAACCGGAAATGCAAACCGTCGAACTGGGCCCGATGCAAACCGACAACTGGCGCGTTATTCGAAAAGGTCTAAGCGCCAACGATACCGTCATTATCGACAACCTGATGCGATTGCGGCCCGATCGTCCTGTCGTTCGGGCAAACAGTGATAAAAAGCAGGACGGGAAAAAGCAGAATGATAAAAAAACAGACGGGGAACAAACAGCGATAAAGTGATCTGAAATGTCAAACGCGTCCCCAACGTAATCCGACCGGAAATCGACTCTCCCGGTCCCCGATAGATCCTTTCCTGTCACAAAGACGACGGGACGGATAATACATCGCGCCGACAAAATTTCCAATAAATAAACGGCAAAACATCAATGAAAAACAACGGTTTGAAATCAGACTTCAATACACCAAGGTCAGACAAAGACCTTTCGAAACCGGACAATAATAATACATATAAGTCAAACAACCTTTCGAAACCGGACAATAATATTTTAAAATCCAAGGATAAAATTTGGAGCGTTCTTTTCGTCAATATAATGGCGATTGGAACGCTTGCTTCGATCATTTCCTATTCATTTTATAATATTCTTCCTTCTTATACGGCGGGTATTACCAACGGACCGGGCGCGGCCGGTTTTCTTTCGGCGGTCTTCGCGGCGACCGCGGGAGCAGGACGTCTTGTCAGCGGACGCTTAACCGATCGCTGGGGGCGATTCAATACTCTTTTGACCGCTGACCTGATCTTTCTGATCGCGGGAATAATGCCAATCATTTACCCGGGCTTTTGGGTTCTTTTGATCATGCGCCTGCTTCAGGGATTAGCGTTCGCTCTGATCCTGACCGCCGTCAACGCCGCGGTCGCTGATATCGTACCCCCTTCCCGTCTCGGCGAAGGATTCGGTTATTACGGAATGGGCTTCGCCGTTTCCATCGCTGTCGGACCCGCCGTTGCAATGTTTCTTCTGCGCTTTCAAAATCCCCGTCTGATCTTTATCGGAACCGAATTCATTGTTCTTCTGACTCTCTTTCTGTCTTTGTTTTGTAAGTATGAAAAAGATTGCCCCTCTTTTTTCTTTTGGCAAAAAAAGGAAAAACGGATTTTGAGTC
>CAZZEF010000419.1:0-2779 GCA_964652875.1 uncultured Planctomycetaceae bacterium
TGAGTACAAAGTCCAAAACGCCGTTATCGAGCGTTCGTTCCTTGAATTTGTCCCAACCCATCATGCCAATCGCGTGAAGAAGATAATAGTCGAAATAATCGGTTTTCAGACGCTTGAACGACTCTTCATACATGGCGCGGCACGCCGAAAGTTCGAAGGTTTGCATTCGCATATTTGACATTTTGGTCGCAATATAATATTTTTCTCTGGGATGACGTGCCAAGGCAATTCCGGTTGCCGCTTCCGATAATCCCTGAACATAAACAGGCGAAGTGTCGTAATAGTTTACCCCATGTTCCATAGCAAAGTCGATCAATTCGTTGACCGCATTCTGATCGATTTCATCGCCGCTTCCGTCTGTTTTCGGTTTTGTCGGCCAACGCATACATCCATACCCCAACAGCGAGACTTTTTCGCCCGTCTTCGGATTGATTCGATACTCCATTTTGTCGGTCGGAATTGGACCTGTTGCCGTTCCTTTCGGCGAAACTGTTGTTTCTTGCTGGCATCCAAGTATACCACTTCCTGCCACCAACGCGCCCGTTCCGAGAACTTTCAAAATGCTTCTGCGATCCATTTCATGTTTTCGATTTTCTTGATTATGATTTTCCATATTGTTTCCTTTATGTACTTTGCAGGTTTGTCTTTTATCATGAACTCAGGTATCGATACGATTTATATCGTTCGATGACGTTCAAGTCCCTCAACGTGTATCGCGCTGACCGGTCGCGCCGGACAGAGGAATTCACAAGCGCCGCATCCGATACATTTCTCTTCATCGACAACCGGAATTTTTTTGGATTTCGGATTCGCAGGGTCGAGTAAGATCATTTGAATCGCCTCGGTGGGACAATGACGAGAACAATTATCACATTGAACATCGTCGGTCAAAACAATGCACCGTTCCCTGGTCCAGACAGAGCGTCCAATCTTTTGTGAAGATTTATCCGCCGTCGAAAGGAACCGAATCGCTCCAGTTGGACAGACTTGGGAACATTCCGTACATTCAGGCCGACACCAGCCATGTTCAAAGGAGACTTCCGGCTTCATCAGGTTTTTAAAATGAGACGAAGGAAGTAAAACATGATTCGGGCAAGCCGAAACGCAGAGTTGACAGGCAGTGCAGCAACGTTCAAAATTACGGAGGCTTACAGCTCCGGGCGGAACAATTGTTGTTTCCCGAGTTGGACAAGTTCGTTCTTTAAGTGGAGCAAGTCCACCGTCACCACGTTCGGTAAATTCCTGGTTGGGCTTTTGCGCATTAGCTGTTTTAGCTGCTATCAGATAGAAAATACTGGCAAAAAAACCGCGTCTAGCCAGAACGGTTCCTTGCAATTTCTCATTTCCTTCATTGCATAAAGAATTCGATGCCAAAGAACACGCCGCCGATTCTTTTTGGTCCGCAGACGCTTTTGGGACCGCAGAAGAAGCGGACGATTTGACTTGCGGTAGTTCAAACTGAATCGCTTTCGTTTTGCAGGCCTTCATACAATCACCGCAGACAACACAACGACTGTAATCAATTTTACGGTGTTCGGAATCAATGCAGGACGATTTGCAATTCTTCTCACACAAGCCGCAATGTACACATTTATGATCATGAATTCGCGGCTTGAAAAGAGAAAACCGGGACAATAGTCCAAGCAATGCTCCCACAGGACAAATCGAATTGCAGTAGAGTCGTCCGTTTCGCCATGCCATCGCAAACAGGACAGCAAATGAGATTACGGCAATGGCGAACATCATTCCATTGAAAGGACGAAGCTCGACCGGTCCGGGAATATAACCTCCCATTTGGTTCGCCGCAATCGCAAATAAATTATTTACCCATAAAACCGCTGGTGCCATGATCTGTGATATGATGCGTCCGTTCGATCAAAAGCGCAAAAGCATAAACACCGGTTCCTGCGGTAAATGTCAATAAAAGACAAAACAGCAATAATACAATATAACGTAGTCCTTTGCCCGCCTGCCATACAAAGCGATTCTTCTTCCTTTTGCCCGCAAGCCAGGACACGACGTCTTGAAAAACACCCAACGGACAGATTGTGGAACAATAGAATCGGCCTGCAAGAAGCGTCATAATCACCAGACCAAAAATGACCGCAATATTAAGCGACAGTATCGCGGGCAGTATTTGCAACTTGGCCGTCCAGTTCACCCCATCGTTGATTGTCCCCGTTAAATCCAGGAACAACAACGAGATCATGGTGAAAAAGAAAACGGCCAACAAGATTCGAATAGTTCTCAGCATGATTTCTCCTTAACTCTTATTACACACCCTGTTTTTTACTCAATGGTTAAAGTTTATATTCACCGTTCAGGTAATATACGTTTACTCATTGCGATTTTTACTTCATTTTAAGACTTGGAATCAGCGGATCGACATCAAGTAGTTCGAGTTCCTTAACCATGTTGCGGGTTCCTTCTTTATACTTTCGAAAATGGGACGTTTGAAGGTGACGTTGATAAGCCTCTTTGTCAGCGTAAATTTCCACAATGGTGATTCGGGTCGGATCATTCTTTTCCGACACAGCATAAAGGGACAGAACACCCGGCTCCTCGCGAAGTGAGGTTTCGATTTCTTCTTTTAAAAAGACGTTATACAATTTTAATGAATTGGCGTCCACATGAATTTTCGAAAGACGAATCATTTGGGTATTTGCCGGAATTCTGTTTTCGGAAGTTGCCTTGTTGTAATCGTCATCGGAAACCGGTTCCAGCCAGGTGTTCTTATTGATTTGTGGGTTGCACTCGACCGCCAAATGGGAAAACCAGT
>CAZZEF010000420.1:0-2754 GCA_964652875.1 uncultured Planctomycetaceae bacterium
GCAACAAAGAAAAAGGCTTTACTCCCATCAAAGGGGTCAGAACGGCAAACGCAACGATCGGTTTCTCGTATCTCAGTTCCAGCAGCGCGTCGAACATGGCGACCATTCACCTTATTCTCGATTCATTTGAGGAGCGCAAACATTCCGGCGTGACCGACTCAATGGTCCAAAAAGAACTGATGAAACGAATCGACAAATACATTCGAACCGCAATGGTGAAAGTCGTTCGACCGGCGCCGGTTGACGGAATGGGTGCTTCATCCGGCTTTAAACTTCAGCTTCAGGACACGGGCAATATCGGTCCGACCGCTCTCCAGCAGTCGGCAGATGATATTATCGCGCTCGGCGGTGAAGTCCCCGGCCTGAAAAATCTTATGACGCAGTATCGGGCGAACTCCCCGCAGAAATATGTCAAAATCGACCGAAAAAAAGCAATTGCCATGGGCGTTCCGATCAGGGAAGTCTTTTCCGCAATGCAGATCTATCTCGGCTCGGATTACGTCAACGATTTGACTTACGTTGGCCGGAATTTTCAGGTCAAAGTTCAGGCGGACAGTCTTTTCCGAAGCAAACAGGAAGATCTCAACAAGATTCACGTCCGCAATAAAAACGGAACAATGGTCCCGCTCGGATCTCTGCTGAATATTTACGATTTCACCGGTCCGCTGGTCGTGAGCCGTTTCAATATGTATCCGTCAGCCTCGATCATCGGTGCCCCCGCGGACGGTTACAGCTCCGGCGAATCGTTGAACTTAATGGAAAACCTTTGCGCCGAAAACCTTTCCAAATCGCTCGGCTTCGAATGGTGCGAACTGGCCTATCTTGAAAAAACGGCCGGCAATACCGCGATCATCGTCTTTATTATGGCGGTCGTTTTCGTTTTTCTCGTTCTTTCGGCGCAGTATGAATCCTGGTCCCTGCCGCTGGCGGTCATTTTGGTCGTTCCAATGTGTCTGCTCTGCTCGCTGGTCGGCGTTATGATCGAAGGTCTGGACATGAACATCTTTACTCAAATCGGCTTTCTCGTACTTGTCGGACTGGCTTGTAAAAACGCCATTCTGATCGTCGAGTTCGCCAAAGTCAAACAGGACAACGGACTTTCCCGAAAAGAAGCCGTTCTTGAGGCTTGCCGTCTGCGCCTGCGCCCGATCATTATGACTTCGTTGGCCTTTATTCTCGGCGTTCTCCCATTGATCTTCTCCAGCGGCGCCGGTCATGAAATGCGCTTTACGCTCGGCGTTGCCGTCTTCAGCGGAATGATCGGCGTAACCCTGTTCGGGATCTTTCTGACTCCCGTTTTTTATTCTGTCATTATGATGATCTTCGGTAAACGAAAAAAATCTCCGAAGATCCAGCAGCCGTAAGATCCATTCTTCCGCCCCCAAAATGGCCGGCGATCCCTCCGGATCAATCGTCGGCCCGTTATTCATTCCCGCGTCCTGCCCTTGCCAGGCGCGGACGTTTTGACCGTCTTTTTCTCCCGTTCCAACACCGAAAAACTGCCGAATCAAAAATTCAATCAACTCTTCAAACAGAAAATTAATAGAACGGCTGGACAAATCGCCCTTTTCTTTTCCTGTTCTTCAAGAATTCCGCAAAACACCGCAATAAACGATCCGTCCGGGAACAATGTATTCAAGAAGACTTCTTCAAATCCTTGTCAAATTCCCCAACTATGATAATGTTCACTTTTTTTGAAATGATCCGGTCATCAGTAAAAGCAAACTTGAATTTTCAAAAGAAGACATTACAATATTGGTAATATCTATATTTGAGATATATTAATTATTGGACATCCCCGGCTCCGCTCCTTTTTCTGCGGGCATTTCCGTTCTTCCGTTCTTCCGTTCTTCCGTTCTTCTGTTCTTTTCCGTTATTTTCTATTCTTCTGTTCTTTTCCGTTATTTTTCGTTCTTCTGTTATTTTCTGTTCTTTCTCTTCTTTTCTTTCTCAAACAAGGATTGGTTTTCCATGTTTATTTTCGTCATTTCCGCATTGGCTTCCCGAATAAGATCCTCACTGTTATTTTCAAGTCCGGAACATGTTTTTTGACAAACGGAGATCCAGAGTCCGCAATGCCGCCCGAGAATTTCAAACAATTCTTTTTGATCCTTCGAAAGATCCTGAACAGAAACTTCACCAGATTTTTTTTCGATTTCCCGCCAAAGCGGAATAATTTTTTCGCGCAAAATTTCGACGAACTGCCCCGACGAGATCTCCCCATGATGAATTTTTTTAACCGCTTCATTATACTCAAGCAGCGCGGAGTGTTCCTTATCAATGTATAAATGAACATATTCATTGAACAGGACGGTGTTTTGATGCGAATCCGATCTTCCCAGTACCGCAACCGATCCCCCCGCGACCGATCCGATCAAAAGGAGAGTCAAAATCAAACGGGCCGGAAAGACTTTTCTTTTTAACACCGGGTCCACCGGAAGCGCGGCCGTCAAGCCAAAAAGGAATCCTCCGGCCAGCCCTCCGAGATGGGCGAAATTGTCAATTCCCGGCTGAAGTCCAAAAAGGAGATTGATGGCCACGAAAATAAATGCGCTCTTAATAATTCCGTCAAAGATCCGTTTGGGAACCGATCGGGCAAACCGGACATAATAAGCGATCAGCGCTCCGAAAATACCAAAAATCGCGCCGGACGCTCCCGCCGAAAGCGCGTCCGGATGAACTGCCAGCGATAAAAGACTTCCTGTAATCGCCGATCCAAGATAAACCGACAAAAAAAGCGTGTGTCCGAACAGC
>CAZZEF010000421.1:0-2685 GCA_964652875.1 uncultured Planctomycetaceae bacterium
TCAAACAGGCATTTTCGTCAAACAGGCATTTTCGTCAAACAGGCATTTTCGCCAATCAGGCATTTCCGCCAATCAGGCATTTCCGCCAATCAGGCATTTCCGCCAATCAGGTATTTTCGTCAAACAGGCATTTTCGCCAAACAGGCATTTTCGTCAAACAGGCATTTTCGTCAAACAGGCATTTTCGCCTGTTTGGCTCCCTTGGATTAACTTATCATTATACTGCTTTTATTTTAAATTTTCCGTCATTACCGCCGATTGACTGCCTGACTCGGCGGTTCTTTTGACGTTATAACGGAAAATTCATGAGGGAATCGGTACAAAAGGATAACACCCCGGCTCTCGTCCGATTGAATTGAAAAAGATCTGCCAGAACGAATAAAATTGCGGATCAAATGCCTGTTTGTTCAAACGGACCTTGAACAAATATTGCAAGAAATATGTTTTTGCGCAGAAATTTCAATTTTCTTTTTTAATCCGCTTAAAAATTTTCCGCGAACTTACGTTGATCCGAACTCAGTTTTCGGTCCTCATGCGGCGTCAGCCGGTCTAGACGGAGAGCTTCCTGAAACGATTTTTTCGCGTCATTTTTTCGTTTGAGTTCATTAAGAATTTGACCGCGCAAAAAATATTTTTTTGCATCGGTCGGAAACCAAAAGACCATTTCCTCCGCATCGGCAAGAGCATTGTTCAATAACGTCGGCGCCCGACATTGCTGATAGGAGATCCATTCGGATTCGCAAAGATAATTTCGAACAGACGCGGAATTCGGCGCTATCTTTTTCAAATGAGTCCGGGCCTTCTCATAAAGTACTTTGTATTCATTGCCGGTTTCATTCATCAGCGCAATGGAAAAATTACCTCCGGTCTGATTCAAAACAGATTGAAAAGACTGGGCATAAAAGCCGAGCATTCCTGAATAATAAACCTTGGCCAGTTCGATCGAATATTGATCTTCCGAACAAAATACTTCCGGACTTTTAAGATGATCCATCTGCAGTTCAGCCGCGAGCGTATTGTCCGTCTGATAACGTCCAACCGACCAGTTTCCCTTAACAGAAGGTAAATACCCGCCGAAAACAACGAAAAGCCAAAGAATCGGAAGAAGAACCGCCGACAGATAAAGCGGTGTCCGCCCTGTTTGGGAAGATCCGTTTTGATCCGCAGACGAGATCTGATGATTTTTCCGCGCGTCTTGTGAACGATTGATCATGACCGCCGCCGCAATCCAGACCGGAGAGACAACCGACGGATACGCGATGCCGCCTGCCGCTCCCAAATTGACCAATACCGAAACGACCGCTGAAACCAAAAAAAGATCGAAAAACATTTCCCGTTCTCCGAATGATACGATCTTACACGGAAAACGAATCGGCCTTTCCGTAATATTATCCATCCCTTCCCGCGCTCCGGAAGATCTTTTAACCTCTTTTCGGATCTCCGGCAATGTTGATCCCCCAAACGGGCGGCTGAAATAATAAAGCGCCGAACCGACAAGAGCGAAAACGATCCAAAACAGCAAGAGGTAAAACAAATCGACCGGCGCCGTCGAAAAAAACGACCCGATAAAAGTCAAAATCCCGGCCGCAACAACACTAATTAAAATCGCTTTACAAGGAAGGGATCTGTCAGCCGAACCGCATTCCGGCGAATAAATTCCATCCTGCCGAACAGCAGATCCCGGCGAATTGGTTCCGATTTGCCGAACCGGTTTTGATCCGTTCACTTCGGGCAAATTTTGATCGTCCGTCTCTTCCATATTTTTTATTTTAAAAACCGAACAGAGAACCGCGCCGATCCAGATCAAAAAAAAGATCAAAGCCGGAATGCCGAACAGAGCCGCAATCTCGAAAACGAAATTATGCGGATCGGCAATAACTTCACTTGAATACGGAAGAATATAATGCGGATAGATCGTCTGAAAATTACCCGCGCCGACTCCAAAAAGCGGATAGTCGCGAATCATGGCCACGGTTGAGGTCCAGTATTCAAGACGGTACCCCAGCGACTTGCCCGCTTCCGTAAACACTTCCCGATCCAGAATACCGGTCATGAACGCCAGCACTGACGCCAAAACACTCAAAATCAAAACCGAGACAAAAAACGACGCGATCACTAAAAAGGACCGCCGACCGCTTTGGGGAAACCGACGCCGAATCAAGATCATATACAAAAACAATAAAAAAGCGATCCCAAATATTACCGCCAAAACCGCCGACCGGCTTTTCGTTAGAAGAAGGCAAATCGAGATCGGAAGCGCACAAATAACAGTCGCTCCGATTATTTTATAAAGCAGAGCAAAAGAAATTTCAGTCTTTTTTTCCAAGTCATTTACAAAACCAGAATCCGCGCATAACTGATTTCGAAAGGATCCGCCGACCTTCGATTTTTTCGATCGTCGAGTCCAAAGAAGAACAGACCAGGCGAACAAGCCGGTCAAGACGACAAGCCAAGGCGTCAAAACGCCGCCCAGTGTATTGGTCAAACCGTAAGTCCCCAAGGGTTCTGAACTGGATAAAAGTCTTTTTTCCAGCAAGATCCTCTCTTGGGATCCCTCCGGATAATTAAAACCTTCCGCCTTAAGCATCGCGTCAGGATCCTTTAAATAAGCCCTTCGAATGGCCGGATCCCGAACCGTGTACGCGTAAATTCCGTATAACGACTCCGCCACCGCCGCCGCGAATA
>CAZZEF010000422.1:0-2653 GCA_964652875.1 uncultured Planctomycetaceae bacterium
TGGATCCGAGACCGGGTGCCGTTTTATTTCTCGGTGACGATGTTCAGAACGATCTTCAGGAAGAATACGAACTGATGCGGGATCTTTCCAAAGAACTGGATCGGGCCGGAATCAATTATATTAAAATACCGGGCAATCATGACAGAAATCGTGAGCTTTATGATTCCATTTTTCCCAATTGGAAAGCAAGATCGGTTTCCGGGGCCGATTGGCAGGGGCATCGGGTTGAATTGCCCGCGGTCGATTTTATTTTGATCCAAACTTATGATCCGCTCCGGTCCGGTTACGAAACACTTTTCAGTCCTGAACTTTTGGCAAAATACAAAAACAAACCGGATAAACTTAAATACGAAGGCTGGTTTCTTCCCGATCAAAAGATCTGGCTGAACAAACAGCTTGAAAAGAGCGGATCGAAACCGGTCTTTCTTTGCGGTCATCATCCGATTGAATTCGGTGATTTTTTCCCGGAATACCAAAAGTATCCCAGTTTGCAAGGCTGGATACACGGACATTATCATTCCTTTTATGAAAAAAAGGGATCGAATAATATTCGGACCTTGTCGATTCCGAGTCTTGGCGTTGTCGGGATCGGAAAGGATCTGACTCCGCCCGCTTACGTCGAAATGAAAGTTTCTGATGACGGTTATCGTTTTCGATTGGTAACAATGGATCCCAAAAATCGGGAAAATGGCAAGACCTTTTTCTTTTCAAAAAAATAAATAACGCGCCCGGAATGCGAACTGGCGGTTGAGGAATGACAGGATCTTCAGAGGATAACGAGGGCGGAAATGAGAAGACGCCGACTCAAATAAAACGCGGCATTGGGGGGCCGAAAACAGAAGACGGTTAATGCGTTTGATAAAAAAAGAGTTCCTTTGCGAAAAAGAACTCTTTTTTTATTGGATAAAATGACAAACAGATCTAAAAAAGCGGTCTGTTTGTCAAAAGGACGCAATTGAAATCAATTAAAGATTGGCCTGGACCCATTCGGCGATTTGAACGGCGTTGGTTGCGGCGCCTTTTCGAAGATTGTCGCTGACGACCCAGAAGGTAATGCTGTTTTCCTGAGAAATGTCTTCGCGGATACGTCCGACATAAACTTCGTCGGTGTCATGGCAGTTGAACGGCATCGGATAAACCTTTTTCTGAAGATCGTCCATAACGACGACTCCGGGCATTGAGGCGAACAGTTCGCGGGCCTTTTCGACGGTAATTTTCTTTTCGGTTTCGACGGTAACGCTTTCGCTGTGACAATTGGAAACAGGAACTCGAACGGCGGTTGGACAAACTTTGATCGATTCATCGCCGAGAATTTTTCTGGTTTCATAAAGCAGCTTGAGTTCTTCGGAAGTATAGCCTTTTTCTTTTTCGCTTCCGATTTGCGGAATGCAGTTGAATCCGATCGGGTAGGGGAACGTTTCCATCTGATAATCTTTATTATCAAGAATGGCGCGGGTTCCGTTGATCAGATCCCGGGTTCCGGCCAGTCCGGCGCCGCTGGTGGCCTGATAGGTGCTTACAACGACTCTTTTGATCTTGCCGAAATCATGAATCGGTTTAAGAGCGACAACCATTTGAGTGGTCGAGCAGTTCGGACTGGAGATCAGGCCTTTATGATTGCGGATCGCTTCGGCATTGACTTCCGGAATAATCAGCGGAACAGTCGGGTCCATACGCCAGTAACCGCTTTCGTCGATAATAATTTTGGTTTCTTTGCGGGCGTAAGGAATAAAATCGCGGGCGGTATCGTCAGGAGTACTGCTGATAACGAGTTCAACACCCTTGAAAGCTTCAGGACAAAGTTCTTCAACGACGATCGGTTTGCCGTTGAACATAATGGTTTTGCCGGCGCTTCGTTTGGAAGCAAGGAATTTCATCGATTTGTAAGGAAATTTGCGTTCCTGAAGCAGACGAAGAATAAGGGTTCCAACAGCGCCGGTAGCGCCAACAACGGCTACGGAATCGTACACGGGAGTACTCCTTTAAAAAAACGGGATTAAACTTTGCCTGTCCGTCCAAAACCTATAACGGGCAATTGATATTTGTTATACTGTCAACATTTTTAATTTTCATTTTCCGCCGATTGATTTGTGAATCGGCCGGACTTGTGATGTCAGAACATGAAAAATAATTTGTAACCAATATAAAACTATTTAATTATCCTTTTTTTATATAACTCGACAAGGGGGGTTCCTGCTAACCCCCTCTTATTAATATTTTTATAACCTTTTATCAGTTAAAAAGTTTCTTCTTCGCTTTCATGAATTTTCTTTTCTTTTCTTTTTTTATTATTTTTCTTCTTTTAAGAAAAAAAGCGGATATAATACAGAAATATAATATCATTTTAAGTTAATGTTATAATATCAAAAACAACGGTCAGGATTGCGGTTGGTGATTTCATTGATAACAGCTAAATACTCACTTGCCTAACGTTCTGTTTTTCAAAACTTCGGCAGCATCAAAAGATTGCGCAAGTAAATTAACAACAAAACGAATAACGCGGATTCGCATTTACCGATGGATCCTTTGTTTCCTGTGTATTGAAATATTGGATTATCATGATAGTATTATAAATAGAGAAAATTATACCGATTTCCCTAATGAATTTTCCGTTATAACGTCAAAAGAACAGCTGATTCACGCAGTCAATCGG
>CAZZEF010000423.1:0-2648 GCA_964652875.1 uncultured Planctomycetaceae bacterium
GAAATGGCGGCGGTCGTGCTGCGCAATGCTCATTTGCCGGACCGTCTCGTCCATAAGGGCAAGGCGCTGGCGTATCAGCTCCCGGTCAGACTGCAGTTTCAGGTTTTCTTCCCTCAGCGCCGCCTCCCCCAGCGTTTTTCGCAGCGAGAGAAACATGGCGAGATACATAAACAGCGTCACCAGCGTCAGCAGCATGAGCGGGACAAAGCCCTCTGTAAGCGTCTGTTCCACATCGTCGCCGGAGACAAAGTAATACGCGAAATTAAAAAACAGAGCCGCGGACACGAACAGATAGACGCTCCAGTACTCTGTGACCTGGCGATAAAAGGGACGCAGGCGTTTGCGGAAAAGAGCGATTGCGGCGGCGAACAGCAGCGCCCTGATCGCGGTGTTGGCATAGACAGGACAGGGAAAATAATCGGATAAAAAATAGCTGACGACGACCGATATGGCGTAGATATTCATAGCCGTAAAGCAGTTAAAAAGCCACTGGGACAGCGTCTCCTGAAACAGCGGCTTTGTGGCCGCGCCAACAATGATGAAAAACGCAATGTCCAGCGCCGCCAGCGTTGTGTAGTCGCCGCGCAGATAGAAAAAGATATTGAGCGCCAGATCGGCAAGCACGATGGCGGTCAGGGCGAGCCACAACGTGCGTTTTTTCACCCTGGGCTGCGCCAGAGTGAACAACAAAGTGACCAGCAGAGCGTTTGTGACAAGGGAGCGAAGTATGTCGTATAGCTGCATTTTTAAACCTCACCCAGACGATAGCTCATATAGGCGTTGCGCACCGCCGTATAGTGCTTGCCGGACACCGGCACAAAAGCACCGTCTCTAAGGGTAAAACCGTCTTTATCCAGCCGCTCCACAAGCCCCATATTGACGGCAAACGCCGCGTGGGGCTGGATGAACCGCTTATCCTTAAGCAGCGGGGCAATATGCTCCGCAAAGCTGCGGGGAAGGGTAGTCGTTTCCACAGACTGGCCGCTGGTAAGCGCATAGAGAACGGAGTGACGCCTATATTCGCAGAAAGAAATCATATCGGCGGAGATAGTGCGCAGGCCGTCTTTCGTTTTGATGGTGATGAAGGATTCTTCGCCGTAGTCCGCTTTTTTTGCCGCCAGATCCAGCGCGGCAAAGAGAGCCGCCTTATCGACGGGCTTTATAAGATAGTGCAGCGGGTTGACCGCGTAGGCATCCAGCGCAAAGCCCGGCTCCGTGGTTATGTAAATGATCTGCGCGTCGGTGCTGCTGCGGCGGATCGCCCGGCCCAGCTCCAGACCGCTGACCATGGGCATGACCATGTCCAACAGGAAAATGTGGAAATTCTCTTTCTCGCAGGCCGTCAGCAGCGCGTCGGGGTGTGAGAACTCCTGTATCCTGCCGCTGATACCGCGCAGAGCCAGGTATTCGCCGGCAAGCGCGGAAATATGTCGAAGCTCGGGGTTCATGTCGTCACAGACGGCAATTCGCAGCATGGTGGCTCACCTTGATTTCTTAACACTCTTTCGGAGGGCCTGGGTCTTTCCGCGCAGACGGGGGATCGTTGACGAGCGCTATGGCGGGCGGGACCGGGTGGAGCGGTGTTCCTGCGCGCATTGTCGGCAAGACCCCTTTTGCGGAAAAACGGCCTCCTTACCGGGGTGTTTTCTGTTGGGTTACGCGTGGCCGAATCGCTTAAAGGCGTCGGAACAGCGCTCAGCTTGATGTGGTCCGGTGCTTATACCGGCTTTTGTCCTTGTACATCTGCTCGTCCGCCTGATTGCAGACAGCGTCGAAATTGTCCCCGCTGTTAAACGTGGCATGGCCAAACGACGCCATAATGTTTCCCTTTTTCAGATCCTCCCGCACGCCGTCAAGAAACTGCCGGACAGCCTCGTCGTCCTGCTCTTTTCCAAGGAGGATGAACTCATCGCCGCCCACACGGTACGGACAATAATCCTTTCCGCTGTGCGCCTCCAGAACGTCGGCCAGATATTTTAGCGCCCTGTCTCCGGCGCTGTGCCCGTGAGAATCGTTGATATCTTTAAGGCAGTTCAGATCGACTGAGACAACGATGAACCGGCTGTTTTTCATTCTGTTTACATTTAAGTACATGCTTCTTCTGTTTAGCAGACCGGTCAACGGATCCACCTTGAATGTCTCGACGTAAAGGACGATATAATAAAGTGCGCAGGAGACCGTCATTGCTCCGGTGATCAGAAAATGGTAATTTGAGAGGATCGTCTCCAGCACGGTGGCGACGACACAGATGGCCGAACTGAACAAAACGGCAAATATCGCGCCCGGAGTGGTATATTTGTGCCTTTTAAAGGTGAGAAACAGAAACACAAGGATGTAAGCCAGGCTGCCTATATGCGAAATGTAGGCCAGCGGTCCGCGAACAAAATAGTTGCGGTCGTCGAACCAGAACATGAGGTGGGTGAAAGCGCTCGTAAAGGATATGACGGCGATAATGGCGATAGGGAGCCACAGCACAAAGCCGGTTTTTCGCCGTCTCAACAGGATGTTTATCAGTATTGCGATCGAGGCCGGGCGCAGCGTGTAGCCCAAAGCCGAGGCGACATACCTCAGGGCGTTGGGGTTTGGCAGCAAGGAGCACAGCTGGTCCGTTATCCCTGTTACGACCAACCCGAATACGATCAAAATAA
>CAZZEF010000424.1:0-2639 GCA_964652875.1 uncultured Planctomycetaceae bacterium
CGTTCGGTTCGTTGTCAATGTTCTGATGCCCTGTCTGATCGTGTCCAAAGTTCTGTCCAACGAAGCGTTTCATGACGTTCGGAATATCGTTTTTCCTCCGCTGACGGGGATAGGTGTTATTCTCATCGGTATCGCCGCCGCCTGGATCTATTCTCGAAGTCTGCCGAAACGCTGGACCGGACTGGACAGTCCGAAAAAGACCGGCGCGTTTATCGCCTGCGTCGGCATGCTGAATTACGGATATGTTCCCATTCCGCTGATTGCCGATCTTTACCCGGACAATAATCAGGTTTTGGCCGTCCTGTTCGTTCAAAATATCGGAGCCGAGTTCATGTTATGGACCGCCGTTGTTTTTTGCTTTATGGGGTCAATCGACCGGAAATCGCTTAAAAAAGCAATTAATCCTCCCGTGTTGGCCATTATCGGAACGATGGCGTTGAATCTGACCGGGCTGGATCGCTTTGTGCCCGATCTTGTTCGAAAAACAATGGACATGATCGGGAGTTCGGCTATTCCGATTTCCTTGATCTTTGTCGGAGCAACCATTGCTGATCAGTTCAATTGGAAAGAATTTTGGAGCGAAAAGAAAGCGCTTTTTAAAATAGGATGCGGATCCTGTTTTCTGCGCCTGATTGTCTTGCCCGTTTTGATTATCGCCGCGGCGAAATTTCTCCCTTGTTCGCCTGAACTGAAAATTGTTCTGGTCGTACATGGAGCAATGGCCTCCGCGATTTTCCCGATCGTATTGGCCCGTCTTTATCAGGGAGATACTGAAACTTCAGTAATAACCGTTTTCAGTAATTCGTTTCCGGCGGTCATAACAACTCCGATCTGGATCGCCGCCGGCTTGAAATTTCTCGGACTTTAAAGGCGGACAAGATCTGACGGGGAGGGCCGAACCCCGATTCAAACCGTTTATTTTCCGGTTTTGAGCTGATTCGGGTACGGATCCGATTCATTGGACGGATCATAAGCATATATATAATATTGTGTAAATACAGAGATCTGATGACACGCATACAACTATTGGAAGAACAAAAGTCAATGCGATTTTATGTAACTGTTTATTGATAAAAGCTTACGACGTATTAACAAAATGGAGAGAAAAATGTTGAAACAGAGCCGATTTTTATTCGCGGTTTTTCTTTTATTGACGGTATCAATGCAGACGGTTCGGGGGGCGGAAAATATTTTTGTCGCCGGATCGACCGATCTTGAAAAGAAGGGGATCCTTGTAACGGTCAAACAGTGCGATTGGAAGATCGATGGAGCTTTTTTAAAGACCGTTACCAAAGAAGGCGGCTATCAGTGGCCGGGCGTAACGCTCAACGGAAATTGGGATCTGACCGCCGCGGATAAAGTTACCGCAATTGTCAAAAATACATCAAAAATTCCGCTGAACATGGCATTTCGCGTTGATGACGCCGATTCGTCCAAATTGAATCGCTGGCTGACCGAAACACAAACGATCGAGCCGGGCCGGACCGCGGAAATGACCGTTGTACTTCCAGTGGCCGTCCCGGGATATGTAACGGAAAAAGTCTTCGGAATGCGGGGGCTTCCGGGAAATATTCAAGCTGACACCAATACGGGAAGAGCCAAAGGGATCAATTTCAATAAAGCAGCGGTGCGCGCATTCTGGATCTATTCCAATCAACCGGTCAAAGGACTTACTTTTGCGGTGAAAAAGATCTTTGTTTCCGGAGATCCTGAAACGGTCAAACGTTATTCCTGGGTCAAAATGAGTGAAAAAGAATTCTTTCCGATGATCGATCAATATGGTCAGTTTAAACATACGGACTGGCCGGGCAAGATCCATTCAGACGCGGAACTGACCGCCGAACGGACAAGGGAAGCCGCCGATCTGGCCGCCAAACCGGGTTTTGACGGTCGTGATCAGTTCGGCGGATGGAAAGACGGTCCGAAACAAAAAGCGACCGGTCATTTCAGAGTCGAAAAGATCAATGACCAATGGTGGCTGGTCGATCCGGATGGAAATCTGTTCTGGTCGCATGGCGCCGATTGCGTTGGTTACGGCAGCGGAACAACGTCCATTTCCGACCGGGAATATCTTTATGAGGGGCTTCCGGAAAAGAAGTCTGATCTTGGTAAATTTTACGGATCAGGACAGAACGCCGCTCACGGATTTTATGCTAACCGCAAATTCGAAACTTATTCGTTCTTCGTCGCGAATCTGTTCCGTAAATACGGACCGGATTATAAAAAGGAATTTACCGATACGGTTCATCGTCGAATGAAATCCTGGGGGCTCAATACGATCGCCAATTGGTCGGATCCGTCGATCTATCTTGAAAGAAAAACTCCGTATACGATTACGGTTGGAACCTGGTCGGCGAAAATCGAAGGCTCGCAGGGATTTTGGGGCAAGTTCCCCGATCCGTTCCATCCTGATTTTAAAAAATCGGTTGAAAACGGACTTGACCGTCAAAAGGATTCGCTTAATGATCCTTGGTGCCTTGGTATTTTTGTTAATAACGAAATTGCCTGGGGAAGCGATACCTCTTTGAGTGAAGGAACCGTTCAGTCGCCGGAAACGCAGCCGGTTAAAATCGCGATGCTCGCCTGGCTGAAAGAAAAATATCAGTCGATCGATAAAATGAACGCCGTTTGGAAAACCT
>CAZZEF010000425.1:0-2619 GCA_964652875.1 uncultured Planctomycetaceae bacterium
GGCAGCGTCTTTCATTAGCCTGCGCGCTGATCCATTCGCCGGAAGTTTTGTTTTTGGATGAACCGACTTCCGGAGTCGATCCGCTGACCCGGCGCGAATTTTGGGGGCATATCAACGCGCTGGTGGAAAAGGGAATCGCCGTTTTGGTAACGACTCACTTTATGGACGAAGCGGAATATTGCGACCGAATCGCGCTGATCAATCAGGGGAAAAAAATCGCCGAAGGTACGCCTGATGAATTGAAACGGTCGGCCGTTTCAGCCTCGAATGCGGACCCGACGCTGGAAGACGCCTTTATCAGTCTGATCGAAAAAATGAGTCAGGAACAGTCCGGCAAAGACCGACCCGAAAACGACACTCGAGTGTCGGAAGGAGGGAGCGATGAGACGCGCTGAACAGATCGGAACACTCGTTTGGAAAGAGTTTCTGCAGGTTGTCCGCGACCCAAGCTGTCTGCTTGTCGCTTTCGTTCTGCCGATGATTATGCTGATGATTTTCGGATACGGTCTGTCGTTCGACATGAAAGACATCAGAACGGCCGTTGTTTTGGAAGACAAAGGACCGCTGGCCCGATCTTTTTTTGAGTCACTCCATTCAACCGATTATATCAAGGCGGCGATTTACGCAAATCGCCGGAAAGCGGAAGACGCTCTGATCGACGCAGAAGTTCGGGCCGTTGTCATCATTCCTGGCGATTTTTCGCGAAGAATTCGAAACGGAGAAACTGCTCCCGTTCAGCTTCTGACCGACGGAAGCGAAGCGAATACGGCCATTATTCTTGAAAACTATATTCTCGGCGCAACCGCTGTTTGGGGAGCGCATCAATCGAAAGACCGGCGAATGGATGTCCGGCCTCCCATTGAGATCGAATCGCGGCTCCGGTACAATCCGGAAAAGAATTCCCGAAACGGACTTATTCCCGGTTCAATTGTAATCATTATGGCAATGATCGGAACGCTTTTGACCGCGCTGGTCGTCGCCCGGGAATGGGAACGGGGAACAATGGAGGCCATGCTCACCCTGCCGATACGCAAATTTGATCTGATTCTCGGCAAACTTCTCCCTTATTATTTACTGGCGATCGGGTCATCGACTGTTTGTGCATTGTTGAGTGTTTTTCAGTTCGGCGTTCCTTTTCGCGGATCTGTTTTCGCGTTCGTTCTTTCGTCCACCGCGTTTCTTTTTGTCGCACTGCCGCAGGGACTGTTCATCTCAACACTTTTGAAAAATCAGTTTCTCGCCGCGCAGTCGGCTCTGGTCGTCAGTTTTCTGCCGAATTATTTTCTGTCGGGCGTTTTATTCGAAATTGATTCGATGCCGGCGGTCATTCGCGGTATTACCTATATTTTCCCGGCGCGTTATTATACAGTCTGTTTACAGTCGATTTTTATGTCGGGCGATATTTGGCCGCAGCTGCTGGAGAACTGTTTTTACATGCTTGTACTCGGTTTGATCGCTGTTGTCGGAACTATTATTGTAACCCCCAAACGGCTGGAATAAGAAAGGACAAGCGAAAAATGATTTCCCGAATCAGGCATCTTGTCGTCAAGGAACTTCTCGCGGCGCTTCGTGATCCGCGGGCAAGAATAATCCTTGTTTTTCCGCCGATCATGCAGATCCTTATTTTCGCGTTCGCGATTACACAGGAAGTAAATCATACGTCAATCGCCATTGTGAACAGAGATTCCGGTTTGGAAGGCGCGTCCCTGATCAAAAGTTTCGGACACGAACCGGTCTTTCGGAAAATACTTTTTATGCGTACGAATGAAGAAGTCAATGAAGCCCTGGACCGGCGTCAGATCCTTGGCGCTTTGATCATTCCTTCCGACTTTTCCAAACGTCTGATCTCCGGCAGCCGGTCCGCGGAAGTTCAAATCCTTCTTGACGGAAGAAGAACGAACGCCGCCGGTGTTTTGGGGGGATACATGAACCGGATTATTCTGCAATATGGTCAACAAACGGCGATTCGATCATCAGGATCATCCGATTCGTATGGATTCGCAAAAACAGGACTTGCCGGCGGCATAAACGTTATCACCCGGCATTGGTTCAATCCGAATTTAATACCGCGAAACTCCTTTTTGCCCGGACTGGTTTGTCTTTTAACAACAGTCGTCGGAGTTCTTGTTTCCGGCCTTTCCATCGCCCGGGAAAGAGAAACAGGAACTTTCGATCAACTGCTGGTGTCCCCGTTGTCCCCGTTGGAAATTTTGATCGGTAAAGCGTCCGCCGCCGTTTTTTTGGCCGCCTGTTCCGCTGTTATGGTCTCATTGATCGTTATTTACGGATTCGGTTTGGAACTTCAGGGACCGTTTTTCCTGCTGGTCGGTGTTATTATTGTTTATCTGATCTCCATTGTCGGAATCGGGCTTTTCGTCAGTTCTCTTTCAACAACGCAGCAGCAGGCGATTTTGGGATGTTTTCTCATTCTGCCGCCGTCGATCATGCTTTCCGGTTTCGCGACTCCGGTCGAAAATATGCCGTTTTGGCTCGAAAAGATCACCATTGCCAATCCGGTCCGCTGGTTTCTTGTTATCATGAAAGGACTTTTTTTGAAAGGGATCTCCTTGCCCGCGATACTGAACAACATGATTCCGCTCCTGATAATCGCTGTCGTTA
>CAZZEF010000426.1:0-2584 GCA_964652875.1 uncultured Planctomycetaceae bacterium
TGATGCCCTGGAACGATGTGTTCGTCCAGCTGATCGACACACCGCCGATCACTTGTGATTTTCTTGAACCGTATCTTTACGGCTTCATTCGCGCCGCCGATCTGGTCCTGCTGACCGTTGATCTCGGTGGTGAAGACGGTATACAGCAATGTATTGATCTGCTCGATCGGCTGAAAAATTCGAAAACGCGTCTGGCCAAAGAATCGGGACTGGACGAAAACGATGTCGGTGTTTCCTGTACCAAAACGTTTGTCGTCTGCAACAAGATCGATTTGCCTGACGCAAAAGATCAGTTGGAACTTTTTCATGAGTTCTGCCCGCTGGATCTGCCGGAATTTGTGATCTCCGCAACGGAAATGACCGGAATGGAACAGCTGCGCGACGCTGTTTACGAATCAATGAACGTCTTTCGCGTCTATACGAAACAGCCGAAAGAAAAAGAGCCTGACCGTGACCGACCTTTTACTGTCCGACGGGGCGATACCGTTTTGGATCTGGCCGCTCAAATTCATAAAGATTATGTCGCCAATTTCAAATTCGGACGCGTTTGGGGATCCGCCGTTCATGACGGAACCGTTGTTAAAGGGGACTATGTCATTAACGAAGGCGACGTCGTTGAAATTCATGTTACGTTATAATTCCTTATTAATATACTGAATCAGGAGAAGAGCCGTCATGAAAAATCAGGGTAAAAAATACACGGTCGGATTATTGCTGATCTCCTTTTTCCTTGTCGGCGCAATGATCGGCCGGGTTGAATGGACGAAAAACGCTTCCGCCCAGGTTGCCGCCGAAAATGAGCTGGGGCTCCTTCATGGCCGAATACGATCCTTTTTTGAAAACTTGACCGAAACCGGGAAAGGACCTAAAAAAGCTCTTGAAGAGATCTTGAAAAACAGTCCGCTCGGCGCCGATGAAAAACTGACCGGCGAACTGGCTGATAAAATGAAGGATATAAACTCACGATACGGCGCATGTGTCTCCTTTGAAGAGGTTGGAACAAAATCGGTCGGAAACGATTTGATCATTATCCGTTACTTGTATAAATGCGAAAATTATCCGGTCATCTGGTATTTTACCTTTTATCGTCCCCGTCCGAAAACCGCTGACACCGTTGCCCGAAACTGGACCCTGATCGGACTGCGTTATGACTCCAATTTGGATATTGCCCTGCGCGATACAAGTTTTTAAGTTCCGATTAAACAAAGCTGACATCTTCGGACTGTCCAACAGGACCGCCTGTTCCTTAAAAGATCTCGCGTTAACTTGCGGAATAATTTCGCCTCCAACGAATTGACGGTCCCGCGGTATTTTATACGCCCTTGTTTTAATTTCCGTGATTACGTCGAACAATACTGCGAATCAGCTGTTCTTTTGACGAGAGAACGGAAAATTAATCATGTCCCTGCATAGATCGATTTAAATTCGTGTTTTTGAAAAAACAAACGGCTGCCGCTGCGCACGTTTTCAAACGGCCAAGGAGGCTTTTATGACCGGATCCTCGTCGGATGTCTCTTCTTTGATCGGCAATATAACAGTATTGGAGCCGAAGACCCTGATGCTTCAGCTGGGACTGTCGCTTCTTCTCGGACTGCTGGTCGGCCTGCAACGGGAACGGGCCAGGGCGAAATTCGGCATGCGCACCTTTCCGATGATCACCATTCTTGGAACTCTTTCCGCGCTGCTGTCGATCAAGATCGGCGTTTGGATCCTCGCGGTTGGTCTTCTTTGTCTGACCGCGATTGGGATCTCGTCTCTTGCTCTTCCGATTTACTTTCGAAGCGTTATGCGCAACGACGATTCGAATAAAAAGAACGATGCCGGCGAAGAACACGGGACAACGACTTTGGTGACCACTCTTGTCATGTATTTGGTCGGCGCGATGCTCGCCAATCCTGACTGGAATCTGCCCGCTCTGGAAGTTGGAGGCATAACCGCCGTTCTGCTTCAGTTCAAACTGGAACTGCATCATGTTGCGGAAAAACTCGGCGAAAGCGAAATGAAGGCGATCATGCAGTTTGTTATGATTACTTTTGTGATCCTGCCGATCCTGCCGAATAAGTGTTTCGGACCTTATAATTCCTTTAATCCCTTTGAAACCTGGCTGATGGTCGTTTTGATCGTCGGCATGAGTCTGACCGGATACATTGTTTATAAATTTTTCGGAGAAAAGGCGGGCATTCTGTTCGGCGGTATTCTTGGCGGCGCTATTTCCAGTACCGCGATGACGATCTGCTATTCAAAAATGATCCGGCAAAAGAGCATACCGGCCCGAGTAGCCGCACTGGTACTGATGATCGCGTCCACTTTTCTGGTGGTTCGGACGATGATCATGATCTATATTGTCTCACCGGAATTTTTAAAACACTGTTTGCTCTCCCTTTCGCTTTTCATGGCGGCTTCTTTCATACCGGCCATTCTTCTTTGGGGCAATATCAAGGACCGATCCTTCTCAATGGCCGAACAGTCGAACCCGACCCAATGGAGTTCCGCGCTCACGTTCGGTGTTTTATACGCATTGATCGCGTTTGCCATGAAGGCGGGTTCCGCCTGCTTCGGTGAAACCGGACTCTATTTCGTTACT
>CAZZEF010000427.1:0-2542 GCA_964652875.1 uncultured Planctomycetaceae bacterium
CCGTCCTTTTCCTTCCTGCCGGATCCAGGTCGCCGGGAAATTCGGACGATTATAACAGGCATTTCTCCCCTTTTTCTTCATGCCCGCAGTCTCCTGAACCAAAAGAACATGCATGTCCTTATTGAAATTCTTCATCGTATACCACTCATCACGAAAATGAATTTTTTTCGACCCTGACTTTTTAAGACAGGGAAGTTCAACCGGTTCGGTAACAACAAGATCGGCTTCCTGGATCTCTCCGTGAGTGATAAAATCGCCTCCGATCATTTTAATATATTCCGTCCGGTCTTTCGGATCCTGATTTTTCCAAAGAGGCCCTTTGCATTGCCAGGTATCGGTCGCGCTGTGTATCCCGAAAAAACCTTTACCCGCGCGGATCGCTTTGAGTAAATTGGCCAATCCGCTCAAAGACATTCCCTTTTTGCCAACCGGTGCCTTGTCAAGATCGCCGCATGTATAAAAGACAAACGCGTCATAAGCGTTTAAATCGCCGTCAAAGAGCGACCCGTCCTTGGTAACGATCACTTCGCAACCCAGTTTTTCACCAAGCTGTTTGACGATTTTTGCCGAATAACTCGTTCCGTCCGCTTCGTTGACCGTCGGCGGATGTTCCCATTCAACGGAAAGATCAAAATAGAGAATACGTCTTTTTTTTTCCGATCCCCTAAGAAAATCACCGGAAAACGAAAGCGCCGCTGCGGCGGTACCCGATGTCAAAATAAAATCACGTCTTCGCATTATCTGTTCCTTTTTATTGCTGTTATTGATTTGACCTAAAGCGGTCAATAATAGAAACGCACGATACATTCACTCTCGTTAAAAAAACGATGCCGATCGAAGAAATTAAACCTCAATTTCAAAACCGGACCGGGGAACTCTCGCTATTTTCTCATTGGCCCGCGGTTCATTGAATCGACCGGTGCTTTGATCCCAAACAAGAGACGATCCGGTTTCAAGACAAATATTGGCCATATGACAAACATTCATGCCGTTGACCGTTGAGAGAATATCGGAAACCGGCTGACTTCCGTCAGCAATGCACTCGAAGAAATTTTTCATATGATCGCCTGGCTTTTTCCCCTTCATAAGTTTTTCGGACCATTCGGCAATTTCCCGATTCTCTTTTTCTCCGATCCGCTCAACCGGTTTTCCGGTAAGTCGTCCGCGATTGACTCGAATTCTGCCGTTTTCACCAGTTACAATCACTTCATTTTTTCCCGAAAGAATTCGCAGAGTCAGTCCATCGGCGTATTTGAATGATACATCAAATGACATGGCCGTATCATACCAGTTTTTAATATTGGGAAACGTACCTGTTCCTGATATTTCAACAGGAGCATCTCCGCACCGGTCAATCATCCAAAGCGCAATATCAACATTATGAGCCCCCCAATTGGTGATCTCCCCCCCTGAATAAGCGCGCCACCAACGGAAATTGTAAAAACAACGCTCCAAAAAATAATCATCAAAAGGCGCCTGCCCCAGCCACTTGTTCCAATCAAGACCGTTCGGAATTGGCTGCGGCTTGAACGGTGTTTTATTTTCAAAAATGCCTTTATGCCCAATTGATTCATTAACCGGACAGGAACAGAGAATTGATTTTATTTTTCCGAGCTGTCCGCTTCGGCAAAGAGCCGCCGCTTTGAGAAAAGTCATGTTTTCCGATCTCTGCTGCGAACCGACCTGAACAATGGCGCCCGTCTCTTTGGAAACTTCGGCCAGTTTTCGGCATTCGTCAATGGTCAGGGACAGCGGTTTTTCGACATAAACATTTTTCCCGGCCTTCATTGCCTCAATCGCGATTTTCGCGTGCCAGTGATCCGGAGTCCCGATTGTAATAACATCAATATCAGGATCATCAATAATATTTCGATAATCCTGACTTATTCTGCATCTTCCGGGAAAATAAGAAGCGAATTTCTCGGCATGCGGAAGATAAACGTCCGCCGCGGCTGTCATTTCGCCGAATCGGGCCGCGTTTCGGGCATCAACCGTTCCGCGCCCGTCAAAGGAACCGCTATGATCCCAAATTCCCGGACGATATTGACTGACTCCAATTGCACCAATCGTCAGACGTTCGTTCGGTCCTTTCTTTCTGACCGGTCGTTCGCTTGAATACAGATAAGGAACCGAAAGAAATACTCCAGATAATACAGATCCGCCTTGAAGAAATTTTCTTCGCGTTAGCTCTTTAGTCATAAAACACCTTGAAGATTCTGTTGTTTTATTCCGCAATCATTTTTTAATATCCAAGATTTCCGCCGATTGACTGCGTGACTCGGCCGTTCTTTTAAAAGGAGAACGATAAATCCATTACAGGGTCTGCCGTCGAATATATTTTAAACAGATCAACATTTTTTATCCGTTCGCCGTTGCTTTATATTTTTCATGTGAGATATAAATTCACTGATTATCAATCACTCGAATAAAAATCCGCGGCGAATTGAGTACTAAGCCTGTATTATTGACGCGCTCCAGTCCAGGGAATATATCCTGACGCTGCCAGTATGATCTTTTGAACAAGAAGTTCGTGTTCGTAAGT
>CAZZEF010000428.1:0-2528 GCA_964652875.1 uncultured Planctomycetaceae bacterium
GCTCCTGCTGATCGTCTTTGACGCTCATTGAAAATGACCGCCTAAAAACAGTAATTCCGTTAAAACAAAAGGGAACGCTTTTCGATGAGTGCGTTCCCTTTCTTTTTGCGGATCTGTTAATGATCCTCGTGCTTTCGTTTTCCCAATTCGAGATCAAGCATATAAACCGCCGCCGGATTCTGTTCAAACAGTTTCAATTTTCGGCGAATATCGTCCGTCTGATGTTCTTCCTCGATCTGTTCCATGACAAAATAATCAAGAAAAATTCTTGTTGCATTATCCTTACTGTTAACGGCCATCATCATTATTTCATTAATCCAGCCGGTTACAAGCTGTTCGTGTTTGAGCGCGTTTTCAAATACGGCCGTCATTGACTCCCAATTTCGGGCCGGTTGACGAAGCGCTTCCAGTTCAACCGGCGCTTCCTGATCAATTAAATATTGGAAAAATCTCATTCCGTGTCCGCATTCTTCTTCCGCCTGAATCTTCAGCCAGTGCGCCGAGCCCGGATAATTCTGATTTTCACTCCAGCCCGCCATTGATAAATAAAGCCAGGCCGATTCAAATTCGCGGTTCATCTGCTGATTAAGTGATTTGATCATTTCTTCTTGAAGCATCGATTACTCCTTATTATTTTCGCAACAATTGCCGGCTCTGTTTCACCGGATCGTCTTATTTTTTGTTTTTATTTCCTGCTCGTTTCAACGCCGTCTTACAAGGTCAGCCTTGAGAAAAATAAATGTCGGCCGTTAAAATTCTCCGAACGTTTTCTGTCATATTCAACTCATCCAACTATTCTGATCTTGTTGGAATTTGTCTTAAAAAGACATTTGTCTTTCATAAAGATCCTGTATTCTCCTATATCATCCCCAAGATCTCTTAACAACCGTTCACGGTAAACAAACACCTTCCAATAAATAAATAGTTTTTATAAAAAGCAAGGTTCGAAATTTGTATTTTTTGCATTGTTATAATCAATCCCAATTCTTTTGACTCTTCCGTATCTCAAAAAATCAGACCGCAATCAAAAAAGAACGCCAGAAAAAAGATCGTAATTGTTCTTTTTCGTTATTAATGGTAATTTGAATAAAATATAACGATTATTTTTGTCATCCGTTAATTTATTCAGTATTAATGAAAATTTTATTTCTGTTTATTAATTTATTTTTACGATTATTCAGAAGAGTTTACCGTTATGTAAAAATTTAACGAACATTATACCAGAACAACATTTCATTTTGGTGCGCTACAATGATATATATTACTCTTTTCTTTCGCGGTCTGAATCGAACTTTTCGTTTAAATAACCTTGTGAAAGCACTGCCGATCTATTTTGCCTTTTACAAGGGGATATTTCCGCTCATGTCAGCGCTGATCCTCTTTTCAATCTGCTTAATTACGCAAGAATGTCTTTGGGCTCAAGAACAGCAAAACGGAAATGTCCTTCCTGTTTCCTTTACAACGAAATCGGACGGACAAACGATCGTCAATTCAGCAAACCTCCCTGTTGATCCAGTACGCAAGATCGCGGATCCCGTCACCGTTTCCCCGGAAATTTCTGATGTTCCGGACAGTCCTTATAAATTCAGCGGTCATTCCTTATTGCAGTATTTTGACGGTTACGAACAAAACAAAACACCAATTGAAATGAGTCAAACCTGGCTGACCTGTCAAAAAGATCTTTCCGATGATCCAAATAAAATCGATTGGGGATTTCAAACAGACGCCTTCTTTGGAACAGCCAACGGCAGCAGTTACGGAGACAACACCTTTGACGGCGCCTGGTCCAGAAGCGGCGATAAATACGGTTTTTCCATTCTGAATCTTTACGGAACCATCGGAAATGAAAAATGCAACTTGATCCTTGGGAAATTTTTGACCCCCCTCGGTTATGAAAGCTTTTCGCTGGCAAATTTCGAATTATGCTCTTATACTCATTTGACCTGGCATGAAGGACTGACTCATACAGGAGGTCTTCTCAATTACAAGTTCAATGATCATTGGAGTACCAAACTCGGCGTTGCGATGGGCGATGATGTCGGATTCGGAAACCGGTACGGCGACTCGCAAATTTTGTTCAATCTCGCTTGGGAACCCAGCGACCAGTTGAAATTAAGTTATATCGGCGATTGGGGACATTATCATCCGGAACATGATGAAAAAAATACTGCCCGACTCAGCTTGGGACTCGACTATCAAAACATTTTCGGAATGTCCGCGCAGGGCGAAACGGATTTTTATAAGCAGACCGTTTTGGTTACGACAAAACTGACGGACAAATTGAGTTTCAATACATTTGCCGACTATTCTTCATTGACAGAATGCCAAACAGATCGCTGTTTATATGAAGATTTCGGAATTGGATCTTTTTTAATTTACGAGCAGAATAAAAGTTTATGACATGTGCTTCGGTTCGAATGGTTCCGGGAATGGATCCATGAAAAGTCTCTTAACAATTTCGATTCGGTCAGTTATTATGATATTACGGCCGGAACAAATATTACACTAAATGAACATTTTGTGATCAG
>CAZZEF010000429.1:0-2520 GCA_964652875.1 uncultured Planctomycetaceae bacterium
TCTTGATAGTCGGATTGTTTTAAAAAAATATTAAGGAAATATTTGTTTTTTTGTTAAAAATTTATTGAATTAAGCATAATCGGTCTTTTCAAGAGCGGGAATTTCAGATATGCTTATACTTTATATGTTATAACCGTTTCCGATACCAGGGGCGGTCGGTCAGCTTGTTACTTTTGCTAGGAAAGGCAATGGAAGTGCGAATTCATCCTAAAGCTCTCGTAAGTCCGCGAGCTAAAATTGGACAAGATGTTTATATAGGACCTTTCTGTATTATTGAAGATGAAGTTGAGATAGGAAACGGCTGCCGTCTTGAAGCCCGGGTTACCTTGAAAAACGGAACTGTACTCGGATCGAACAATCATGTATTCGACGGAGCGGTAATCGGCGGTCTTCCGCAATGCGTCGGAATCGGTGAGTTTTGCAGTCAGGTAATTGTCGGCAACGGCAATGTGATCCGCGAAAATGTAACGATTCACCGTTCAATGCATGAAGAGGAAGCCACTGAAATCGGCGACAACTGCATGTTTATGGTCAACGCTCATATTGCTCACGACTGCCGCGTTGCCGATCAGGTTATTATGGCGAATAATACAATGCTGGCCGGACATGTAGTCGTCGGACGCCGGGCCTTCATTTCCGGCGCGGTCGGTGTTCATCAGTTTTGCCGAATCGGCGCGTTTGCAATGGTCGGCGGACAGGCGCATATTGTCAAAGACGTTCCTCCGTTTGTTACCGTTGATGGACTTTCCAGTCAAATTGTCAGTTTGAATTATATCGGACTGCAACGGGCCAATTTCTCGTCCGATGACATTAGAACACTTAAAAAAGTTTATCAGATTATTTATCATAGCGGACTTCCCTGGCGCGAAGTCGTTCGAAAAATTGAGGAAGAATATCGCGAAGGTCCCGGCTTGGAAATGGCGCAGTTCATTTCAACCTCGTCCCGCGGAATCACTACCGAACGGCAAAAAAATCCGCACCGTCGCGATGTACCCGCCGAACCTTCCACCTTCCGCCTGCATGTCATTTCCGAAGAGATGGACGCCAGCCGAAATGTTGGTTGATTTCCCGATTTTATGAATGTCTGGTTTAAACATTAATAAAACTTAAATCGGATGTTTTTCTCCGCAATCCCAAGGATCGGTTTTCGCCGATCCTTTTGTTTTTCTTGAAATCAAAAAGAGATAAGCATTTATCCGTATTATTCTTCTTGTTCTCCGTTTTCCCAAAATATTCTGTTTTATTTTTTTAACATAAAGCAAAATAGTAATCTTATACTGAATAATCTTGTTAAACTGTTTATATTATCTGTTTGCATTCATATTTGCTGTTTTATATTTAGGATTTTTTAATTCTGTTTCTCTGTATATTTCTTAACAGAGTCTTTTTTTAATCACCGGCAAAAAAATTTAGATAAAATTTACCGCTTTTAATGATTATATCTTTTTTTTCTAAAATTCCGTTTAGCGAATGACGATAATTCGAATAGAGAATATTGTTTTTTCAGCGACTGTTCTAAAAACATATTCCAATTTTTGGGTCACTGTTTCCCAAACGTGAACGCGCGCCGGTTTTGAAAGGATCGTTTAAAGAACTTCTTATAAAAATTGGCGGGACATAACATTGTCGGGACCGGATTAAAAACACAATAAAAAATAAGAGTAAATTTTCAATACAAATACAAGAAGTCGGCGCATAAAAATTTTGCCGGCGGCAATAAGCGAAAAGGACTAAAAAAATGCTCAAGGAAATTACAAGCGGCCGAAAGATCGGATTTCGAAGCATCCTGATTCTTTTTATTATGTCGTGTCTGCTTTGTTTCAGTGCCTGCCAAAGCGGCCCGTCAAAACCTTCCGCCAACGATCCTTACGCGGATAACGCTCCCAAGACGAAAGAAGAAGAAGAGTATTACAAAGATGTCTATTCCGGTGACTGGCGCGAGCAGGCCAATCCATTTGGCGCCGGTAAATCTGTTTGTAAAAAGAGCGGCGGAACCAGTATGCCTCCGCATTGGGCAACCATTCCGCATGGCGCTAAAACAATGGCGCAAATCCGATCCGAAGCGGACAGCAGACGCATGTCTCAAGTCAATCAGCAGATGGCCGCGCAGCAGCTTCCGCAAGGAACAGCGCAACTGGCAATGAACGGATCCTATCCGCAAAATCCAAATTCGGCCCAATACAGCAGTCCGAACACCTTGAACAATGTCCGTTCAGCTAACGCTCCGCAAAATTCGCAAACAGTTCCATTTGCCGCGCCCGCCCCTTATTCCGCTCCGGTCAGTGCCGGTCAAATGCCGGTTAGCGCAACCCCGAACGGATCCGCGCCCGCCCCTTATTCCGCTCCGGTCAGCGCCGGTCAAATGCCGATTAGCGCAACTCCGAACGGATCCGCGTCCGCCCCTTATTCCGCTCCGGTCAGCGCCGGTCAAATGCCGATTAGCGCAACTCCGAACGGATCCGCGTCCGCCCCTTATTCCGCTCCGGTCAGCGCCGGTCAAATGCCGATTAGCGCAACTCC
>CAZZEF010000430.1:0-2520 GCA_964652875.1 uncultured Planctomycetaceae bacterium
CAGATCTTTATTGAGGTTCCCAAAAAGGTTTCTCCTGAACATGAAAGCGTTTTGCGTAAATTGGCTGAAATTGAAGGCGATAATGTTCTTCCGGAAAGAAAATCGTTTTATGGTAAAGTAAAAAACTTTATCTCTGAATATTTTTCCGGACCAAAAGACGAGAAAAAAGAGAACGATAAAAAATAATTAAACAACTCAAAATTTAACGGCGGGGAACGGACTGTATAACTTTTCGTTCTTATGTCGGAAACGTTTTTTCAGAGTAATCTTAAGCGTTTCCGCCGAATGATCCAATGGATCTGTTTTTATTCCGCGGTCAGAAATGTTTGCCGTATTGTCTGTCGGAGGCTTCGTAACTTGAAGTACTTGAATGACGAAATGGAAAAATAAGATCGAATAATGACTGTTCGGAAGAAGCGCGGCGCCGCTGAAAAGCGGAAGAGATATTCGAAAAATTTTCTGACGATAAGGATACAATATGAAAAGTTTTGTGAAGAATCGTAAAAAAACGGACAAGGCTTCCGGAAGTAAAAAAACGGAGCCGTCCGAATTCCCGGCCAGGGAGATTGATGAAGATATGACGAAAGAAGATCATTTGAAAAAAACGGCCGCTCACGAACAGGCAGTTCATGACCCGGCGGCTCATGAAAAAAATCATCATGAGAAAAAACATGAATCCAAAATCGACGAAACAGTAAAAAAAACAGAGACGGCGGCAGAGGATCTGGCGGCTGAATTTGCTGAAAAAATGAAAGAAGCTGATCATAAAACTGAAGATAAAATGGTCAAAATAAAAGAATCTGAATTGGAGTCGTTGAAAAAAGAATGCAACGACGCCAAGGACCGCGGTCTTCGGGCGCTTGCTGAATTGGAAAATTACCGTAATCGTGCCCGGCGCGATATGGAAGACCGGACGAAATACGCGTCGATGGATCTGGCCCGGGCCGTTCTTCCGGTTTGGGATAATATGGGGCGCGCTCTTGAAGCCGCCGAAAAGGATCTTCATCCGGAAGCGATTCTGGACGGCTTGAAAATGATGAGTAAGCAGTTCGTCGATGTTTTGAAAAATCATCATATCGTTAAGATCGACGCGCTTCATAAGCCGTTCGATCCGAATTTTCATGAATCAATCGCGCAGATCCCCAACGCCGAATTTCCCGCGGGCACTGTTATCGTTGAAGTTCAGCCCGGGTTCATGCTGCATGATCGAGTGGTCCGGCCCGCTCAAGTTGTTCTGGCTGCCCCGATGCCCAAACAGGCCGCTCCCGCTGAAAATAATAAAAATGATTAATGATTTTTGAAATGAGTTTAACCGGTTTGGACCGTGTATATACGGAGAACGAAAAATGAAATGTCCGTTGTGCGGGAAAATTTTTACTCCATCGGATGACAGTCATATCCTTCCGTTTTGTTCTTCCCGCTGTAAAATGATCGATATGAAGCGATGGCTCAACGAAGAATACAGCGTTTCTTCTATTAATAAAGAAAAACTGGAAGAAGAAATCGCGCAGTATGAACAGGCCGTTGCCGTCGATCCGGAACATAATTAAATGGTTCCGGATGAAATTTATTACCCTGTTTCTTCCAACGTCTTGGAAATCGAAGAAATCAGTACCGCGTTTTTGAATTTTGGAACATTCTATAAAACGCGGCCTGATTTGTTTTTCAGCGTCTCGGTTTGATGCTGACAATTTAAAAAGAGATCCGTAAAACTTTTCTGTTGTTCGATTATCTTGAAAATTCGATTTTTTATTGTCTGTAAATTGAAAAATATCAAATATACCGATTCCATCATGAACTTTCCGATATAACGCCAAATGAACAGCCGATTCACACGGTCAGTCGGCGGAGATGACGGAAAATTTAAAATACAAGCGGTATAAAACGGATGAAAATCAACTCTTGTTAATTAATGATTGTGTTTATAATTCTTCCGTCAGCTGAAGATTGCGCCAACGGATCGGTCCGCCTTCCGACTGAATGGCGACAGGAGTATCGATTTTTTCGATCTCATACGACCAATTGACCAGCTGACCGTTGACACGGACAAAGATCAGATCCTCAAAGCAGGTTACCTCAATTTTATTCCAGTCGGAAACATTGGTTTTCTCGGTATCGCGCATTGCGTGAACCCAACAGTAATTGCCGACCATTTTATGATTTTTTCCGATTTCAAGCCGCTGAATATCTCCTTTAATTACCAAATCGTGAAAACCGAAAAGATCACCCGTCTTGCCGGACATAACCTGTATTTCAACGCAGCGCGGAAGATAGGTCGGCGCCGGTTTGGTTATTCGGGCCAGAAGTCCTCCGTTGGTGTTTTTGTCTTTGAATGAGTATTCACCCCGAATCGTAAAGTTCCGATAATTTTTCGGGGTCGCCAAATATCCAATATGTGATCCGGTTACTTCAATAATTCCGTCGTCGGTCAAACGGAACACTTCTTCCTTTTTCGCTCCGTCCGCCAAGTGCGAAACCAACGAATTAAAAACTTCCGGAGTACAGAATTTCAATACGGAC
>CAZZEF010000431.1:0-728 GCA_964652875.1 uncultured Planctomycetaceae bacterium
AGCCGATTCACGCAGTCAATCGACAAAGATGGCGGAAAATTTAAAATAAAAACAGTATATCAAAAGTAAATTTATCTTTGATTATATAACCCGGTCCGACTTTTGACACAAAAAGGAAATTTCAGAATAAAATCGATATAAAATTTGACAATCGTTTTCAACTCTGTTAAAATAAAATTTACTGTTGTGTCAGAAAAACAAAAATGAAAACGCCAGGAAAAAAGTTCCTGTATAAGCATCGGTTCCCCTTTGCTTCTGTTCACTCCGTTCAGTATCATTTTTCATGTGACTGGGTATCGATTTTTCATCAAACCCGCTGTTTTCGATGAACGTCAAATCCCGTTTTTCGGGAGATAAACCAAAAATTCATTATGTTGAATAATCATTTTAAACAAGGAGAACGCCAATGAAATTAAAAAAGTGTTTTGTATTTATGTCATTTCTTGTTTTATCGTTGATCGGCGCGGTTTCTTACGGAGCCGATTTATACGTCGGTCGGGCATCGGCGGACTATACCCCTGACCGTCCAGTTTATTTACAGGGACAAATGCACACACGCGTCAGCAAAGGAATTGATACGCCCCTTCTGGCTAATATTCTCGCTCTTGAATCCCGGGAAAACGGCAAAATGGTCGATTCCGCCATTTTCGTCGCGCTGGACATCTGCAGTATTCAGATAAACTTGAACGAAGCGATTCGAAACGCGGTTAAAAAAGAGATCCCCGAAA
>CAZZEF010000431.1:738-2510 GCA_964652875.1 uncultured Planctomycetaceae bacterium
TATTCTTTCCGCCACTCATACTCACACTTCGATAGCCACCGGTGACTCTTATGTTTCTGACCGGACCGATGTCATGAAGGGAGACGAAGCGGCTCAATATATAACCAAAAAAGTCGTTCCGCAAATAGCGGCCGCCTGGAAAAACAGAGTTAAAGCTCAATTTTCTTACGGTGTCGATTTCGCGAAAATCGCTTACAATCGCCGGGCCGTTTACAATAACGGCAAAGCGATCATGTACGGAAAAACAAATGATCCCAAATTCCGCGCTATTGAAGGAATGGAAGATCATGACGTCAATACGATGTTCTTTTGGGATATGAAAAACACCTTACTGGCAATGATCGTCAATGTAAGCTGTCCCGCCCAGCTCGTTGAAGGAAAATCGACCGTTGACGCTGACTATTGGCATCCAGTGCGCGAAATGATTCACGCCAAATACGGCAAAGACGTTTGCGTCGTCGGACTTTGCGGAGCCGCAGGCGACATGTCGCCCCGTCCGTTGTATCAGAAAACCGCCGAAGCGAGAATGAGAAATCTTCGCAAAGTAAACGATCTTGATGAACTGGCCCGTCGAATAGTCCGCGCGATCGATAACACTTATCCTGTTGTCGAAAAAGACAAAATTACAAATGTTCCGCTGACGCATAAATTTGTAACGTTCGATGTTCCGCAGCAAAAAGTATCCAAAGAACTTTATGAAGAGTTCAAAGCGCAAGCGGCCAATTATGACAAACTTCGCAAAGAAGCCAAAGACAAAGGCGCCAGCGGCCCGCATGTTTTTTATTCCTGGACCAATCGGGTTGTCAAGCGTTATGAAGCCCAGAAAGGCGTTAAAAATCCAACCTATCCGGTTTCCGTTCACGTTTTAAGAATAGGTCCGACCGCTGTCTGTACCAATCCTTATGAACTTTATACCGATTTCGGCGTTCAGATCAAAGCGCGCAGCAAAGCGGCTCAAACCTTCGTTGTTCAGTTGACCGACAATCGGTCCATTGCCGGTTATGTTCCGTCCGCAGGGGCCGCGTCACGAGGCGGTTACGGCGCTATTCCGCAAAGTAATCATGTCGGAGCCGAAGGCGGACAGGTCCTCACCGATAAAACTCTTGAAATCATGAATTCGCTGTTTAAATAATCCGATCTTTCCTTTCTCTTTTGAAATTTTCATTTCAACGCCGAAAGATCGAAACATTTAAAATAAAACCGGTATATACAAACGATATTTCGTTTTAGATACCGGTTTTATTTTATCGAAAATGCTTCGCGTGAATAAATCAGACAAAGTCCGAGCTGATATTGGAAACGTGACCTGTCGCCTTTAAAGATCATTGTCTGTTTGATGGACAAACTGTTCAGAGCCAGGATCACTTGTTTTTCTTTTCGACAAGAAAGAACGGCAAGAAAGCGCCCGGGCCGGTATTCCGAATTAATCATCAGCGCTGATTTGTCGATAACGCTGGAATAATTTTCTTCATGTCCCCGAATCGTTGAATGGACGCGGATCGTTCAGCCGTCTCCCGGATCGACTGATCTAAAATCGACCCGATTGCGAGTGAAGCCTTGATCGAACGGTGTTTTTCTTTCCGTCGATTGGCTTCAAAGGTTCGGCGAAAAACGGGCATGGTCCCAATATATTACGCGTTGCCCATTCTTTGATCCGTATTGCATTTTCCGATTGTTTTGTTTTATACTGCTCTTATTTTAAAATTTCCGTTATTTCCGCCGATTGACTATGTGAATCGGCGGTTCTTTTGATGTGATTACGGAAAATTCAT